>NZ_JADPIU010000064.1:0-468561 GCF_023073075.1 Bradyrhizobium sp. 61 | reverse complement strand
AGCGCGGCTCCGACCATGCCGCGATGGCCGGCGACATAGACGCTTTTGCCCCTCAGCTCAAACGGTGCGTTTGCCACTGGCCGCATCCCGTTTTGCCTCGGCCAGATCGCTCGTCATCATCTCCTCGACAAGCTGGGCAAAGCTGCGCTTCGGCGTCCAGCCGAGCACCTCGCGCGCCTTGCTGGCGTCGCCGACGAGGAGATCGACCTCGGTCGGACGGAAATAGGTCGGATCGATCTTTACCACGGTCTTGCCGCTCGCCTCATCGACGCCGGTCTCCTCGACGCCCTTGCCGCGCCATGCGATGCGGCGGCCGACATGGGCAAAGGACAGCTCGACCATCTCGCGCACCGAGCGCATCTCGCCGGTCGCGAGCACGAAATCATCGGGCTTGTCGGCCTGCAGGATCCTGTGCATGCCCTCGACATAGTCGCGGGCATGGCCCCAGTCGCGCTTGGCTTCGAGATTGCCGAGATAGAGCGTCTGTTCCAGCCCGACCTCGATACGGGCGACGCCGCGGGTGATCTTGCGGGTCACGAAGGTCTCGCCGCGGATCGGGCTCTCATGGTTGAACAGGATGCCGTTCGACGCGAACATGCCGTAGGCTTCGCGGTAGTTCACCGTGATCCAGTAGCCGTAGAGTTTTGCAACGCCATAGGGCGAGCGCGGATAGAACGGCGTCGTCTCCTTCTGCGGGATCTCCTGCACCAGGCCGTAGAGCTCGGAGGTCGAGGCCTGGTAGAACCGCGTCTCCTTCTCCATGCCGAGGATGCGGATCGCTTCCAGGAGGCGCAGCACGCCGATCGCGTCGGCGTTGGCGGTGTATTCCGGGCTCTCGAAGCTGACGGCGACGTGGCTTTGAGCTGCGAGATTGTAGATCTCGGTCGGCCGGATCTGCTGCACCAGGCGGATCAAATTGGTCGAATCCGTCATGTCGCCATAGTGCATCAGGAACGGCACGTTGCCGACATGCGGGTCCTGGTAGAGGTGATCGACGCGCGCCGTGTTGAACGAGGACGAGCGCCGCTTGACGCCGTGCACGACATAGCCGAGCGACAGCAAATATTCGGCGAGATAGGCGCCGTCCTGACCGGTCACGCCGGTGATGAGAGCGATCCGCTTGCTCATCCGAGGGCTCGCCCCCGCCGAAGCGGGGATCCGGCGCGGCGTCCTCTCGGTATCGATTCAACGGCACCTCTAGCTGCCACTTCTGTAGTATCCATTCTGATAAACACCCGGCTGCTCAAATTTTTCGAGAACCCTCAGATCGGCCTTGTTCAGCACCACGCCAAGCAGGCGATCGTGAAGGTCCGGCTCGGCTAGCAGATGACGCCGCACCGCCTTGATCCTGGTGCTTCCCCATTCTACCACGAACACGAAGGAGTCGATCACCGGGACGATCGCACGCACGTCGACGACGGGTGCGATCGGCGGAAGGTCGACGATAACATAATCATAGCTTTCGCGCAGTCGATCAAGCAGGGTTCGAAATCCCTGCGAGGCCAGCACTTCGTCGGAATGGACCGGAGCTTCGGTCAGCAGCAGAGGCAGCAGCGCCAGTCCCGTGGCGGCGTCTCGGCCCGTGGCCTGTGCGAGATCAATCTTCCCGCTCAGCACCTCCAGCCATCCGGTTGACGGCCGTGGCGTGAGCGAGCGGGCAAGCGTAGGATTGCGCAGGTCCGCGTCGATCAGGATCACGCGTCGACCGGCATCGGCCAACAGCGACGCAAGGTTCGCGGCAACAGTGGACTTGCCTTCACCCGCGACGGTCGAGGTGATTCCGATCAGCCTGTTCTCGCGGATGGTGGATTCCAGCCACGCTCTCATCTTGATTGCGCGAAACGCTTCGGTGAAGACCGAGATCGGATCGTCGACCGCGCGTCGCTTCAACGGATCGATGAATGCGTAATGGGGTGTATCCGCCGCCACGTTCTCCACGGTTTGCGGCGGCGGACCCAGTCGACCGGCCTCTGCATCGAATCCGGTCGCGATCGATCGCGGAGGTGATGGTGCACGAGGTGCCTGTCCAGCCGCGAGCGGAATCACCGACAGACAACGGACGCCCAATTCCTGTTCGGCCTGCGATCCCGTGCGGAAGACGCCGTCGACTGCCTCGCGCCAGGCTGCAATTCCAAAGCTCGCCATCAGGCCCATCGTGAGCGCGATGGCAAGGACGAATGACGCCACCGGCTTGCTCTTCTTCTTCGGCGCGACGGCTGGACTGATCACGCGTGCATCGGTGATCGGAAACGACTGCTGCTGTATCGCCTCCATATAACGCTGCAGGAAAGTGTCGTAGAGCGTGTGATATACCTTGGCCGAGCTTTCGAGCTCGGCCAATCCAAGCCGATCGCGGTTGGTGAGCTGGCCCTCGGATACCAGGCTGGCCAGCGACCGCTCCAAACTTTCTTCGCGCGTCTTGGCGATCTCGTAATCGCTCTTGTAGCTGCCAGCGATCCGTCCGAGCTCCCCGCGGATGTTTCGGCGCGTTTCCTCCATCTGGTCGCGCAGGTTGATCGCGGCCGTATGGTCCGCACCATATCTCGTCGAGATGTTGGCCTCGCGCGCAGACAGGTCGACATACTGATTGCGGAGCCGCGTAATGACCTCGTTTTTCAGGATATCTGCGACGGCGCCCTCGCTGACGTCCATTTTCCGGACTTGCTCGATCCGGTCGAGCCGGGCCTTGGCCTCGCTGGTGGCGCCGCGCGCGGCGGCGAGCTGGCTGTTCAGTTCGAACAGCTGTTGTTCGCCGATGAGCCGGCTCGCGCTGCCGGCCGATACGTTCGGTCCGCCGAGGTCGACGATGTTGTTCTTTTCCTTGAACTCCAGGACGGCGCGATCGGCTGTCGCCGCCTTCGACTTCAGCTCGTTGATCCGGTCCTGCAGCCAGGCGCCCGCGCGGGTGACTGTCTGGTATTTTGCGCCGAGCTGGTCGTCGATATAGGCCTCCGCGATCGCGTTGGTGACCTTGGCCGCGGTCTCGGGGCTACGCGATGTGTATGAGATGTTCAGCGCATAAGTCTTGTCGCCGCGCGTGATAGAGCGGTGGGCCAGAAACTCATCGAGCGCCCTCTGCTCACGTTCTTCCACCGTGTTTGAGGTGACGTCCGGACGCGAGAACAGGCTCCAGCCACCGGCGAATTCCGGATCGTCGGCGAGCTTGAGGCTTCTTACAACGTCGAGTCCCAGCTTGCGCGAGGCGAGAATTTCGACCTGGGAGCCCACCTGAAGCGTGTCGAGCGGAATATCCCCCTGCGGCTGCAATTGGTTCTGCAGGACCCGCAGCGTGCTGCTGTCGATCAAAAGCGTAGCGGTCGCGGTGTATTGCGAGGGAGTGATCAGCAGATAGAGCAGGCCGATGGCTATGGCCACGGCAGGCACGATGAGAATGACCCGATATTGCCGCCGGGCCAGTCCGGACAGTTGGTCGATCAAGGCCGACATCGAGCACGAAGCCTCTTCCCGCCCACCGCTATAGTTGACGCGGGTTCTGTGCAACGGCATGTCCATCGTCGATCACATCCTCGGCGGGCGGGCGGTTGCTCGGAGCAAAAAGGCGCTACCTCGACCGCAGGGAAATTCCACCTGACCGGGGCATCTCACCCTGTCTGGTCCCAAGGGCAGCGGGAGAGGCATTGATCGTCGCATAACTCTACCCAGCTAGGAGTATCTCGACTCATGGTCTTGCCATGACCGAGCCCGGCCCGCCGAGTTGTGACGCCAGCCCCCGTAACGTTGATGGCTTTCTCTAGCGAACAAATAATACACATTTGCAACAGTTTGATATGAACTGATGTAGGTGCGTCGTTCGATATGTTATGTGTTATCGCGGCGGACGACGCCGGATGTCACGCGCCGTCCTTTCGCGTCGGCGTGTCGAGGAAATGGCGCATCGGCCGGGGCGGGTACCGTTCCGTGATCTCGCAAGGTTCAGTGGCTTGCGGTCCAAGCCTCGGTCTTGCCGGGCCGCTCCTCGACGCGCGGATCGACGCGATCGCGTTTCAGGGTGACCTCGTATTCGCGGGGATGGTTGGGCGCGCCGCTCAACGTCGGTACGTCGCGGCCGTGCTATCGCGTTCGCCGGTCCTGGCGAACACCATTTGCGCGCCGTTTACCGTCAAGGTCAGTGAAGCGGAAGGCCACACCCGATCGCCGCTCCCGCCCATGACCAGATAGCCCCGCCGTCCGCATGAACGCTAGCTTGCAGGGATTTAACTTGGTTCGAATTGAGTGCCACTTTAACGTTCCATTCCGCTGACCAGATGCCTCCGAAGAGAGTCGCGCCAACTTGCCGCTTTTTCGCCAGAGACGGCCGGGAACTAGGCGGCATAAGATGCGGTAACTGCTTGAAACAAAAGGGAATATGAGAAGTTGCTATGACTGGTGATAGCACGCGCAGCGCTCTGATTGGGTACCTGATCCGTGACGGCATTCGGTAAACTCGTCCGCACCACGGCATTCCGGCTGACGCTGGTCTACCTGTTCCTGTTTGCGATTTTCGCGGCCTCGCTGCTCGGCTATTTCGCCTGGAATACGCGGCGGCTGATCACCGAGGAAATCACGCAGACGGTCAATGCCGAGACCTCGGAGATCAACGAGATCTACGGCCGTCGCGGTCTGCGCGGCCTCGTGCTCGCGATCGAGTACCGGGCGCTGCGGCCGGGCGCCAACCTCTATCTCGTGACCACGCCGACCGGGCAGGCGATCGCCGGCAATGTCGGCTCGCTGGCGCCGGGCGTGATGGCGACGCGCGGCTGGTCGGAGACGGCCTACAAGCGGATCGAGGACGCCGACGAGCGCGACCATCGCGCGCTGGTGCGCGTCACCGAGCTCGAAAACGGTTTCCGCCTCCTGATCGGCCGCGACCTCGACGAGCGGCGGCGCCTGTTCGGCATCGTCGCCAAGGCCGCGCAATGGTCGATCCTGATCGTGGTCGTGCTGGGCCTCGGCGGCGGCATCTTCGTCGCGCGCCGCGTGCTCACGCGCATCGATGCGATGACCGGCACCGCGCAGCGCATCATGACCGGCGATCTCAGCGGCCGCTTGCCGGTGGGACGCAGCGGCGACGAGCTCGATCGTCTTGCGGAAAACCTCAATGCGATGCTGGAGCGGATCGAGGCGCTGATGGCGGGGCTGAAGGAAGTCTCCGACAACATCGCCCACGACCTCAAGACGCCACTGACGCGTCTGCGCAACCGTGCCGAGGAGGCGCTGGCGAAATCGGGCAGCGAGACCGATTACCGGGCGGCGCTGGAGCGGACCATCGAGGAATCCGACGGCTTGATCCGCACCTTCAATGCGCTCTTGATGATCGCGCGCGCCGAGTCCGGCCAGGCGCGCGGCAACATGGATGATTTCGACGCCGCCGAAGTCGCGGGCGGCATCCACGAGCTCTACGAGCCGCTGGCCGAGGACGATGGCATGACCTTGAAGGTCAAGGCCGAGCCGACGCCGGTTCACGCCAACCGCGAATTGATCAGCCAGGCGCTCGCCAACCTGGTCGAGAACGCGATCAAGTACGGCAAGCCGGTTGCGCAGACCGGTGGAACCGTGGTCAGCATGGACTCCAGGCAGATCATCATCGAGGCGAAGCGCGAGGGCGACCAGGTGCTGCTCAGCGTCACCGATCGCGGCCCTGGTATCCCCGAAGCCGACCGCAAGCATGTCGTCGAGCGATTCGTGCGGCTTGAAGCCAGCCGCACGCTGCCGGGCTCCGGCCTCGGTCTCAGCCTTGCCGCCGCGGTTGCGACGTTGCATGGCGGAGAATTGCGGCTGGGTGATGCCCAGCCCGGCCTCGTCGCCACGCTGGTGCTCCCGGCGCGCGCCGGCGACAGGGTTGCTCCGCCAATGCAGGATGTGCCACAGAAGGTGGCATGAACCACTCCGCGCCGGGAAACGCGGACAAGACTGGTGAGAGCCTCGCCGCGCGCTTTGCGGAGGCTCCCCATATTGCCGCTTCCACCACCGACGAACGACGTCTTGAAAGTTGGCTGGCCGAGCTCGAGCCGGCGCAATCGGCCCGTCTTGGCGTGTCGCTGGCTCATCCCTTCGCGCGGGATATTCTGGCCGGCATCGCAGAATTCTCGCCCTATTTGTTCGATCTGGTGCGCACTGACCCGCTGCGGCTGATCCAGTTGCTGGAATGCGATCCGGATGCGCATCTCGCCCTGCTGATCGCGGAGGCGAGGGACGCGGTGCTCGCGGCAGGCGACGAAGCCGAGGTGATGCGGCTGCTTCGCAGGATGAAGGCCGAAGCGGCGCTTCTCACTGCGCTGTGCGATATCGGCGGCGTCTGGCCGGTGATGCGGGTGACGGCGGCGCTGACCGATGTCGCGGTATCCTCGGTGCAGGCGGCGCTCCAGTACCAGCTGCGGCAGGAAGCCGCACGTGGAAAGATCCTGCCGCCCAATCCCGAAGCTCCGGAAGAGGGCTGCGGCCTGATCGTGCTCGCGATGGGCAAGATGGGGGCGGGCGAGCTGAACTATTCCAGCGACATCGACCTCATCGTGTTCTTCGATCCCGATGCCACGACGCTCGCGCCCGACATCGAGCCGCAGCCGTTCTTCGTGCGGGTGACGCAGGGCGTGGCGCGCATTCTCCAGCAGCGTACCTATGACGGCTACGTCTTCCGCGTCGACCTGCGGCTGCGTCCCGATCCGTCCTCGACGCAAGTGGCGATTTCGCGAGACGCCGCGCTGAACTATTACGAGCGGGAAGGGCGCACCTGGGAGCGCGCCGCGATGATCAAGGCGCGCGCCTGTGCCGGCGATGCCAAAGCGGGCGAGGCGCTGCTCGCCGAAATCGCGCCCTTCGTCTGGCGCAAGCATCTCGACTTCGCCGCGCTTGCCGACGTCCACGACATGAAGCGTCAGATGCAGACCTATCGCGGCCAGAGCGAGATCGCGGTCGAGGGGCACAACGTCAAGGTCGGACGTGGCGGCATTCGCGAGATCGAATTTTTCGCGCAAACACAGCAGCTGATTGCCGGCGGTCGCCATCCGGAGTTGCGGGTGCGGCCAACGCTCGCCGCGCTCGACATTCTCGCCACCAGCAACTGGATCACCTTTGCCGCGCGTGACGAGCTGACCATTGCGTATGAATTCCTGCGCCGCGTCGAGCACCGCCTCCAGATGATCGCCGACGAGCAGACCCATGCGTTGCCCGACGACAAGGAGGCGGTCGAGCGCTTTGCGCGCTTCTTTGGCTATCCGGATCGCGAAGCCTTTGCGCGCGACCTGTTGCGGCAGCTCCAGATCGTGCAGGGACATTACGAAAAGCTGTTCGAGGGCGATGACCCGACCGGCACGGCAAAGCTGCCGGCGCTCGACTACAGCGCAGGTCCTGACGATCCGCGCCTGCTGCAATATTTGACGACGCTCGGCTTCAAGAAGCCGGCCGCGCTCGCGCAGACCATACGCGACTGGATCACAGGCGACTACCGCGTGTTCCGCAACGACCAGACGCGAAGCGCTTTCGTCGAATTCGTGCCGGCCCTGATCGACGGCCTCGCGCGGGCCGAGGAGCCGGATCGCGCCGTCGTGGCGTTCGATCAGTTCCTCCAGGCACTCCAGCTTGGCGGGCGGCTGATCACGCTGCTCGGCCAGAACCGCGATCTCGTCGCGCTCGTGGCGCTGGTGCTCGGCGCGGCGCCGCGGCTCGGCGAGATGCTGGCGCGGAAGCCGCAGCTCATGGACGGCCTGATCGATCCCAGATTCTTCGGCGCGATGCCGGACAAGCAGGAATTGTCGGCGCGATTGGCCGCGACGGTGCGCGACGCCGACTCCTATGAGGAATTTCTCGACCGTCTCCGCTTGTTCGGGCAGGAGAGCCTGTTCCTGATCGGCACGCGCATTCTCTCCGGTACTGTCTCGGCGCAGCAGGCCAGCACGGCTTTCGCCGATGTCGCCGAAGGCATCGTCCACACCGTGCACGATCTTGTCGCCGAACGCTTCGCCGCCCAACACGGACGTATCAAGGATCAGGAGACCGCGATCATCGCGATGGGCCGGCTCGGCAGCCGCGAGATGACGGCATCGTCCGATCTCGACCTGATCCTGCTCTACGATTTCGACAGCGACAATCCGGACTCCGACGGGGCCAAATCGCTTCAGGGCGCCCACTACTTCGCGCGCTTCACCCAGCGCCTGATCAGTGCCTTCACCACACGCACCAATTACGGTGTGCTGTACGAGATCGACATGCGGCTGCGCCCGTCGGGACGCGCCGGTCCGGTGGCGTCGAGCCTCGTCTCATTCGCGGACTACCAGGCCAACGAGGCCTGGACCTGGGAGCACATGGCCCTGACCCGCGCCCGCGTGGTATCGGCCTCGGATGAATTCCGTGAGCGGATCGAGCGTATCATCCGCGATGTCCTGACCCGCCGCCGCGATCGGGCGACCATTGCCAACGACGTCGCCGACATGCGGCGCGCCATCGCGCAGGAGAAGGGCGAAAGCGACCATTGGGATCTCAAATACGCTGCAGGCGGCATGGTCGATATCGACTTCATCGCGCAATATCTCCAGCTCGTGCACGCCCATGACAAGCCTGAAATTCTCGACGTCAGCACCCTTCAGGTTCTGGACAACGCCGCCAAGCTCAACGTGCTCCCGCAATCGGAGGCGGAGATCCTTCGCGCGGCGGCGCGGCTCTATCACGACCTGACGCAGATCCTGCGGCTCTGCGTCAGCGACGGCTTCAAGCCCGAGACCGCCGGCACCGACCTTCAGCGCGTGATGGCGCGCGCCGGCGATGCGCCCGACTTCTCGTCGCTGGAGGCGCGCGTGAAGGAAACGCAGAGCGAGGTGAGGCGCGTATTTACGGCGCTGCTGGAAGGGACGTCGTCTGCTTCAGCGAGGTGAGAGCCTCGCGCACGTTCGGCTCCAGGCCTGCGCCGCCCGCGTCGAGATGGGCGAAGATCGCGCGCTTCATCCGGGGATCCCAGAACTTCTTGATGTGGTCGGCGATCCCCGGCACGGCCTTGTCGTGGCCCTGGCTCTTGAAGAAGGTACCGATCTGGTTGGCCATGTAGACGAGGCGGTCAGGCGACGACATCGATAATCTCCTGAGCACGATGAGCCGTAACGCGACTCTGGTGCGTGAATACTTCAAACCCATCGCTGCGGGCAATCGCGATCAACGTGATGCCGGCGGCCTCCGCGGTGCGAACCGCGAGCGCGGTGGGCGCCGAGACGGCGACCAGCACCGGGGCGCCGATTGCGGCCGTCTTCTGCACCATCTCGACCGAGACACGGCTCGTCAGCAGCACCATGCCCACGCTAGCGTCCGTCCGGCTGCGCGCCAGCGAACCTGCGAGCTTGTCTAGCGCGTTATGGCGGCCGACGTCCTCGCGCAGGGCCACAATGCCATTCGATGGCGACCAGAAGGCCGCGGCGTGGACCGCGCGCGTCTGCATGTTGATCGATTGCAGGGGCGCGATCGCCTGCATCGCCGTCATGATCTGTTGCGGCGTGAAGCTGGACCCTGGTGGGACGACGGCCGCAGGCCGCACGGCCTCGGCGATCGAATCGATGCCGCAAATGCCGCAGCCGGTCGGGCCGGCAATGTGCCGCCGCCGCTCGCTGATGCGCGCGGCATCTTCCGACGCCAGCCACATGCGCAGCTCGATGCCGTCGTCGAGGCGGACCACCTCGAGTGACTTGACGTCATCGACCGACTTGATGATGCCTTCGTCCAGGCTGAAGCCGACCGCAAAATCCTCGAGATTCTGCGGCGTCCCCATCATGACGGCATAGCTGCCGCCATTATAGGTCAGCGCCAGCGGCGTCTCCTCCGGGATCAGGCGCGCGCCTTCGGACGCGACTCCGTCGCGCCAGATCTCGCGGTCTATGGCCTGGACCGGCACGTGCATGCCGTTACTCCGCGGCCTCGGCCGGCGCGATGCGGCGGGAGTGCTGCGCCTGCGCGTCGTAGGCCTTCTGCCAGTCGGACGGGCCGTTCGACGGCGAGATCTGCACCGCCGTGACCTTGTATTCGGGGCAGTTGGTGGCCCAATCCGAATAGTCGGTGGTGATGACGTTGGCCTGCGTGTCCGGGTGATGGAAGGTGGTGTAGACGACGCCCGGTGAGACGCGGTCGGTGATCTCCGCGCGCAGCGTGGTTTCGCCCGCACGGCTCGCGAGCCGCACCCAGTCGCCGTCGCGTACACCGCGCTGCTCGGCGTCGTGCGGATGAATCTCGAGCCGGTCCTCGGCATGCCAGACCACGTTCTCGGTGCGCCTTGTCTGCGCGCCGACATTGTACTGGCTGAGGATGCGGCCCGTGGTGAGCAGCAGCGGGAAGCGGGGGCCGGTGCGCTCGTCGGTCGCGACATATTCGGTGACGATGAACTTGCCCTTGCCGCGGACGAAGCCGCCGATATGCATCACCGGGGTGCCCTCCGGCGCCTTCTCGTTGCAGGGCCACTGCACCGAGCCGAGTTCGTCGAGCTTGGCGTAGGAGACGCCGGTAAACGTCGGCGTCAGTGCCGCGATCTCGTCCATGATCTCGGACGGATGGCTGTAGTTCATCTCGAAGCCCATGGCTTTGGCGAGGGCGATGGTGACCTCCCAGTCGGCCATGCCGTTCTTCGGCGTCATCACCTTGCGGACGCGCTGGATGCGGCGCTCGGCGTTGGTGAAGGTGCCGTCCTTCTCGAGGAAGCTCGAGCCGGGCAGGAAGACATGGGCGTAGTTTGCGGTCTCGTTCAGGAAGAGGTCGTGAACGATGACGCATTCCATCGACGACAGCGCCGCCACCACGTGCTTGGTGTTGGGATCGGACTGGAGGATGTCCTCGCCCTGCACGTAGATGCCCATGAACGTGCCTTCGATTGCGGCATCGAACATGTTGGGAATGCGCAGGCCCGGCTCCGGGTTGAGCTTGACGTTCCACAGCGCTTCGAACTGGTCGCGCACGGCGTCGCCCGAGATGTGGCGATAGCCCGGCAGCTCGTGCGGGAACGAGCCCATGTCGCAGGAACCTTGCACGTTGTTCTGGCCGCGCAGCGGGTTCACGCCGACGCCGGGGCGGCCGATATTGCCGGTAGCCATCGCGAGGTTGGCGATCGCGATCACGGTGGTCGAGCCCTGGCTGTGCTCGGTGACGCCGAGGCCGTAATAGATCGCGCCATTGCCGCCGGTGGCGTAGATGCGCGCGGCTTCACGCAACACCTGCGGATCGACGCCGGTCAGGATCGCGGTGGCTTCCGGGCTGTGTTTCGGCTGGGCGACGAAGGCGGCCCATTCCTCGAACTCGGCCCAGTCGCAGCGCTCGCGCACGAAGGCTTCGTTGGCGAGGCCCTCGGTGACGATGACATGCGCCAGCGCGGTCACGACCGCAACGTTGGTGCCGGGCATCAGCGGCAGGTGCAACGCCTTTACGTGCGGCGATTCCACCATTTCGGTGCGGCGCGGATCGATCACGATCAGCTTTGCGCCCTGGCGCAGCCGCTTCTTCAGGCGCGACGCGAACACCGGGTGAGCGGAGGCGGGATTTGCACCAATGATGACCGCGACGTCGGTATCTTCCACCGAGTCGAAGTCCTGCGTGCCGGCCGACGTGCCGAAGGTCTGCGACAGGCCGTAACCGGTCGGCGAATGGCAGACGCGGGCGCAGGTGTCGACATTGTTGTTGCCGAAGCCGCCGCGGATCAGCTTCTGCACCAGATAGGTTTCTTCATTGGTGCAGCGGGACGAGGTGATGCCGCCGATGGCGTCACGGCCGTATTTCTTCTGGATGCCGCGCATCTTGGCAGCGGCAAACGAGAACGCCTCGTCCCAGGAGACTTCGCGCCAGGGATCCTCGATCCGCTCGCGGATCATCGGGTTGAGGATACGCTCCTTGTGGTTGGTGTAGCCCCAGGCGAAGCGGCCCTTGACGCAGGAATGGCCGCGATTGGCCTTGCCGTCCTTGTACGGCACCATGCGTACGACTTCCTCGCCGCGCATCTCGGCCTTGAAGGCGCAGCCGACGCCGCAATAGGCGCAGGTGGTGACGACGGAGTGCTCGGGCTGGCCGATCTCGATCACCGACTTTTCCGTCAGCGTCGCGGTCGGGCAAGCCTGCACGCAGGCGCCGCAGGAGACGCATTCGGAGCCGAGGAAGCTCTCGCTCATGCCGGGCGAAACGCGGCTGTCGAAGCCGCGGCCCGAGATGGTCAGTGCGAAGGTGCCTTGCACTTCCTCGCAGGCACGGACGCAGCGCGAGCAGACGATGCACTTCGACGGATCGTAGGTGAAATAGGGGTTGGACTCGTCCTTCGGCATCCAGGCTGCATTCACCCCGCCATTGGACTTGGCGAAGACGTGATTCTCGCCCTCATAGCCGTAGCGCACGTCGCGGAGGCCCACGGCGCCGGCCATGTCCTGCAATTCGCAATCGCCGTTGGCGCCGCAGGTGAGACAGTCGAGCGGATGGTCGGAGATGTAGAGCTCCATCACGCCCTTGCGCAGCTTCTTCAGCCGTTCGCTCTGGGTGTGCACGACGAGGCCGTTCATGGCAGGCGTGGTGCAGGAGGCTGGCGTGCCGGCGCGGCCCTCGATCTCGACGACGCAGAGGCGGCAGGAGCCGAACGCGTCGACCATGTCGGTCGCGCAGAGTTTTGGGATCTGGTGGCCGGCATCCATCGCGGCCCGCATGATCGAGGTGCCCTCGGGCACCGTGACCTGGTTGCCGTCGATGGTCAGCGTCACCATCGACGTCGATTTGGAGCGCGGTGTGCCGTAGTCGATTTCTTCGATCAGAGACATCGTTGTTCTCCTATTCCGCGGCCTGAAGCGTGGTCGGGGCCGGGACGAAATCCTCCCGGAAGTGCTTCAATGCGCTGAGCACGGGGTAGGGCGTGAAGCCCCCGAGTGCGCAGAGCGAGCCGAATTTCATGGTGTTGCAGAGGTCTTCGACGAGCGCGAGATTTTCGCTCACGCGCTCGCCGCGGATGATCTTCTCGATGGTCTCGACGCCGCGGGTCGAGCCGATCCGGCAGGGCGTGCACTTGCCGCAGGATTCGATGGCGCAGAATTCCATGGCGAAGCGCGCCTGGTTGCGCATGTCGACGCTGTCGTCGAACACGACGATGCCGCCATGGCCGATCAGGCCGTCGCGTGCGGCAAAGGCCTCATAGTCGAACGGCGTGTCGAACAGCGCGCGCGGGAAGTAGGCGCCGAGCGGGCCGCCGACCTGCACCGCGCGGACAGGACGGCCGGTGGCGGTACCGCCGCCGATATCGTCGACGAGCTCGCCGAGCGTCACGCCGAACGCGGTCTCGAACAGCCCGCCATGGCGGATGTTGCCGGCGAGCTGGATCGGCATCGTGCCGCGCGAGCGGCCCATGCCGAAATCAGCATAGGCCTTGGCGCCCTCGGCGAGGATGAAGGGGATGGCGGCGAACGACAGCACGTTGTTGATGACGGTCGGCTTGCCGAACAGGCCGTGATGCGCGGGCAGCGGCGGCTTGGCGCGGACCAGGCCACGGCGGCCTTCGAGACTCTCCAGCAGCGAGGTCTCTTCGCCGCAAACGTAAGCGCCGGCGCCGACCCGCACTTCGAGATCGAAGCTGTAGGTGGAGCCGCCGATCTTGTCGCCGAGATAGCCGCCGCGCTTTGCTGCCTTGATGGCCGCATTCATCGCCTCGACCGCATGCGGATATTCGCTGCGGATGTAGATGTAGCCCTTGGTCGCGCCGACGGTGATGCCGGCGGTCGTCATGCCCTCGATCACCAGGAAGGGGTCACCTTCCATGATCATGCGGTCGGCAAAGGTGCCGCTGTCGCCTTCGTCGGCGTTGCAGACGATGAATTTGCGGTCGGCCTTCGCTTGCGCAACGGTCTTCCACTTGATGCCGGTCGGGAAGCCCGCACCGCCGCGGCCACGCAGGCCGGATGCGGTGACCTCGGCGAGGATCGCATCCGAGCCGAGCGACAGCGCGCGCTCGAGGCCCTTATAGCCGCCATGGGCGCGGTAGTCGTCAAGCGAGCGCGGATCGATCACGCCGCAGCGGGCGAAGGTGAGGCGGGTCTGGCGCTTCAGCCAGGGAATCTCGTCGGTCGCCCCCAGCCGCAGCAGATGCGGCGTGTTGCTGGCGAGGGCGTCGAGCAGGGAGGGCACATCGGCCTCGGTCACCGGGCCGAAGGCGATCCGGCCCTGCGGCGTCGCGACCTCGACCAGCGGCTCCAGCCAGTACATGCCGCGCGAGCCGGTCCTGACGATCTCGACTGCAACGCCGCGCTTGGCCGCATCCTGCTCCAGCGCCAGCGCAACCTCGTCGGCGCCAACCGCAATCGCACCCGCGTCGCGTGAGACGAATAGACGCATGCTCATCGCTGTGCCTCCGCGACCAGTGCATCGAGGCGCTTCTCATCGAGCCGGCCAATGAGGCGGCCGTCGAGCATCGCGGACGGTGCGGTCGCGCACAGCCCGAGGCAGTAGATCGGCTCCAGCGTGACGCGATCATCGGCGGTCGTGTTACCGAGGGGCACGCCAAGCTTCGCCTCGGCGCGCGCAGCGAGAGCATCGCCCCCCGCAGCCTGACACGCTTCCGCGCGACAAAGCTTCAGGACATGACGTCCGGCCGGCTTGTGGCGGAAATCATGGTAGAATGTGAACACGCCATGCACCTCGGCGCGCGACAGATTCAGCGCCTGCGCCACCATGGGGATCGCCGCCTCCGGCACGTAGCCGAACGCCTCCTGAAGGGTGTGCAGGATGACCAGCGTCGCGCCCTCTTGCTTCGCATGTTCGGCGATGATCTCGGCGCCGCGCGTCTCGTCCCAAGGCTCGTAAACCGCTGTCATTCTTTGTTCTCAGATTGAGCGTCCCTTGATCGCAAACTATTTGGAATCGTTCGAAGATCAATAAAGCTGTCTCATGCTGCGATTGCGAATTCCGATCGATCTGGAAGTGCAATCGGACGATACGGAAATGCAATTAATCGCGTTCCGCTTGCCGGTTTTTCCGTGTTGGTAATGACCTGCCGTGCTAGCTTGCATGCCACGATGGCATCCGAGGGGACGACCGGTTGATCGACAAGCTTGAACTGCTGCTGGCGCTGGCGAAGGAGCGGCATTTCGGACGCGCTGCAGAAGTCTGCGGCGTGACGCAGCCGACGATGTCGACCGGGCTCAAGCAGCTCGAGGAGATCCTCGGCGTGATGCTGGTGCAACGCGGCTCCCGCTTCCAGGGTTTTACCCCTGAGGGCGAGCGGGCGCTGGATTGGGCGCGGCGGATCGTGGGCGATGCCCGCGCCATGCGTGACGAGATCAACGGGCTGAAGCATCAGCTCTCCGGCGAAATCCGCATCGCGGCGATCCCGACCGTGCTCGGCATGGTCGCCCAGCTGACGACGCCGTTCCGCGCCAAGCATCCCGAGGTGCGCTTCCGCATCCAGTCCACCACCTCATCCGAGGTGCTGGGGCTGCTCGAAAATCTCGAGGTCGATGCGGGGCTGACCTATATCGAGAACGAGCCGATCGGCAAGGTGCGCACCATTCCGCTCTACAACGAGAGCTATCGCCTGCTGACCGCGCCGGACGGAATGTTCGGCGATCGCGAGACGGTGACGTGGAAGGAGGTCGGGCAGGTGCCGCTGTGCCTGCTGACGCCCGACATGCAGAACCGCCGCATCATCGACCGCGCGCTCCGCTCGGTCGGCGCAGAGGCGACGCCGACCCTGACCTCGAACTCGCTGCTCGTGCTGTTCACGCATGTGAAGACGGGGCGCTGGGCGAGCGTGATGCCGGCCAAGCTCGCCGAGACGCTCGGCCTGTCCGATACGGTGCGCTCGATCCCGATCACCGACCCTGATGTCAATTACAGCATCGGCATGGTGATCCCGCAGCGCGATCCGATGACGCCGCTGATCGCGGCGCTGGTCAACGTCGCGCGCGAAGTGGCGCCGTCGCTGCAATTGTAGGGTCTACAGCGTTTTCGAGCGAAGTGGATACCTGTTCGGCAGGGCCCGAGCAAGCGCCTCGTCCTTCGAGACGACCGCTTCGCGGTCTCCTCAGGATGAGGCTCCGTTGTATCGGTGTTCGCTGAAACTGCTGCTGCGCACTCTGCCCTCATCCTGAGGGCCCGCCGGAGGCGGGCGTCTCGAAGGATGGCCGCAGGCGAGCTTCCCGCCATGCTCTAAGCCGCAGCCGACATCCCGGACGCCGCCTTGATCGCATCGCGCGGCAGGGTCACGCGGACGACGGTGCCCACCTCGATCTTCGAGCGCAGCCGCATCGAGCCGCCGTGGAGCTGCGCCAGCGAGCGCGCGATCGCAAGTCCAAGTCCGGAGCCGTGATAGGTCTTGGTGAGCTGGCTCTCGACCTGCTCGAACGGGCGGCCGAGCCGCGCCAGCGAATGCGGCGCGATCCCGATGCCGGTGTCGGCGATCAACAGCACGATCTTGTCGTCGAGCTGCCGGCTGCGCACCACGATGCGTCCGCCGTCGGGCGTGAACTTCACCGCATTGGAGAGCAGGTTGACGATGATCTGCTTGGTCGCGCGGCGGTCGGCAACGACCGAGATCGATTTCTCGATCCCGGCGTCGAGCGTCAGATGCTTGTCTTGTGCGCGGCCGGAGACGACACGGAGGGACTCCGCGAGCGTCTGTCCGAGGTCGAGCTCTTCCATGTCGAGCTTCATGCGGCCGGCTTCGATCTTGGACATGTCGAGGATGTCGTTGATGACTTCGAGCAGGTAATGGCCGCTGGTCAGGATGTCCTGGCAGTATTCCTGGTACTTCTCCGAGCCGAGCTCGCCGAACATGCCCGAGCCCATGATCTCGGAGAAGCCGATGATGGCGTTGAGCGGCGTGCGCAGCTCGTGGCTCATATTGGCGAGGAATTTCGACTTGGTCTGGTTGGCTTCCTCGGCGCGGGTCTTCTCGCGCTGATACTTCTCGGCGAGGTCGGCGAGCTCGTTGGTCTGGCGCTCCAGCGCCGCCTGGGAGCGCTTCAGGTCGATGACGGTGGCGCGCAGGCGCAGATCGTTGTCGACCAGCTTCTGCTCGTGCTCCTTGATGCGGGTGATGTCGGTGCCGACCGAGACGTAGCCGCCGTCCTTGGTGCGGCGCTCGCTGATGTGCAGCCAGCTGCCGTCGTCGAGCTGCGCCTCGAAGGTGCGTGCGCCCGGACCCTGGCTGGCCGTCTCGTTGTGGCGGGTGCGCACCTCCGGCATGCGGCCGACTTCGAGCACGGTCTCGTAGGAGGTGCCGGGGATGACGGCGCTGTCGGGCAGCTTGTGCAGGCGCTGGAAGTGCGAGTTGCAGAGCACGAGGCGGTCGCTCGCGTCCCACAGCACGAAGGCCTCCGGAATGGTCTCGATGGCGTCGCGCAGGCGGAGGTCGGCTTCGACGGTGCGTTCGGCGAGGCTCTTCTGCTCGGTGATGTCGACGGCGATTCCGATCAGGTGCACGCTGGAATCGGTCGCCCCGTGCGTCTTCTCGCAGCGGACGCGGAGCCAGATCCAGTGACCGTCGACGTGCTGCATGCGGAAGGTCTGGTCGATATGGTCGATCTTCCCGGAGATGAGCTGGTCGGCGATCTCGAACAGGTCGATGTCGTCGGACTTCACCAGCGCATTGACCTCGCCGAAGGTGAGGAGCTCGTTACGGCCGTCGAGGCCGAGCATCGAAAACATCGACTGCGACCAGAAGATCCGGCCGCGCGACAGATCCCAGTCCCACAGGCCGCAGCGGCCGCGGTTGAGCGCGGTGTCGATGCGGCCGCGCACGGCGTCGTTGATGAGGTCGCCCTCGCGGGCGCGGGTCGACTGCCAGTGGAAGGCGAAGCCGAGGATCAGGACGACGAAGCCGGTGGTCGCCGACAGCGTCACCGAGAGCGCGGCGTCCGAGCCCCAGATCGGCTCGTTGCGCTCCTGGATCACGGTGACGAGGCCCGGCAGCGACTTGATCTGCCGCGAGGTCACCATCGCGGCGTTGCCGTTCGGCAGCGTCATGTCGGAGACGTTGTTGTCGCGCGGCGGCGCCGCGACCAGTTGCGCCGTGGTGATCGCATCGAGCAGGCGGTCGTTGCCTGAGGGGTCGCGGTCGATCGGAATGCGGGCGAGGATGCGGCGGTCGACGCCGGCCGAGGTGACGACGACGTGGCGGCCGGAGGCCGTGCCCCAGGACGGGATCAGATCGGGCAGCAGCGTCGGCAGGTTCTCGATGTTCTTGAGCCGCTCCTGCCGCGACGAGGTCAGGCGATCGATCCGCTCTGCGAGCAGGTCGGCCAGCGCCGAGATGTCGTGGCGGAGCACCTGCCGCTTCTGGCGCGTCTGATCGACGACCTGCACGAACGCGCCGAGACAGATCGTGACCAGGAACGCGATGATCAGCGTCGGCACGGCGCGGCGCAGCGCCGGCTCCGCGATCAGGAGCCGATGATAGGCAGGTTTCGCGATCGATTGCGCCAATCCCTTGATCGAATCGGATTGGACGCGCACGTTCGCGGCGTCTGCACGCGACATGCCTTCTGCCCCCTGGAAAACCTGCTTGCAACTTGAGTTCGGAAGCAGCCCCACATCGCTTCCGAATCAAGCCTGATTTGAATCCAGTTTTCGCAGGCTGTCGAGAGTCAACGAATCGTTAACGCGAATTTATTCTTATCCAACGCGCAGTTTGCGCATTTTGCGTCCGCAAACTTACGTGCGTGGTGAGTCCGAAACGAGAACGTGTGACTCCCCGCACATTTCGCGTCACGCCCGCGGCGGCTCGGCGTGGCTGATCACGCGCTTCACGCTCGGGAACGCGCGGCGGAGCGCGCGCTCGATCGCGTCGACATGCTCGTGCACCTTGATCACGCTCATCGAGGGCGTGGCGCGGCAGTGGAAATTGACGATCTCGCCGGCGTCGGTGTTGCGGACACGCACATTGTGGATGTCGTAGATCTCGCCGCCGGCGGCATATTCCGTCAGGGCGGAGGCGATGGCCCGCACCCGTTCCGGCACGGCATCGACCCCGAACGGCAGTTCCGGTTCCAATGGTTCGATATGGACGTCCACCTCGACGTCGGCGCCGAACTCCTCCTGGATGCTGCGCTCCAGCGTGTTGGCGATGTCATGGGCGGCGTCGAGCTGCATCCCGGCGTCGACCTCGAGGTCGATGCCGACGATGAGCTTGGCGCCGAGGTCGTGCACCGTGACGTGGTGGATGGCGAGGCCGGAATTGTGTGCGATGACCATGATCCGGTCGCGCACGGTCTCGTTGTCGCGCGCGACGGGGACGGCGGTGAAGGTAAGGTCGGCGTCGCCGAATGCCTTGTCGACCGCCGCCTGCGCCTTGCGCTTGATCTCCTCGACGCGGTCGATCGGATAGGTTCGCGGCACCTTCGCGATGGTGTCGATGAACATGGTCGCGCCCACCATGCGCAGCCGCAGCCGCTCGACGTCGATCACGCCGGGCACGCCAAGGATCGCGGCCGTGGCCTTCTCCTGCGCGCCCTCGGGGGCGCGATCGACCAGCGTCTGCACGGTCGAGCCGGCCATGCGCAGGCCGAGCAGGGCGATCATTACGGCGACGGCGGCGGCCGCCGCGGCGTCGCCCCACCAGAAGCCGAGGGCGGCCAGGATCAGGCCGATGATCACGGCGAACGAGCCGAGTACGTCGGAGGCGAAATGCAGCGCGTCCGCCGCGAGGGCCTGGCTGCGCGTTTCCCGTGCAGCGCGGTGCAGGGCGCGGGCACGCCACAAGTTCACGACGATGTCGATCACCAGCACCACGAACGGTACGGCCGAGATGGTCGGCGGCGGAGTTCCCTCGCGCAGGCGGCTGTAGGATTCGACCAGGATGCCCCCGGCCAGCACGTAGAGCAGTGCGGTGACGCCGAGCGCGGAGATGCTCTCCAGCTTGCCGTGGCCGTAATGGTGCTCTTCGTCGGCCGGCTTGTCGGACACCCGCACCACCGCCCAGGTGATGATGGTCGCGACCAGGTCGATCGAGGAATGCAGGGCCTCGGAAATCAGCGCCAGCGAGCCGATCGCGATGCCGACCGCGAACTTGGCCGCCGCCATGCCGCCGCTGGCGAAGATCGAGATTGCTGCGACCGAGGTCTTGTTGTGCTGTGCGCTCATGGCCGGGGATTTAGCAGCCTAGGGCTGAACATCAAGCGACGATCCACAGCTGTAGTCGCGAGTGAGTTGCAGGAGCGAAACTATTGCGAATGCTTCCGAATTGAATGCTTGCTTATGCCACTGGCTCAGTCTCGTAGGGTGGGCAAAGGCGCGTAGCGCCGTGCCCACCAACGAGTGTCTCCTGATCAACCGCTGTGGTGGGCATGCTCCGCTTTGCCCACCCTACGAGACCGGGCGCTCGTCGCCCGGCCAGGGATCACAGCGTCACGACGATCTTCCCCAGATGCTTGTTCGCCTCCATGTGCTCGAACGCCTTGTCGATGTCGGCGAAGGCATAGACCTTGTCGATCGGCAGCTGCAGCTTGCGTGACTCGACCGCGCCCCAGATGTCCTTGCGGACCTCGTCGAAGATCTCGCGGACCTCCTCGATGGTGCGGGTGCGGAAGGTGACGCCGACATAGTCGATCCGGCGTGCGGCATGCAGGTCGAAGTTGAAGTCGGCGTGGGTGCCGCCGAGCCTGCCGACATTGACGATGCGGCCCTTGACCTTGGTGGCGGCGAGGTTCTGGCTCGCGACCTTGCCCGAGACCTGGTCGACGATGAGGTCGACGCCTTCGCCGTTCGTCGCCTTCAGCACCTCGTCCACCCATTTGGGGTCGGAGGAGTCGACGGCGAGGTCGGCGCCATACTCCTTGAGACGGCCGCGGCGATAGGCATCGGTCGACGAGCCGATCACGAGCTTGGCGCCCTTGAGCCGCGCAATCTGCATCGCCATCAGGCCGACGCCGGAGCTCGCCCCCTGGATCAGCACGGCTTGCCCGGGCTGAATGCCGCCAACGGTGACGACCGCATTGTGCATGGTCGCGAGCGCGACGGGCAGGGTGGCGGCTTCCTCGAAGTTCATGTTCGAGGGCGCGCGGAACAGCCGGCCGTGATCGGCCAGGGTGTATTCGGCGAACGCCGCGCCGCCCGAGCCCATGATGCGGTCGCCGACCTTCACGCCCTTGGCATCCGGTCCGAGCTCGGCGACCTCGCCGGCCCATTCCATGCCGAGCACGGTGCCGGCACCGCCGGCGGCGCCATGGGCGTGGCCCTTGCGCATGCCGGTGTCGGCGCGGTTCAGCCCGCAGGCGCGGACGCGGACCAGCACCTGCGTGCCCTTAGGCTTTGGTTGAGCGACGTCGGAAATCTGAGCGCCGTCAGGGCCGTAGACATAAGCCTTCATGAATTACTCTCGCTTCTTGCAGTGATTATTCAGCGGCTTGTGCGCTCGGATGAGCGATCATGCCTTCGAGCCGGCTGCGAATGATGGCTTCGGCCTCGCGCACGATGCGGGAGATCAGCTCGGCGCAGCTCGGGATGTCCTGGATCAGGCCCTGCACCTGGCCCGCCGACCAGATGCCTTCGTCCGAATTGCCGGTCGCATAGACCATCTTACCACGGGCGCCCGCAACCAGCTCGCGGATGTCCTCGAACTTCGCGCCTTCCTTCTCCATGGCGACGACCTTGGTCGAGATGTCGTTTTTGGCAACGCGCGAGGTGTTGCGCATGGTGCGGAAGATCAGCTCGGTCTCGCGCTCGTCATTGGCGACGATCTTCTCCTTGATGAGCTGGTGGATCGGGCTTTCCTTGGTGGCCATGAAGCGGGTGCCCATGTTGATGCCCTCGGCGCCGAGCGCCAGGGCGGCGACGAGGCCGCGGGCATCGGCAAAGCCGCCCGAGGCGATCATCGGGATCTTGATCTTGTTGGCGGCGGCCGGGATCAGGATCAGGCCGGGGGTGTCGTCCTCGCCGGGGTGGCCGGCGCATTCGAACCCGTCGATCGAGATGGCGTCGACGCCCATGCGCTCGGCCGAGAGCGCGTGGCGGACGCTGGTGCATTTGTGCACGATCTTGACGCCATGCCTCCTGAACTCGTCGACATGCTCCTGCGGCTTGTTGCCGGCGGTCTCGACCACGGTGATGCCGGCCTCGATGATGGCGGCGCGGTATTCGGCGTAGGGCGGCGGCTTGATCGCGGGCAGGATGGTGAGGTTGACGCCAAAGGGCTTGTCGGTGAGGTCGCGGCAGCGCGCGATCTCCTTGGTCAGGTCTTCCGGGGTCGGCTGGGTCAGCGCCGTGATGAAGCCGAGCGCGCCGGCGTTCGCGACCGCGGCGACCAGCTCGGCGCGTCCGACCCATTGCATGCCGCCCTGGACGATCGGGTGCTCGACGCCGACGAGCTTTGTGAACCGTGTCTGCAGCATGATCTGTTTCCCCCGCCTCGCGTGGCGCTCTGTTATCGGTTGATGGCGGCAGGATGCCGCCGGGGTCGGGAAATGTCTATTGCGCCGCCGTGCGGTGGGGGCGGGGCGATCATGCGAGGCGTGAGGGGATTCCGTGGGGCGGATAATTTTGGTGCGGGGCGCTTGGCGTATTCTCCTGCCGTCGTCCTGGCGAAAAGGGGGCGACGGCGGAGAGGTAGCAAAGGTGCTGCTCCAAGGGTGCCCGGAAGGCCGAGCGCCAACTGGATCCCGCGTCAACCTTGGCCACGAAGCCGCAGGAGTCGCGATGGAATATACTCGACGTCGATGCTGATGCCGTCTCCGCTCAGAGGGTTCGCGGTGTAGACGACGGAGACAGACAGTTCGAATTGGCTGACAATCGTCAGGATGGCGATGGTGAGCGCGGTGTCTCCGCTCGGGGCCGCGCCCAGCAGCATCTCTGCGATACGGCAGCAATCATCCATCGTCGCCCCCAACGGAGGAAGCTTGATGACCTCTACCTGACGTGCAGCGAACGTGGTCGGGTCGGCGACGTCGGGTTCACGCGCAACAACAGCGCCCGAGTTGATCAAGGGCACGACGAACTTCAGAACCGGTGCCGTCACCAGGTTGAGATTTTGAATGTTGACCTCGGTCGCATACACGCCCGGCCGGGCGCCGGCGACACAACAGCAGCTTGCCTCGGATTGCTTGCCGCATACGATCTTCGCGCTGTATGCAAACAGGCCCTCGGCTGCGGCCGGTATCGCGCCGAGCTTTTCGAGAAATGGATGCTTCAACCGGTCAGCACTTGAGCCCGTCTGATTGTTAGCCATCTCGACCTCCGTGAAGGTTTGTGGAACGGATGAGCGGCACCTGGGCGCGTTGCTTATAGTCCTCGGTCTTGCCTCGATTGAGTTTTGATTACGCTACGCCCGACGCTTTCCCGCAGCGCCTGCTCACCACCTACAATAGCACTGTCGAGGAATGCTCGCCAATCATGTCAAAGGCGAATAACGGCTACTCCGCCGACAGCCGCACCATCTGGCGGCCGCCGTTCATTTCCTTGAGGCTGTTGACGAATTTTTCCGGGCGCTGCCAGCGGTAGGGGACCTGCAGGCCCATGAACTCGGCGATGTCGCCGATGAAGCCGGTGCAGTTGGTGGTCTCAGCGTTCCAGACCGGCGAGCTCGCCTGCAATTTCTTGATATAGGCGAAGACGCGCTTGGCGTCGGCTTCGCTCAGATAGACGCGGTAGTTCGCGGTCAGATAGTCCGGATCGAGGTCGCCGTAGCTCGCGCCGGTTTCGGCTGGCACCCAGGTGAGGTGACCGAGCACATAGGCCCAAGTGTCGCCGGCGGGCGTGAGGCCCGCGACTTCGACGGCGCGCTCGCTGGTCTTGCCGTACCAGACGAACGCATGGCCCCAGCTCGCCGCCGTCCGCGCGCGGAAGTCGACGTAGTAGGGACCTTTCTCTGCGCGTGCGACGGAGCGCCGCGTCGATTGCGGCGCCGGTCGTGATGCGGAGTCGGTCGTAGCAAGCGCATTGGCGTCGGCAACGCGCTTGTTCGCTTCGTGGGCCGAGGCCGAGGGGGTGGTGCAGGCGAGCATCGCCGCGAGAGCGAATCCCGCGAGGATGCAGGATCCCGATCGATCAGATGTGTTCGTCACGTTGTGCCCCTCGACTACCGGCCGCTTACGCAGATTTCTTGCGCGTATTTCCGTTGCGCGTCAGTAGCGCGCAGCGACCGGGCCGGGCGCCTTGCCGATCGGGGCCTTTCCAATCGGGCTCTTGCCAATCGGCATCTTGCCGATCGGCGCCTGCTCCGCAGGATAGACGGGAACGGGCTGGCGACGCGGCAGATCCGCAGCGTTCGCAGCCGTCACCAGAGCAAGCGTCGCACCCAGAGCAATTACAATTTTCTTCACAGTCATACCCCTAGAAGGTTTGGTCCAAACACGGCACGGCCGTGCCCCCAGACACGCCTCATAGAAGGCGGCCGAATGCGTCCAAGTTGCGGCACCCGCGGGACATGTTGGCGGCATTGATCGGGTGTACAGGGATGTGATGTGTCTGGATGTTTCGGAGTGCGGGGGTCTGTAGGATGGGTAGAGCGCAGCGAAACCCATCGGCCATCTGCGCGGGGCGATATGATGGGTTTCGCTGCGCTCTACCCATCCTACACACCCTTCACCCGATCCGGTTCAGGCTGTTGCGGATCGTCGAGAAGATGCCGCCGATGTCCTTGCGCAAGGCATCGAGCGCGTTGAAATTGTCAAAGATGCGGGCGAGGCGGTCTTCGACCTCGCGCTTGCTCCTGGCGAGGGCATCGACGCGTGAGGCGAGGGTGACGTCGCCGTTCGCCTCGATCTCGCCGACGGTTTTCGCAAGAAGATCGCGGGTGGTGCCGACCTCCGCGATCAGGGCCTCGATGCCGAACACCGGCGCCTTCAGCGGAACGAGGTCGGCCTGCGACTTCGACAGCTCCATCTTGAAGGTGTTCAGCGTCGCCAGCGTCTCCTGCAACACGCCCAGGCGCTGGCGCGACTGGAGGACGAAATCATTCAGCGCGTTCTGACGGTCGACGAGGGTCTTGCCGTCGGGGTCGGTTTCGACGTCGGCGAGCGAGCGTTCGAGCTGGGCCTGGCGCTGGCCGAGCTCCTCGAAATCGAGCCGGATCGCTTTCAGGATGTTGAAGCTGTCGTCGATGCGGGCGAGGCGCTGCGCGATCTCGATCTTGTTCTTCGAGAGCGTCTCGACGCGAGTGTCGAGCGGCGCCTCGCCGCCGGTCTCGAGCTCGTCGATGCTCTTGGCCAGGCGGTCATGGCTGAGGCCGAGCTCGCCGATCAGGGCATTGATGCCGGCGTCCGACGAGCGCAGCGGGATCAGCTCGGCATGGGATTTCGCCAGATCTTCCTTGTACTGGCTGAGGGTCACGAAAGTGTCCTGGACCGCGTTCACCCGTGACAGCAGCGCCGATACGTCGCGCGCAACATCTTTCAGGCGGTCGGCGAGGTTGTTCTTGCGGTCGTCGGTCTCGAGGTCGAGCAGGGAGCGTTCGAGCTGGTTCTGGCGGTCGCGGATCTCGGTGAAAACAGGCTCGACCGCGCGCCGCTGATCGGCGACCTTGCCCACCATCTCTCGCACTCCCTGCTGGCGCCGGCGGATCTCGG
The DNA here is from genome assembly GCF_023073075.1 of Bradyrhizobium sp. 61. Lineage (NCBI taxonomy): Bacteria > Pseudomonadati > Pseudomonadota > Alphaproteobacteria > Hyphomicrobiales > Nitrobacteraceae > Bradyrhizobium > Bradyrhizobium sp. 61. The sequence goes on along the minus strand of NZ_JADPIU010000064.1, from coordinate 443,086 downwards.
CGAGCTGGTCGTGCATGTCGGTGGATTCGTTGCGGCCCTGCTGGAGCAGGGCGCGCTGCTCAGTCTCGCCCAGCTTGTCGTGGAGGGCGGAGACGGCCTCGCGGGGATCGCTTTCGATCAGGTGCTGGACGGTGGCGTCGAGGTGGTTTTGCAGGGCGTGGGCGACGACGACGTCCTCGCGGGTCTTCTTGAGGCGGTCGCGCAGGGTATTGAGGCGCCGGTCCTGACGCGAGAGCCGCCAGGCGGGGGCGCCGATCAGCGCCAGCCCGAGCGTCACGATCGCGCCGGTTGCGATGCGCTGCGGCATCGGCAGGTCCGCAAACATCGCGGGCAGGTGCGCGACGTCATAACCAAACGCCTGCTGGGCGAGGATCGCGATGGCGGCTAGCAGGACAAACCAGGCAACCACGAAAAACAGCCACATCGTGACTTCCCCACCCGGGACACATTCTCGCCATAGTTGCTATTGGAGAGCGGAACCGAGATCAAGGGGCGGGCGGGGTTGCCAGATGTTTCCGGTCGCGCGATCCACTGCTGGTTGCGTCAGTCGATTGGCGGAGAGCAGGGTGCCAGGTTTTCCCGGGGAGCGGGGCAAGGCCTGTAAGCCCGGATGGAGCAAAGCGCAATCCGGGGTCTGCGCGCGCAGAAACGCCCGTCCCGGATTAGGCTTCGCTCCATCCGGGCTACGGCACTGCGTGGGCCCCTTTCGGGGAGGCTAGCAGCAGGCGTCGGCGCGAGCCGGCGAGCCTCGGGCTATCATTTCCCGAGGAAGTTCGTGCGCATCTTGTCGGCGAACCAGACCACGAAGATCGCAGCGAACGAGAGAGCGAAGTACAGAGCCGCCCAGAGAAGTGCATTACTGGCGTTCGACATGACATCCTCCCTTGCATCAGAAATCGATCTGTTGCCGGGAAGGATAGCGGCAGCCGCGACCGCCGATTTGCGCAGGATCAATTTTTGCCGGGCTGCGGCGCAAATGGCCGGCGAGCCTTCATTCCGGGCCCACGATGGATTTGCGGCCTAGGAATGACGCAGCGAGTTACAGCCGAAACTCGTTCGTCAGCTCGCCGATGCCGTCGATCGCGACGGTCACGGTATTCACCGGCTCCTTCATCACCCCGACGCCGACCGAAGTGCCGACGGCGATCAGGTCGCCGGGAAGCAGGGTCATGTCGTGGGAGATTTTGCTGACCAGCTCCTGCGCCGTGAAGATCATGTCCGAGATCGGATAGTTCTGCCGCTCCGCCCCGTTGAGGATGGTGCGCACGGTGAGCTTGGCCGGATCGAGGCGGGTTGCGATGACGGGGCCGAACGGGCCGTAATCATCGATGCCCTTGGCGCGGGCCCATTGCGGGAAAGTGGGATCGCTGGTCAGGATGTCGTTGGCGGTGATGTCGTTGACGCAGGTGTAACCGAAGATGAAGCTGTCCGCTTCCGCCGGCGAGACGCGGGCGCAGGTCCTGCCGATGACGATGCCGAGCTCGCCCTCATAGGTGGTCTTGCCGTCGTAGTAAGAGGGGCGGCGGATCACGGCGCCCGGCGTCGTGATCGTGGTGGTCGCCTTCAGCAGATAGAGCGGCTCCGGCGGCTCGGGCTGGTTCAGCTTGGCGGCGAGCGCGTGGAAATTATTCCACAGCGCGACGATCTTGCTGGGTGTGCAGGGCGCGAGCAGCTCGACCTCCGACAGCGCCAGAGTCTTGCCCGTGGCTGCATGGCGGCCGAACATCTCGCCCTCATGCACGCTGATGCCTGATTGCGTCAGGGTGCCGAAACCGGTCGCACCGGCATGGCGGAAGCGCAGCCACTGTTTCATTTCGCCCGCCATCACGCCACCGCCAGTGCACGGGGATCGGCAGGCGCGGAGACGCCGTCATAGAGGCCGGCGATGCGGGCGCGCTGGGTCACCATCGCCAGCACCGAGTCGAGCGCGGGTGTGGCGATGCCGGTAAGGCGGCCCATCTCCTGCACCACGGTGACGAGCGGGTCGATCTCCATCGGACGGCCGCGCTCGAGATCCTGGAGCATCGAGGTCTTGTGCGCGCCGACCTTGCGGGCGCCCTCGATGCGGCGCTCGACGTCGACGCGGAATTTGACGCCAAACGTCTCGGCGATGCCTTGCGTCTCCACCATGATCGCGCGCGACAGCGCACGCGTGGAGGGATCGGTGCAGATCACGTCGAGCGTTGCATGGGTCAGTGCGCTGATCGGGTTGAAGCAGACATTGCCCCAGAGTTTCAGCCAGATCTCGTCGCGGATGCGGTCGAGCACCGGCGCTTTCAGCCCGGCGGCGACGAAGAGATCGGCGAGGCGCTGCACGTCCGAGGTGATTTCGCCGGAGGGCTCGCCGAGCGGAAAATTGTTGCCGTAGACGTGGCGGATCACGCCGGGCGCTTCGATCTCGGTGGCGGGATAGACGATGCAGCCGATGGCGCGCTCGGCGCCGATCTCGCGCCACTGCCGTCCGCCGGGGTCGATGCTCTCCAGCGTCGAATTCTCGTATTGGCCGCCGTGCTTGTAGAAATACCAATAGGGGATGCCGTTGACGGCGGTGACGATGCGGGTCTGCGGCCCGAGCAGCGGCTGCATCTTCTCGATCACGCCGGTGATCGAATGCGCCTTCAGCGTGATGATGATGTAGTCCTGCACGCCGAGCTCGGCGGGATCGTCGGTGCAGCGCGGATGCACGGTGTGCTTCTCCTCGCCCGCGAGCAGGGTCAGCCCGCGCTCGCGCATCGCGGCAAGGTGGGCGCCGCGTGCGACCAGGCTGACGTCGGCGCCAGCGCGTGCGAGCTGAACCCCGAGATATCCGCCGATCGCGCCGGCGCCGTAGATGCAGATCTTCATGAAATCCTCGCGGGTGTCCGGAATTTTGGGACGAAAGATCCGGTCCGGCTCGGAGAGGTCCGAGCCGGGGCCGGTGGTCGCAGGGGAAGTGTGACGCTTTAAGCTGCTGCTTGCGGCGAGCCGTTGATCGCTTCGTCAACGGCAGCAGCAATGTCGCGCATGCTGATGACGGAGACGAGGCTGTAATCGTCGATGACCGGCAGGTGACGGATGTGATTGCGGTTCATCAGATGCCGGACGTGCTCGATCGTGTCTGAGGAGCTGCAGGACACCAGCTGCTGCACCGACACGAGCTGCGAGACCTTGACGTTAATGGCGTTGGCACCATGCTCGGCGACGGCGCGCACCACGTCGCGCTCGGTGAACATGCCGACCGCGGTGTTGCCTTCGGAGCGGACCACGTCCTTGACCACCAGCGCGCTGATATTGTTGGCGCGCATCAGCTTGGCGGCGATACCCACCGTTTCGTTCATTCGCACCGTGACAACGCGCGGTGTCTTTTTGCGCAGAATGTCTCCGACCAGCATTGCAACCTCCCTAGGTGAATGACAGGGGAAGTGTGGTATACATAATGCCAATCGTCAAGCGTTCGATTTGGCTGATCCGAAAATTCTTGCGGCAGCAATACTGACGTTTGTCATCGTGCCAAAAAGAAAAAGGGACGCATCGCTGCGCCCCTTTCGACCGATTGAAAGGCGTGTGGTCGCTACGCTGTCTCGGTCTTGGCGTTGCCGGTCGCGGCGTTGGCGCTCTCGGCTTCCTTGCCGAGGATGAAGGAGCGGCGCAGCGGCTTGATCACGAACAGCGCCGTCAGCGCCGCCGTCGCGTTCAGCGCCACCGCGACCACGAACACGGCCTTCCAGCCGTAAGTTGCCGAGATCACGCTGGCGAGCGGGACGAGCAGGGATGCCGTGCCCTTCGCGGTGTAGAGCATGCCGTTGTTGGTGGTTGCGTATTTCGAACCGAAGGTGTCGCCGCAGGTGGCGGGGAACAGCGAGTAGATCTCGCCGAACACGCCGAAGTAAACCGCGGTCGCGAGCACGAAGACGATCGGTATGTTTCCATAGGCCGACAGCGTCAGCAGCATCACCGCCGCGGTGCCGAACGCGATGAACATGGTGTGCTCGCGGCCGATCGTGTCGGAGACCCAGCCGAAGAAGGGACGTCCGAAACCGTCGAAGATGCGGTCGAGCGAGATCGCGAACGTCAATGCCGCCATCTGGAAGCCCGCGAGCGTCACCGGCGTGTCGGCGATCTTGAAGTCGTGCGCGATCGGGCCGATCTGTGCCGCGGTCATCAGGCCGCCGGAGGCGACCATGACGAAAACGAGATACATCACCCAGAAAATAGGGGTGCGCAGCACCTGCGGCGGGGTGAAGTCGATCTTGGTCTGCGGCAGATTGAGCTGCTTCTTCTTCGGCGGAATCGAGATCCGCGGCGGCTGGATGAAGAAGGCGAGCACGAACACGATCAGGCCCTGGCCGATGCCGAAGGTGAGGAACGCGTGCTGGTAGCCGCTCGTTACGATCATGGTCGCGATCGGCACAATGGTGAGCGCGGCGCCCGCGCCGAAGCCGGCAGCGGTCGCACCGGCGGCGAGACCGCGGCGATCGGGGAACCATTTCAGCGCGTTGCCGACGCAGGTGCCGTACACCGCGCCGGCGCCCATGCCGCCGACGACCGCGGCGGCGTAGAGCAGGGTGAGCGAGTCAGCGTAGGAGTTGAGCACCCAGGACAGCGCGATCATGACGCCGCCGAACATGACGACGATGCGCGGACCGTATTTGTCGACGAACCAGGCCTCGATCGGCACCAGCCAGGTCTCGGTGACGACGAAGATGGTGAAAGCGAGCTGGATCGCCGCGCGGCCCCAATGATACTTGGCGTCAATCGGATCGACGAACAACGTCCAGCCGTATTGCAGATTGGCGATCATCGCCATGCAGACGATGCCCATGGCGAGTTGGAACCAACGGAAACCGGTGCGAAGAGGCGCAGCTGTGACGGCGCCGTCCGTGCTGGAAATCATCAATAACCTCCCAACGCGCCTGATTGAATGCGACCTGGGATTGCAAGATGACCCAGTGTCGCAAATATTGTGGCTTATCGTCGCAAGCGCGGCGGGGACATTGGTATACCATATTCCAGAAGGCAAGCCCAATCTTGTGACGCAGCGCAAGAAAAGTGCGCGGTTCCCTTCACGTCAGCGGTAGCCAAGGCGGGTTCTGCAAAAACGAAAACGCCCGGCCGTGAGGCCGGGCGTCGTGCTTGAAGGAGTGGTGGAGTGCGTCAGGCGGCGGCGGTCGATTTCGCGACCACGACCTTGCGCCAGGGCTTGAGCACCATGATCGCCAGCAGCGAAGCGAGGATGTTGGCGCCGGCCGCGATGATGAACACGCTGTCCCACGTGCCCGACGATTGCTGCATGTAGTTGGCGATCGGGACAAGCAGCGCGGCGGTGCCCTTTGCGGTGTAGAGCAGGCCCGCATTGGTGGTCGCGAACTTGGCGCCGAACGTGTCGGTGCAGGTCGAGGGGAACAGCGAGTAGATCTCACCCCAGGCGAAGAACACGAAGCCCGACAGCAACACGAACCAGAGCGGGTCGTGTCCCCAGAGGTAGAGCATCCAGATGCCGAAGCCTTCCATGCCGAAGGCGATGAACATCGTGTTCTCGCGGCCGATCATGTCGGAGATCCAGCCGAAGAACGGACGCGTCAGACCGTTGAGCACGCGGTCGATCGTGGCTGCGAACGTCACCGCGGTCATCGTCACCGCCATCAGCGTCACCGGAACGCTGTCGACCTTCCAGTCGACTGCGATCGGCTTCAGGTTCGCCGTCACCATCAGGCCGCCGGCGCCGACGATCACGAACATGAAGTACATCAGCCAGAAGATCGGCTGGCGCAGCACTTCGGTTGGCTGATAGTTGCGGCGGGTCTGTTGCAACGCAGCGTTCTGCACAACGGGAGGCACCTGTCCGGCCTTCGGCGCGTAGAGGAAGAAGGCGAGGATGCAGATGATGATGCCCTGGCCGAGCCCGAAATACAGGAAGGTGGTCTGGAATCCGCTGTCCTTGATCATGGCCTGAATCGGCGCAACCGTGAGCGCGGAGCCCGCGCCGAAACCGGCCGCCGTGATGCCGGCAGCAAGACCGCGCTTGTCGGGAAACCATTTCAGCGCATTGCCGACGCAGGTGCCGTAGACGCCGCCGGCGCCGATGCCCGCGATGATCATGCCGAGATAGAAGCCGTTGAGCGTGGTGGCTTGCGCGTTGATCGCCCAACCGATGGCGCAGAGCACGCCGCCGACGAGCACGACGATGCGCGGGCCGTATTTGTCGACGAACCATCCTTCGACCGGCACCAGCCATGTCTCGAACAGTACGAAGAGCGTAAAGGCCCATTGGATCGAGGCGCGATCCCAGCCGAACTTTTTCTGGATGTCGGGGACGAAGAACGTCCAGCCGTATTGATAATTGGCGATCATCACCATCGCCGCTACACCGACCGCCAATTGCGTCCAGCGATACGTGTCGCTAACCCGCGCGGCGGTTGGAACCGTTGCCTGCACCATGTCCGTCATAAAGCCTCCCGTGGCGCCTCTAATTTTTCTGCGAGCGCTGGAGGGGCATTCTTGTATTCATTATGCCAAGGTTCAAGCGCTGGTCCGATCACCGTGCGCAAATGCCGCAGGACCTTCATCGGTTGCGGCTGTGACTCGGGACAACGCAAATAGAAATGGCCCCGTCCTGCGGGGCCATTCATCAAAAGTAGTATGTGGACGGTTCTGAAACCGGCGCGTCGCGCTTGCCGCGCGGGAGGCGCTGCTTACAGGCCGAAGCGGGGCAGGTCGCCGTTGTGATTCGAAATCTCGGCGCTCGCCATCAGGAAGCGGTCGACCGCAGCCAGGAAGCGGGTGAACAGCGAGGCGGAGGGGGCGAGCGCGACGGAAGCGGTCTTGGACATCTGAATTCCCTTTCTCGAGACGGTCAGTGATGCTGTCTCATTTCGAAGGGCAATCTACGTATACCAGATGCCAGTGTCCATGCATGCCATTGCATGGCAGCATGTATGCTCCCGCATTGCAGCATAATGATCCGTTAAAGGGACCGAACCGAGCTCAAAATTGCCAGCCGGGCTGCTGGAATTGCGAGATCGGCCCCAAAAGGCCCCCATTACGGAGGCAAAAGAGCGCGGACAGAGCGGCGCGCGGGTTCCAAATCCAACCGCACCGCAACATTCAAGGTCTTGGCAGGCCCAGCCAAAGCCGTTAGTGGTCTGCCCCCTTTTCCAATCAACTGTCAGAGTGGTTCATGTCGAGCGCCTCGGCCGCCGTCTCGATCGGCATCGATTTTGGGACCAGCAACACGGTCGTCGCGATCGCGGCGGACGATCGCCGGGTCGAGGCCATCCGCTTCGATCACGGCGGCCAGCGCCACAGCGTCTACGTCTCGGCGCTGTGCTTCTGGGAGGATCGGCCGGGCGCCGGCGCCCAGGCCGAAGGCGGTCCATGGGCGATCGAGACGTTCCTCGAAGGCCGCCACGTCTACCGCTTCCTGCAGTCGTTCAAGACGTTTGCGGCGAGCTCCAGCTTCAACACCACGCAAGTGTTTCGGCAGCGCTTCAAGTTCGAGGACATTCTGGCGGCGTTCCTGCGCACGCTGGCGCGCCATGGCGGCGAAAAGTTCGGCTTCGAGACGTCCAACATCACGGTCGGCCGCCCGGTGCGGTTCGCCGGCGGCAATCCCGACGAAGCGCTGGCGATGCAGCGCTATCGGGCCGCGTTCGAACGCCTCGGCGCCGGCCACGCGCGCTATGTCTACGAGCCCGTGGGCGCGGCGTTCTCCTTCGCCCGACGGCTGGAGCGTGATGCCACCGTGCTGGTTGCGGATTTCGGCGGCGGCACCAGCGATTTCTCCGTGATGCGTTTCTCGCGCGTGGGTGGTGCCTTGCGTGCGGAGCCGCTTGGACACGCCGGCATCGGGATTGCGGGCGACACGTTCGATTACCGCATCGTCGACCACGTCGTCTCGCCGCGGCTGGGCAAGGGGTCCAGCTTCCGCTCGTTCGACAAGGTGCTGCCGGTCCCCACCGGCCACTATACCAACCTCGCGCGCTGGCATCAGCTCGCGATGATGAAGAGCAACGGCGATCTGCGCGAGCTCCGGGAGCTTGCGCGCAGCGCGCTGAAGCCAGAGCTGCTTGAGGATTTCATCACCATCGTCGATCTCGACCTCGGCTTTTCGCTGTACCGCGCAGTGTCCGACGCCAAGGTGGCGCTGTCGGCGCAGGATCAGGTGGACTTCCGCTTCAAAGGCGGCGGGGTCGATATCGGCTCGACCATCACGCGGAAGAATTTTGACACCTGGATTGCCGACGACATCGCCCGGCTGGGTGCCACCGTCGACAAGGTGCTAAGCGAAGCGGGCATCACCGCGCGCGAGGTGGAGAAGGTGTTCTTGACCGGCGGGACTTCCTTCGTTCCGGCCGTCAGAAAGCTGTTTGCCGAGCGGTTCGGCAACGAACGGCTGATGTCGGGCGACCAGTTCGAGTCGATCGCCTACGGCCTTGCGCTGATCGGACACAGCCCCGACCCCGATCGATGGACCGCAAGCGGTGGGATTACGCCGAAGGCGGGCGCGTAGCCCAGCAACAGCCGCCATTGCTTGGCTGCTCGCAATGACGACGGAGAGCTGTCATCAGTGCCGTAGGGTGGGCAATGGCGCGGAGCGCCGTGCCCACCATCTTTCCGAGGTTGAGAGAGCATCGGTGGGCACGCTGCGCTTTGCCCACCCTACGATACTGATTTCGCCGCTACTGATTGATCTCCGGCTCCACGAGCCTTGCGAGGCTTCGCAGCGATTCCTGCCAGCCGAGATAGCAGGCCTCCGGCGGGATGACGTCAGGGATGCCGGCCTGGGTGATGTCGACCTCGGTGCCGACCGAGACCTTCTTCAGCGTCACGGTCACCTGGATTTCGCCGGGCAGATTGGGGTCGTCGAACTTGTCGGTGTAGCGGAGACGTTCGCCCGCGACGAGCTCGAGATATTCGCCGCCGAAGGCGTGGCTGTTGCCCGTCGTGAAATTCCGGAACGACATCTTGAACGTGCCCCCGACCTTGGGCTCGAGGTGATGGACGGTGCAGGTAAAGCCGTTCGGCGGAAGCCATTTCGCCAGCGCATCCGCCTCGAGGAAGGCGCGATAGACTTTCTCCGGACTGGTCGAGAGAACGCGGTGCAGACGTACAGTGCTGGGCATGTTCCTTCATCCTCTTGCATTGATGGGCCCGACCTTGGCGTCTACGGCCCATTCATGTCTCAAGGACGACCGGGACGCCGCCGATCCGACATGGCATTGCAGATAAACGGGGGCCGCCGAAACCGGCGGCCCTTGATGCTGTTTTTGTTGTCGTCTTGGAACTTATCTTGGACGTTGTTTTGGATCGGCTTGCCGCTCAACGCGTCCAGTCTTCACCCGCGCACAACGTTCCCATGCAGCCCCGGACGTTGAGACTGCCGGATGGCAGCAAGCTGACGGTGCTCGCATAGGTCTTTCCGTCGTCGGCATTGTAGATCCTGCCCGACCATTTATTTTCGCCGGCAGCCTGCATGTCGATGAACAGGGAGATGCCGACGATCTTCCGGCCGCGCAATGCAGGATCGGCGTTATGGTCGTCGAGCTGCGCCTTGCCCGTCTTCTTATCGATCGGCTCCTTCAGCCAGACGACCCGGCCGCATAGCGCATTGCCGCAACGGCTCACCTTGATCCTCGCGTCGCCAGACTGTGTCAGCCAGACACCAGCGGGACCGCTGGCCGTTGCGGCTTCAGCGTTTCCAAGCGGGGAGATGGACAACAGCGCTGCGAGCAGGTGCCGGACGAGGGTGGAACGCATGGGGGCTCCATATTGGACCAATTGTCATGAAATATTTCATGATAAACGATCAATATATCGCGCTTAAGGTTGAGTCAATTGTGCGGAACATGCATATTGGGGGAGGGTGGTTGCCTGGAAATTGCGGAGTGCTTGGAGATGGGTGTGGTGGAGATATCGGTACGTGAGGCCCGGCAGAGCTGGTTCCGGCGTCTCGATCTTGCGTTCTGGGCGATCTGGGCGGCACTGCCGGTGGTGGTGTGGCTCGCCTATCTCCGGAGCACGACCGCCTCCGCCTCGATCGCGGCGAGCCTTGGTCCCGACCAGGTGAAATGCGCAGGCCTTGTCGCCAATCCGCTCGAGATGTCGCGCCCGGGACAGCTGTTGTTCTGGACGCTATTTGCGCTTCAGCTCTCGTTCTTCGCCGTGTTGATCGGCATCCTGCACCGTATGGTGCACCGATTCGCACACGGCCGGATCTTCGCGTCCGAGACGCTTCAGGGCGTGTGGTGGATGGGGATCATTCTGGTGATCTGGCCGTTCATCGACCTGATCACCAGCAACGCGGTGGCTTATGCCTTGCACGAGATCGGCGACGTCAAGTTCTTCCTGCCGTCCTACAACGTCGACATCGGCACGATCGCGGGCGGGATGTTCCTGATGGCGCTGAAATTCGTCATCGAGCACGCCATCCTGCTGCAGTCCGAAAACGAGCTGACGATCTGAGGTGAATGCTTGTGCCGATCGTCGTGAACCTCGATGTCATGCTTGCGAAGCGGAAGCGCCGCCTCGGGGACCTCGCCGACGCAATCGGCATTTCCATCCAGAACCTGTCGGTCCTGAAAACGGGCAAGGCGAGGGCGATGCGCTTCTCGACCCTGGCCGCGATCTGCCGCGAGCTCGATTGTCAGCCCGGAGACATCCTCGAATATGTCGCAGGCGAGGAGGGCAGCGATGAGGATGCAGGCGAGGGGAGCTGAGCTCACACCTGGCGAGCCTTGTCCGCCTTCGTGCTGCACGCGAGAACCTGAAACACATCCCCCATGTGCAACGGTTGGCCGTTTGCGCGCTCAATTGAATCGAGCTCGCCTGGTGCGAGATCTACCTCGCGGCCGGCCGGACGACCGATCCGTCAGATCGTTGCCACATCCTGCGGCGTCATCGTGAAGGCGAGCCGGTAGCGGCCGATCGTCGGATTGTCCTGCGCGCCCAGAGCGCCAAGCGCCGCCGGCGAAAGTCGGTCGGCGGTCACCTGCTCGATCGCGTCGGCATCGTAACCCGACAGCAGCATGATCCAGTCGGCGGCGCCGTCCTTGCCGCGGATCTGCTGCTCGGTGGTGGGCGAGCTGGTCCGGGGCGTGTCGGTCAGGAGGAGGTGCGCGCCCGTCAGTCCCGGCATCTGCGCCAATGTGCCGAGCGTCTCCGAGAGATGTGCTTGCAACTCCGCCTCGCGCCCGGCCTCCGGCGAAAGCCGGATGGTGGCGAGCGAGGTCGCGACGCCGCCGCCAAAGCTGGCGGCGACGCGGCACTGGCTGCGGACCATGCCGAGATGGTGCGGCATCATCTTGGTCGACCACGGCGTCGGCGCGTTGAGCCGGTCGAGATATCCCTTCGACGTGAGCACCTCGTACCGCTCCAGCTCGTACAGCACGAAGAAGCCGTCAGTGTCCGTCGTGCTGGTCCAGCGCGATCCGCGCCGGAAGCCGGGAATGCTCATCCGCTCGGGAAAATGTTCGTGGGAATGCCAGTCGCCGAACTCCGCGCGCTGCTCGCGGCGGACGCTCCACCACATCGCGACGGCGGCCTTGCCAAGCAGTGACATGCTGACCTCCCTGTTTTCCAGCACTTTGCCTTGACGCCGACGCCGGGAGCAAGTCGTTCACGCTTCCAATCCGACCCCGCACTGTCAGGTGCGATCTGCTATCCCTGCGCGGCGGTGCCGGCACGTGTGGAGCTTGGCAGTCTTTCGGTGCACACAGTCGATTGGCTGGAGGGAGAGTGGTGCGGGTCTTCCGCGAGCAACTTGCCGGTGGCGTACGGTGAGCGCTCGATAGCACGGCATCGCATCGACGCTCTCGGGCCAGCACAGTTAGCCGACACCAAATCGCGGCTGCGAACGCGCAATTCACCTTGCCTCAGGCGCCTTTCGGGCCTGAATCCGCAAAGTCCGAATTGTTCCGCCGAAGCCCATGAGGCATTAAATCCCGCCAAGCCTTGCAACTGGCGCCGATGAGGTATACGTTGGTGCTGTTCGTTCAGCCGCTGTGCCTTGTTGAATGCGCCCGCGGGCTCCTTTTCCAGAGACATCGACGAATTGAATCTGGTTCTGCGTGAGTGTCACGCGGAATGTGCGCGTATGCGCTTTGGAGAAGAATAATGACGACAGGTACCGTGAAGTGGTTCAACGGCCAAAAGGGCTTTGGATTCATTCAGCCCGACGACGGCGGCAACGATGTGTTCGTTCACATCAGCGCAGTCGAGCGGGCTGGTCTCTCAGGTCTCGCCGAGGGCCAGAAGGTCAACTTCGAGGCCAAGACCGACAAGATGCGAGGCAAGGTCAGCGCAGAGAATCTCTCGCTGGCCTAAGATCCTGCGCCGTTTCACGGATGTACTGAAACGGCCACGCTGCCCGCTCGATCCCAGGGATTGAGCGGGTTTTGTCCGTTGCGGGAGTGGGTGAAGCATGAGCGGCAAGAAGTCGGCTGAACCGTCACCCCAAAGCATTGCGCGTACCAACCGTCAGCGTTTGGCTGCCGAGGAGGGAACGCGGGCAATGGCGGACGTCGAGAGACAGGCCGTCGATGTTCGCAAGAACATGGCGCGGCTTCGCGAACTGCGCGAAGCCAAGGAAGCGGCCGACGCAACTCTTCAAGCATCGCTGCCGGCACCAACCCTGACGAAGCGCAAGAGAAAGCTGACGCCATAGTCGAATTCAACTGCGTCGACGAAAATCTGGAGAGGGCCGGTCACATGCCAGAGAGTGCGGATCGTGCCTAGGATCAAGTCGGACAGCGGTGGTACAATCACCTTCTTTCTTGCGCTTGGCGCCGGCCGGCAGATGTGCCGCCTTGCGACCACGTTTCAGACGCAGAAGCAGGCCTTCAGCTATCTTCAGAAGTACCGGACGGAATTCGAGCGCATCGCGCGGAGCCGACTGGCCTCCGGGGAGCTCGAAGACGGGATCGTCGTGCTTTCGATGCTCTAAAGCATGATACGGACCCGACGGGCCGCGTTAGCGCAAAGTGCGAAGCGGTTTTCCGAAAAGATCATGCTCAGACAATAACCTAAAGCGCGATGACGATTCATTCCGATCTCATCGCACTTTGAGTCAGGCGTCGATTTCGACGCGACGCCCTCAGCGCCAGCCTTCATCGCGCGGATGCAACATTGTGACCCGGCAGGGAACGCGTCCTATTCAGAGCGGTCCTTCGGCTCGGCCTCGCGGGCCAGTCGCTCCGCTTTCAGCCGCTCGCGATTCTCGTTGAAGGAGTGCTGGTCCTTCGCATAGTCATTGATCGGCTTCTGCGTTTTGACAGGCTTGAACGCCTTGTTGGCTTCACGCTTGGCCCGATCCGAGGATTGATCTCTCAACATTTCGACCTCGTTTTGATCAACAAGCTGTGACAGGACAGGTGCTGGCCGACGCCTCCCACCCGCAAACGCTGTACGTGGGCTTGCTACCTTTCGGGGCGAGAAGAAGGCCAATTCTGCAGCGTTGCGCAGATGCTTTTGCGATGTGTTTCAGTCCCTCGCCTTGGCGGCTGCGTCGCTCGTACGTCGGGATAGCACGCCGGCTTAGACAACAATGGCACGCCGCCGCTTTTGTTCCAAGGACCCTGCGGACTGGCGCCAGGTTTGCGATAGTGCGATTGTCCCGCCGCAATGTCAGGAGATGTGTAATGCTCGGTGTGAACGACGGGAGACAATCCCCGCAAAGGAAAGGCCGCAAAGGTCTCAAAGATGGACCGGTGAAGATGCATGGGCGGCTTACCAGCTTCCCTTCAACGATCTGCTCTTCCGTTCACAATCCGTACATCGGGAGCATTTTGACCCAAATCGCGTGCAGTTGAGCCGGCTGCTGAACATCAAGACAGGTGGTTGTCCGGAAGACTGCGGTTACTGCAGCCAGTCGTCGCATCATGCGACCGCTCTTGCAGCCTCCAAGTTGATGGAGGTCGGGAAGATCGTTGCCGAGGCACGCAAGGCAAAAGACAGCGGCGCGACGCGTTATTGCATGGGCGCGGCCTGGCGCAATCCGAAGCCGCGCGACATGGATGCCATTGTCGAGGTCGTCGGAGCCGTGAAGGAGCTCGGGCTCGAGACCTGCATGACGCTCGGCATGCTCGACCGGGATCAGGCCGACCGGCTGAGTGCTGCCGGGCTTGATTACTACAATCACAATATCGATACCTCGGAGCGCTTCTATCCGAGCGTTACCTCCACCCGCACGTTCGCCGATCGTCTCGATACGCTGGAGCATGTCCGCGATGCCGGCATGAAAGTGTGCTGCGGCGGAATTCTCGGCATGGGTGAGAGCGAACAGGACCGCGTCGACATGCTGGTCACGCTCGCCAACCTCCCGGAAGCGCCGGAGAGCGTGCCGATCAACATGCTGATCCCGATTCCGGGAACGCCGATGGCGAAGGCGACGCCGATAGGTCCGATCGAGTTCGTGCGCATTGTCGCGCTGGCGCGTATCATGATGCCGGCCTCTTTCGTGCGACTCTCGGCGGGGCGGTCGGCGATGACCGACGAGATGCAGGCGCTGTGCTTCTTTGCCGGTGCAAACTCGATCTTCGTCGGCGACACGCTGCTGACGGCGGGCAATCCGCAGGACGAAGCCGATCGAAAGTTGTTCCGCCGGCTCGGACTGGAGGCGCTCTGACCTTTTTGCATGCCGCTGAGCCTCTTTCCCGATCATGCCCTGGCCGTTAGGTCGTTTGTCCGACGAACAACCCCTCGGCCGCTCTTCGCCGGGCAGGATATTGGCTTTGTCGGATCATGGCATAATGCCCCTGTTTTGCCCGACGTGTCAAAAGACATTTCGTGAAATACGAAATCGTTTATGACCAACAGGTTAGCTACTGTGCATGGGGTTGTTTTTCCATTTTTTAGTCACAGCCGCGACCGCACGGTCTTCTGAAGCAAAAAGGGCCGCCCCTTCGGGCGGCCCTTTCGTCTCATTCAACGTGGTGCGGCTTACTCAGCGGCCTGCTTCTGCGGCGGCTCGAGCGCGCCGGACTTGTGGATGTCGGCGACCTGGTGATCGCTGAAGCCGAGCACGCTGCGCAGGATCTCGTCGGTGTGCTCGCCGAGCAGCGGGGAGCGCTCCACCTCGCTCGGGCTATCCGACAGCTTGATCGGATTGCCGACCGAGATGTACTTGCCACGGGTCGGGTGATCGACCTCGACCACGGTGCCGGTCGCGCGCAGCGACTGGTCCTCGGCGATCTCCTTCATCGACAGGATCGGGCCGCAGGGGATGTCGTCCTTGTTGAGGATCTCCATCGCCTCGAACTTGGTCTTGGTCATCGTCCACTGTTCGATGCGGGCGAAGATCTCGTTGAGGCGCGGCAGGCGGACGGCCGGCTTGGCGTAGTTCGGATCGGTCTTCCAGGTGGGCTCGCCGATCACGTCGCAGATCTTCTCCCAGACCGGGGCCTGGGTGATGAAGTAGATGTAGGCGTTGGGATCGGTCTCCCAGCCCTTGCACTTCAGGATGCGGCCGGGCTGGCCGCCGCCGGAATCGTTGCCGGCGCGCGGCACGGCGTCGCCGAACGGAATGCCTTCGCCGAACTGGCTGTATTCCTTGAGCGGACCATGCGCGAGGCGCTGCTGGTCGCGCAGCTTGACGCGGGCGAGGTTGAGCACGCCGTCCTGCATCGCGGCGGTGACCTTCTGGCCCTTGCCCGAATGCGTGCGCTGATAGAGGGCGGTGACGATGCCGAGCGCGAGGTGCAGGCCGGTGCCGCTGTCGCCGATCTGCGCGCCGGTGACGAGCGGCAGGCCGTCGCGGAAGCCGGTGGTCGAGGCGGCGCCGCCGGTGCACTGCGCGACGTTCTCATAGACCTTGCAGTCTTCGTAGGGGCCAGGGCCAAAGCCCTTGATCGAGGCGACGATCATCTTCGGGTTGATCGCCTGGATCTTCTCCCAGGGAAAGCCCATGCGGTCGAGCACGCCGGGGCCGAAGTTTTCGACCAGCACGTCGCACTTCTTGATCAGCTCGGTGAGGACTTCCTTGCCCTTGGGGTTCTTGGTGTCGAGCGTGATCGAGCGCTTGTTGTGGTTGAGCATGGTGAAATACAGGCTGTCCACGTTCGGGATGTCCTGCAGCTGGCCGCGGGTAATGTCGCCCACGCCCGGACGTTCCACCTTGATCACGTCGGCGCCGAACCATGCCAGCAGCTGCGTGCAGGTCGGTCCGGACTGGACGTGGGTGAAGTCGAGAATGCGAACGCCCTTGAGCGCTTTGGTCATCGTGTTGCTCCGTATACTCTGTCTGCCCCCGCAAACCGCAGGGAATTAAGGGTTGAAGGGGAGGACTTACTTTTTCTTCTGCAGAACGCTCTGCGGATTGAGGTTGCCGATGCGGCCGCTCTCCGAGCCAGCGGCCGGATCGATCACCGCGTTGATGAGCGTCGGCTTGCCCGAGGCCATCGCCTCGTTGACGGCGCGCTTGAGCTCGTCGGGCGAGGTGGCATTCACGCCGACGCCGCCGAAGGCTTCCATCATCTTGTCGTAGCGCGCGCCCTTGACGAACACGGTCGTCGCCGGATCGGCGTTGACGCTGTTGACGTCGGTGCCGCGATAGATGCCGTCATTGTTGAAGATGACGACGCAGATCGGAAGGTTGTAGCGGCAGATGGTCTCGACCTCCATGCCGGAGAAGCCGAAGGCCGAGTCGCCTTCCACCGCCAGCACGGGATGGCCGGTCTCGAGCGCAGCCGCGATCGCCTGGCCCATGCCGATGCCCATCACGCCCCAGGTGCCGACGTCGAGACGCTTGCGCGGCCTGTACATGTCGATGACGCCGCGGGCGAGGTCGAGCGTGTTGGCGCCCTCGTTGACGAGGATCGCCTCGGGATGATCCTTGATGACGTTCTTCAGCACGCCGAGCGCGCCGTGATAGTCCATCGGCGACTTGTTGTTCATGAGCTTCGGCGCCATCTTGGCGACGTTCTCGTCACGCTTGGACACGATGGCCTTGGTCCATTCGGCCGGCGGCGCGGTCCAACCCGTGCTGATCGCCTGATTGAAGGCGGAGACGACCGAGCCGATGTCGCCGACGACGGGCGCGACGATCTCGACGTTGGAGTCCATTTCCCTGGGCTCGATGTCGACCTGGATGAACTTCTTCGGGGTCTCGCCCCAGCTCTTGCCCTTGCCGTGCGAGAGCAGCCAGTTCAGCCGGGCGCCGATCAGCAGCACGACGTCGGATTCTTTCAGCACCGTGGAGCGCGCGGCCCCAGCGCATTGCGGATGCGTGTCGGGGAGGAGGCCCTTGGCCATGCTCATCGGCAGGAACGGCACGCCGCTCTTCTCGACGAACGACTTGATCTCTTCATCGGCCTGCGCGTAGGCCGCGCCCTTGCCGAGGATGATGAGCGGACGCTTCGCCGCCTTGAGCACGTCGAGCGCGCGCTTGATCGAAGCGGGCGAGGGGATCTGCGCGGGCGCGGCGTCGATCACCTTGACCAGCGACTTCTGGCCGGCATCGGCGTTCATCACCTGGCCGAACAGCTTCGCCGGCAGGTCGAGATAGACGCCGCCCGGACGACCCGAGACCGCGGCGCGGATGGCGCGGGCGAGACCGATGCCGATGTCCTGGGCGTGCAGCACGCGATAGGCCGCCTTGCACAGCGGCTTGGCGATCGCGAGCTGGTCCATCTCTTCGTAGTCGCCCTGCTGGAGGTCGACGATCTCGCGCTCGGAGGAGCCCGAGATCAGGATCATCGGGTAGCAGTTGGTGGTGGCGTGCGCGAGCGCGGTGAGACCGTTGAGGAAGCCGGGCGCGGACACCGTGAGGCAGATGCCCGGCTTCTTGGTGAGGTAACCGGCGATGCCTGCGGCGTAACCGGCGTTCTGCTCGTGGCGGAACGAGATCATACGAATGCCTTCGGCCTGCGCCATGCGGCCCAAATCCGTGATCGGGATGCCCGGCACATTATAGATGGTGTTGATGCCGTTCAGCTTGAGCGCGTCGATGACGAGATGAAAGCCATCCGTCAATTCCTGCTCGGTGCCCGGTGCTTCGGACTTGGTCGCGGTATTCAGCATGGGCCTTGTCTCCCTGGTCTCATATGCCGTTTTAGGCTTTGTGGGCGAATGGCTCGCCCTTCTGGTGAACGTTGCTAGGTGAACAGTTCTTGACCGTGCGCTTCGACGTAAGCGGCAAGGCCAAGGGTGTGGTCGCGAGCGCGCTTCTCGGCGAGCTCGGTGTCGCGCGCTTCCAGTGCTTCGATCATGCTGAGATGCTCGGGCAGCGAAGTGGCGGTGCGATCCTTGCGTCCGATGGTGAGCTGGCGGTAGCCGCGCACGTGCAGCAGCAGATCGTTGGTGAGGTCGACCAGCACCGGCGATTCCGACAGCGAGATCAGCGCCTGGTGGAAGGCGATGTTGGCGCGCGAATATTCCTCGACGTGATCCTCGGGCAGGCGGTCCTTGCCGAAATCCTTGAAGTAGTCGCGCAGCGCCGTGATGTCTTTCTTGCGTGCGGTGGTGGTGATCAGGCGGGCCGCCATGCTCTCCAGCGCCGCCCAGGCGCGGATCATGTCGACGATCTCGCTCTTGGTTCTGCGCACCACCATGATGCCGCGGCGCGGAACCGTCTTCACGAAGCCGTCCTGCTCGAGCATCGCGATGGCTTCGCGGATCGGGGTGCGGCTCACACCCAGGCGTTCGGACAGCGCGCGCTCGTCGAGCATCACCGGCTCGGGCGTCGAGTAGATGTCCATCTTGAGGATGGCTTCCTTCAAGGCGTCATACGCCTTGTTCTTGAAGCTGCTCTCCGGGGCAATACGAACGATTGCGATATCTGCCTCGGTCATGTTCGGCAACGCCTTGGTTGGTTTCCGCAGTGACACGACGAATCTCCTCCAGTGGGAGTCGTCTTTTACAGGATTATTAACGGGAAAGTTTTTGGCATACCACATGCCAGAATGTCAAGCTGGCTATTTTTTGCGGCGTTCTAAGTCATGCAGCAGCTTGACAAGTTGGCTTCTGGCATACCAAATGCCATCGCCAGCCATTTTTGATCCAAAGCGGCGGAGTAATGTGGGCTTTATGCCACTCCGTTCCGCGACATGGAACAGAGCGCGGCGAATGGCAAGCATCACGGGCAGCCGCTACACGCGCGCGCTTTGAAAGAACGAACTGAGGTCAAGGGAGAAGCCATATGTCCAATTCCAAAGATGCCGTCCGCAAAGTGCTCGACCAGGTCAAGGCGGACAACCGCATCAGCCTGACCGCGCCGGAAGGCAAGCTGGTCTGCGACGCCTACGGCATTCCGGTGCCGAAGGAGGGTGTGGCCAGGTCGGCGGGTGAGGCCGGCAAAATGGCCTCCTCGATGGGCTTCCCGGTGGTGATGAAGATCGTCTCGCCGGACATTCTCCACAAGACCGAAGCCGGCGGCGTCATCGTCGGCCTCAAGACGGCCGAGGATGCCGAGAAGGCCTACGAGACCATTCTCTCCAACGCCAAGAAGTACAAGTCCGATGCCAAGATCGAGGGCGTCCAGGTGCAGCAGATGCTGGCCGGCGGCACCGAAGTCATCGTCGGCTCGATCACCGACGGCTCGTTCGGCAAGCTGGTCGCCTTCGGCCTCGGCGGCGTGCTGGTCGAAGTCTTGAAGGACATCACCTTCCGCCTCGCGCCCGCGACCAAGGAAGACGCGCTCTCGATGCTCGACGGCATCCAGGCGCATGAGATTTTGAAGGGCGTTCGCGGCGGCGAGCCGGTGAACCGTACGGCGCTCGCCGACGTCATCGTCAAGGTTTCGCAGCTCGTCACCGATTTCCCTGAAATCGTCGAGCTCGATCTCAACCCGGTGTTCGCGACGGCCAAGGACGCGATCGCCGCCGACGTGCGTATCGTCGTCGACTTCGCCTATGTGCCCAAGCCGAAGCCGCGCCCGACCGAAGAGATCGTCGCGGCCATGAGCCGCATCATGCAGCCGAAGGCGGTCGCCGTGGTCGGCGCCTCCGCCGAGGACGGCAAGATCGGCAACTCCGTGATGAAGAACCTCATCAACGGCGGCTACAAGGGCGACATCTATCCGATCCACCCCAAGGCCGCCGAGATCCTCGGCTACAAGGCTTACAAGAGCGTCAAGGACGTTCCGGGTGTGATCGACACGGCCGTGTTCGCTATCCCCGCGAAGTTCGTGGCGGCGGCGCTCACCGAATGCGGAGAGAAGAAAATCCCGGGTGCGGTGCTGATTCCGTCGGGCTTCGCCGAAGCCGGCGCGCCGGAGCTTCAGGCCGAGATCGTCGAGGTCGGCAAGAAGTACGACATCCGCCTGATGGGGCCGAACATTTACGGCTTCTATTATACGCCGGCCAATCTCTGCGCGACCTTCTGCACGGCTTACGACGTCAAGGGCCACGCGGCGCTGTCGTCGCAGTCGGGCGGCATCGGCATGGCCATCATCGGCTTCTCGCGCTCGGCCAAGATGGGCGTCTCGGCGATCGTTGGCCTCGGCAACAAGTCCGACATCGACGAGGACGATCTGCTCGCCTTCTTCGAGCAGGACCCAAACACGAACCTGATCGCGCAGCACTGCGAAGACCTCAAGGACGGCCGCGCCTTCGCGGAAGCCGCCAAGCGCGTCTCCAAGAAGAAGCCGGTCATCGTGCTCAAGGCCGGCCGCACCTCGGCCGGCGCAAAGGCGGCCTCGTCGCATACCGGCGCGCTCGCCGGTAACGACAAGATCTACGAGGACGTCCTGGCGCAGTCCGGCGTGATCCGGGCCCGCTCGCTGCGGCAGCTGCTCGAATTCGCCCGTGGCGTGCCGGTGCTGCCGACGCCGAAGGGCGAGAACGTGCTGATCATCACCGGTGCGGGCGGTTCTGGCGTGCTGCTGTCGGACTCCTGCGTCGACAACGGCCTGTCGCTGATGTCGATGCCGCCGGATCTGGATGCGGCCTTCCGCAAATTCATCCCGCCGTTCGGTGCGGCCGGAAATCCTGTGGATATCACCGGCGGCGAGCCGCCGATCACCTACGTCAACACGGTGAAGCTCGGCCTGTCGGACGAGCGGATCCATTCGCTGATCCTCGGCTACTGGCACACCATCGTCACGCCGCCGATGGTGTTCGCCCGCAACATGGTCGAGGTGAAGAAGGAGATGGAGGCCAAGGGCTTCGTGAAGCCGATCGTCGCCTCGCTCGCCGGCGACGTCGAGGTCGAGGAAGCCGCCGAATATCTCTATCAGAACGGCATCCCGGCCTACGCCTACTCCACCGAGCTTCCGGTCGAGGTGCTCGGCGCCAAGTACAAGTGGGCGCGCGGGGCAGGGCTGCTCTGAGACGACGACGACGCTTCGGTATGATCCGGAGCGGGTGGTTATTCACCTCTCCCCGCGCGCGGGGAGAGGTCGAATTGCGAAGCAATTCGGGTGAGGGGGACTCTCCACGAGTCTAACTGTCACCGTCCTTGCGGAGACTCCCCCTCATCCTGACCCTCTCCCCGCAAGCGGGGAGAGGGAAATAAGAATAGGGCGAGGGAGAACGGTCAGGTCGCGATGAGCAAGAACGTGATCCGGCGCAAATCGCTCGAGCCTCGATCGCCATCGGAGGCCGACCACGACGCGCGCGATGGCGGCGTGCAGTCCGTCGACCGCGCGCTGTCGATCCTTGAAACGCTGGCCGAAGACGACGAAGGCTATCGCCTCAGCGACCTCGCCGTGCGCACCGGCCTGTCGGCCTCGACCGTGCACCGCCTGCTGGCGACGCTGGAGAGCCGCCGCTTCGTGCAGTTCGACCGCGCCCAGTCCAAATGGCATGTCGGCGTGCGCAGCTTCACGGTCGGCGCGAGCTTTGCCCGGCGGCGTAATTTCTCCACGCAGGCGATTCCTTACTTGCGCAAGCTGCGCGATCTCACCCGCGAGACCGCCAATCTCGCTGTCGTCGACGACGAGTTCATCATCGTGCTGACCCGCATGGAGAGCCGCGAGATCATGCGCTCGCTGACCCAGGTCGGCGGCCGCGTCGCCATGGTGACGTCAGGCGTCGGCAAGGCAGTACTCGCGACTTATTCGGACGAGGACGTCGGCGCGGTCATCCGCCATCACGGCATGCCTCGCCTGACCGAGAAGTCGATCGTGCGGCCGGGCGATCTGTTCAAGGAGCTCGAGAAGATCCGCAAGCAGGGTTTTGCGCTCGACGATGAAGAAGCCTGTATGGGCCTGCGCTGTATTGCCGCAGTGGTCTACAACGACTGCGCCGAGCCGCTCGCGGCGATTTCCGTCTCGGGCATGACCAGCCGCCTGACCGACGACAGATTGCCGGAAATCGGCCAAATCGTGCGCGAAGTCGCCGGCGAATTGACCGTCGCGCTCGGTGGAGTGATGCCGAAGTCTGGCTAACAAGGAACTGGGCCTGTCGCTGGACAGCATCGGCCGTTTTGGCTGATATGCGACCAAACGACACAATGCGGCAACCGATCAACGACGTCCGCACGAGCCCGGAGAATACCCTCATGTTTCAATTTCCCGCGCGCCTTGTCGGCGCAGCCGTCGCGTTGACCCTTGCGGCAGCTACGCCGGCCTTCGCCCAGCCGCTGGAGCTCAAGCTGATGGCGCCGGCGGCCCCGGTCGGGGGCTGGGACCAGACCGCGCGCTCGATGCAGCAGGCGCTGGTTGCCGCGGGCGTCGCGCGCAGCGTGCAGGTCACCAACGTTCCCGGCGCCGGCGGCAGCATCGGCATCGCGCAGTTCGTCAACGGCGCCAAGGGCGATGGCAACCAGCTGATGGTCAACGGCTTCGTCATGGTGGGCGCGCTCGCCATGAACAAATCGCCTGTCACGCTCGAGCAGGTGACGCCGATCGCGCGCCTCACCGAGGAAATCCAGGTGATCGTTGTGCCGGCGAATTCGCCTATCAAGACCGCGCAGGATCTCGCCGCCGCGGTGAAAGCCGACATCGCCAAGGTGACCTTCGCCGGCGGCTCGGCCGGCGGCGTCGACCATGTCATGGCGGCGCTGTTCGCGGGCGCCGTCGGCGCCGATGCGAAGAAGATCAACTACATCCCGTTCTCCGGCGGTGGCGAATCGCTGGCGGCAATCCTCGGCGGCAAGGTCACCGCGGGCATTTCGGGGCTGAGCGAATATGACGGGCAGATCAAGTCCGGCAAGCTGCGCGCGATCGGCGTGACCTCGGAGAAGCGCATCGCGGGCAGCGACATCCCGACCTTTAGGGAGCAAGGCATCGACCTCGTGATCGCCAACTGGCGTTCGGTGGTCGCGCCTCCCGGCATCACGCCGGAGCAGCGCAAGACGCTGAGCGATGCGGTCGAGAAGATGGTGAAGTCGGACGCCTGGAAGGAGATCCTCAAGCAGAAGGGCTGGGAGGATGCCTATCTCGGCGGCGACGCCTTCGCCGACTTCCTGAAGAAGGAAACCGTGCGCGTCACCGACGTGCTGAAATCGGTCGGCCTGGTCAAGTCATGACCTCAGGCGATCCCGCCCAGCCGCGGCGCGTCGATCGCGCCGGCATCGTCATAGCTGTATTGCTCGCAGGTCTCGCCGCGGTGCTGGTCTGGGACGCGCGCGGGCTGCAATCCACTGCGATGTATGGGATGGGACCGGAGGCGATGCCGGTCGTGGTCGCCACCGGCCTCGCGCTGCTCGCGATCGGCAATTTCATCGACGCGCTGCGCGGCAATCTGCCGGCGCGCGAGAGGGCCGATCCCGTGCCTGTGGTTCTGATCCTCGTTGGCCTTGCGCTGCTGATCGCCATCATCGGCTTCGGCGGCGGCTTCATCCTGGCGACGTCGGCGCTGTTCGTGA
Organism: Bradyrhizobium sp. 61; assembly: GCF_023073075.1. Lineage (NCBI taxonomy): Bacteria > Pseudomonadati > Pseudomonadota > Alphaproteobacteria > Hyphomicrobiales > Nitrobacteraceae > Bradyrhizobium > Bradyrhizobium sp. 61. The sequence goes on along the minus strand of NZ_JADPIU010000064.1, from coordinate 419,368 downwards.
CGACGTCGGCGGCGTTTGGGCGCCGTGCCATCCTCGTCGACAGCATCATCGCCCTCGTGATGTCCACCCTCATTTATCTCGCGTTCGACCGGCTGTTGACGCTGAGCCTTCCGACCGGTCCGCTGGAGCGACTGCTGTGATGGACACCTTTGCCGCGCTGGCCCACGGCATGGCGGTCGCCGTCCAGCCGATGAACCTCCTCTATGCGCTGATCGGCGTGTTCCTCGGCACGGCCGTGGGCGTGCTGCCCGGCATCGGCCCGGCCCTGACGGTCGCGCTGCTGCTGCCGGTGACCTACAAGCTCGATCCCGGCGGCTCGCTCATCATGTTCGCCGGCATCTATTACGGCGGCATGTATGGCGGATCGACCACCGCCATCCTCATCAACACGCCCGGCGAGAGCGCATCGATGGCGACCGCGCTCGAGGGCAACAAGATGGCCAAGGCCGGCCGCGGCGGGCCGGCGCTTGCGACGTCCGCAATCGGCTCCTTCGTCGCCGGCACCATTGCCACGATTGGCTTGGCCTTTCTCGCGCCGTGGCTGGTCGATTTCGCGGTGCGCTTCGGCCCCGAGGACTATTTCGCGCTGATGTGCGTCGCCTTCGTCACGGTGTCGGCGACCTTTGGCGATTCCCCGATCCGCGGCCTGACCAGTCTGTTCATCGGCCTGACGCTGGGCCTCGTCGGCATCGACAAGCTGACCGGTCAGGCGCGGCTTGCCTTCGGCGTCCCTGAATTGCTCGACGGCGTCGAGGTGACCACGCTTGCGGTCGGTCTGTTCGCGGTGGGCGAGGCGCTCTACGTCGCATCGCGGCGCCACCACACCGAGGAGAAGCTCGAGCCGGTGCGCGGCTCGCTGTGGATGACAAAAGAAGACTGGAAGCGCTCGTGGAAGCCGTGGCTGCGCGGCACCATGTTCGGCTTTCCGATCGGCGCGCTGCCCGCAGGCGGCGCGGAGATTCCGACCTTCCTGTCCTATTCCACTGAGAAGCGGCTCACAAAACATCCGGAAGAATTCGGCAAGGGCGCGATCGAAGGCGTCGCGGGACCGGAGGCCGCCAACAACGCCTCCGCCGCCGGCACGCTGGTGCCGCTGCTGACGCTGGGATTGCCGACCTCGGCAACGGCCGCGATGATGCTGGCGGGGTTCCAGCAGTACGGCCTCAACCCGGGGCCGCTGCTGTTTGCCGAGCGGCCTGACCTCGTGTGGGGCCTGATCGCCAGTCTCTTCATCGCCAATTGCATGTTGCTGGTGCTCAATCTGCCGCTGGTCGGCCTGTGGGTGCGGCTGCTCGCGATCCCGCAGCCCTGGCTCTATGCCGGCATTCTCGTGTTCGCGACCATGGGCACCATCGCCGCAAAGCCGTCGGTGGTCGAATTGTCGATGCTCGCCGGCTTCGGCGTGCTCGGTTTCCTGATGCGCCGGTTCGACTTTCCGATCGCGCCGGTCGTCGTCGGCCTGATCCTCGGTCCGATCGCCGAGAGCCAGCTGCGCCGCGCGCTCGCGATCAGCCTCGGCGATCCCATGACGCTGCTCCAGAGCCCGATCTCGGCGACGCTGCTCGGCATTGCGCTGGTTGCGCTGCTGGCCCCGTTCGTGCTGAAGGGGATGGGGCGCTTCAAGGCGAACGAGGACTAGCCGTCCCGGCGCGCGCGTCCTCTAATGCTGCATCCAGCTCGTTGAGGAAACGCCATGCCGTCGGAACTTCGCTCGCCCCGTCTCGCCGTCCTGATCGATGCCGACAACGCCTCTGCGAAGATCGCGGATGGGCTGTTCGAGGAGATTGCCAAGATCGGCGAGGCCAGCGTCCGCCGCATCTACGGCGACTTCTCCAATGCGCGGTCCAGGGGCTGGGCCGACATCCTGTCCAAACACGCCATCATCCCACAGCAGCAATTCGCCTATACGACGGGAAAGAATGCCTCCGACATAACCCTGGTCATCGACGCGATGGACCTGCTTCACAGCGGCCGGTTCGACGGCTTCTGCCTGGTCTCGTCCGACAGCGACTTTACCCGTCTGGCCGCCCGCATCCGTGAGCAGGGCGTCGACGTGTTCGGGTTCGGCGAGCAGAAGACGCCGGAAAGTTTCAGGCAGGCCTGCCGAAGGTTCGTCTACACCGAGAACCTGGTCTCCGTCCCGGCGACCACCCAGGATGCCGCCTCAAGATCGACGTCGCTTCAGCCGCCCGATGCAGCCACGCCCATCATCAAGAAGGTCATCACCCAGATGGAGAGCGAGGACGGCTGGGTCGCGCTCGGCGAAGTCGGCCGGCAGCTCGCCAATCTGGCCTCCGATTTCGATCCGAGAACGTTCGGGTTCCGCAAGCTGAGTGACCTCGTGCGCAAGACGAATTCGTTCGAGATCGATGAGCCAAAGGGCCGGTCGATGCGAATTCGGGTCAAGCCCGCTGCTGCAGCACCGCCGAGAAGGCGGAACCCGCGCAGGCCCGCAAGGGCGGGGACGACGGGCAGTTCGGCGCCTAAGGCGTAAGCAGGGCCTGCCGTTATATTTGCGCTTGCCCGCTATAGCGCAGGGCGTAACCATCGCTGGGCCGTAACGCCACGCGAGGGTCCCGATGACCAGACTTACCCGCTTCGCCGTCGCACCGCTGCATTCGATGACCCGGCGTCTGGCCGATGTCGCCTCCGCACGCGTCGCACCGGATCTCGTCGTCACGGGGGCCCGGGTGCTTTCGACCTATTCGGAACGCATCCATCCCGGTCGGGAGGTCTGGATCACCGGTGGCCGCGTCGCAGCGGTGAAACCGGCCGGGACGGCGAAGAAGATCTCGGGCGGGGTGCCGCTTTACGACGCCGCCGGCGGCATCATCGCGCCGGGGCTGGTCGATCCGCACATCCACATCGAATCCTCCATGGTGACGGCCTGCGCCTATGCCGAGGCTGCGCTCCTCAACGGCACCACCACGATCTTCTGCGACAGCCACGAGATCGGCAACGTCATGGACGTCGCCGGTGTCGAGGCGATGCTGGAGGACGCGCGCGAGGCGCCGCTCTCGATCTTTTTGACGGTGCCGAGCACGGTGCCGGCCACGTCGGCGGAACTGGAGACCGCGGGCGGCGACCTCACGCCAGACAAGATCGCCGGCCTGTTCGACCGCTGGCCCGAAGCGGTCGCGCTCGGCGAGAAGATGGATTTCGTGCCTGTCACGATGGGCGACGAGCGCAGCCATGCCATCCTTGCCGCGGCCTTGAAGCGGGGACGGCCGGTGTCCGGACACGTTTACGGCCGTGAATTCGTCGCGGCCTATGCGGCGTCCGGTGTCACCGACACCCATGAGGCGATCGATCGCGATATCGCCGACGATCTGCTCGACGCCGGCGTCTGGGTGTTCCTGCGCGGCGGTCCGCCGACCACGCCCTGGCATTCGCTGCCGCAGGCGATCCGCACCATCACCGAGCTCGGGGCGTCGCACAAACGTACGGCGGTGTGCACCGACGACCGTGATGCCGACGATCTTCTGCTGTTTGGTCTCGACTGGGTGGTGCGCGAGGCCGTAAAGGCCGGCATGTCGCCCGAACAGGCCTGGTCGATGGGCTCGCTGCATGGCGCCACACGCTTCGGCATGGAGGGCGATATCGGCGGGCTCGGCGGCGGCCGCCGCGCCGATCTCGTGCTGATGGACGATCAGCTCAGACCGCAATGCACCTGGTATGGCGGCGAGCTGGTGGTCGAGCATGGCAAGATCACGCCGCGGCTCGATCAGGCGTTGTCGCAGCGCTATCAATATCCGAAGGCAGCCTACGTGACGGTGAAGCTCCCGGAGAAGGTCAAGCTGACGCCGGAATTGCCGGCGAAGGCGTGTACCGTCAACGCCATCAAGACGGCGCTGCCGGGCATTACGCTGATCCATGAGAAGGTCGCGATCGAGCCGGCCAAGGATTGGCCGTCGCTGTTTGAGCGCTATGGCCTGTGCTTCGTCACGGTGGTCGAGCGCCACGGCAAGTCGGCCGGCAATGTCGCCTACGGCCTGCTGAAGGATTTCGGCCTGAAGCGCGGGGCGGTCGCCTCCAGCGTCGGGCACGACAGTCACAACATCATCGTCGCCGGCACCAACGAGGGCGACATGCAGGCGGCGATATCGGCCATCAAGGCGGAACAGGGCGGCGTTTGCGTCGTCGCCGACGGCAAGGTGAGGGCGCTGGTCCCGCTGCCGATCGCCGGCCTTCTCTCCGACAAACGGGTTACCGAGGTCGCCGAAGCGGTCAAGGTGCTGAAGAAGGAATGGGCCGAAGCCGGCTGCACCATCCCCTACATGGGCTTCAATTTGATTCCACTATCGGTCATTCCGGAAATTCGCATCACCGACAAGGGCCTCGTGCTGGTGCCGCAGATGGAGCTCGCGCCACTGTTCGAGTGAGCGGCTTTCACGCCGATGTCGATCTAACCGCTTGAGACCGCCGCGGTTTTTCCACGGCTGCCGCATCGTGGAAAATAAAATCGATCTCGTTGAGATCGCATCTTGCACGCCTGATGATCGCACTCGCTGACGCAACTCAAGCGAGGTCCGATATGGCGAAGATGCGAGCCGTTGATGCTGCCGTGCGAATTCTGGAGAAAGAGGGCATCTCGACTGCCTTCGGCGTTCCCGGGGCCGCGATCAATCCGCTGTACTCGGCGCTGAAGAAGCGCGGGTCGATCCGCCACATTCTCGCGCGCCATGTCGAGGGCGCCTCGCATATGGCCGAGGGCTATACGCGGGCGAAGGCCGGCAATATCGGCGTCTGCATCGGCACGTCGGGGCCGGCCGGCACCGACATGATCACCGGGCTCTATTCGGCGATCGCCGATTCCATTCCGATCCTCTGCATCACCGGGCAGGCGCCGCGCGCACGGCTCTACAAGGAAGACTTCCAGGCGGTCGACATCGAGTCGATCGCAAAGCCCGTGACCAAATGGGCTGTGACCGTGCGCGAGCCGGCGCTGGTGCCGCGTGTGTTCAGCCAGGCGTTCCACATCATGCGCTCGGGCCGGCCGGGTCCGGTGCTGATCGACATGCCGCTCGACGTGCAGCTCGCCGAGATCGAGTTCGACGACGAGACCTATGAGCCGCTGTCGGTCTACAAGCCCACCGCGACGCGCAAGCAGGTCGAGAAGGCGCTGGAGATGCTCAATGCCGCCGAGCGGCCGCTGATCGTCGCCGGTGGCGGTATCATCAACGCCGACGCCTCGGACCTGCTGGTGGAATTCGCCGAGATCACCAACGTGCCGGTCGTGCCGACGTTGATGGCGTGGGGTGCGATCCCCGACGACCACGTGCTGATGGCCGGCATGGTCGGCCTGCAGACCAGCCACCGCTATGGCAATGCGACCATGCTGGAATCCGACTTCGTGCTCGGCATCGGCAACCGCTGGGCCAATCGCCACACCGGCTCGGTCGAGACCTACACCAAGGGCCGCACCTTCGTGCATGTCGACATCGAGCCGACCCAGATCGGGCGCGTGTTCAATCCGGATCTCGGCATCGTCTCGGACGCCAAGGCCGCGCTCGAGCTCTTCGTCACCGTCGCCAGGGAGTGGCGCCGGTCAGGCAGGCTCCGCGAGCGCCAGGCGTGGCCCGCGGCCTGCCGCGATCGCAAGAAGACGATGCTGCGCAAGAGCCATTTCGACAATGTCCCGATCAAGCCGCAGCGCGTCTATGAGGAGATGAACAAGGCCTTCGGCCGCGACACCACCTATGTCACCGTGATCGGCTTGTCGCAGATCGCCGGCGCGCAGTTCTTGGGCGTCTACAAGCCGCGCAACTGGATCAATGCCGGGCAAGCCGGCCCGCTCGGCTGGACGCTGCCTGCCGCGCTCGGGGTGCGTGCGGCATGCCCGGATCGCGAGATCGTCGCGCTGTCCGGCGATTACGACTTCCAGTTCCTGATCGAGGAGCTCGCGGTCGGCGCGCAGTTCAATCTGCCCTACATCCACGTCGTCGTGAACAATTCCTATCTCGGCCTGATCCGCCAGGCCCAGCGCGGCTTCGACATGGATTACCACGTCCAGCTCTCCTTCGAGAACGTCAACGCACCGGAGCTTGGTGGCTACGGCGTCGACCATGTCGCGGTCGCCGAAGGCCTGGGCTGCAAGGCGATCCGCGTCACCGATCCCAAGGATACGCAGGCGGCGTTTGCGACCGCGCGTGAATTGATGGCGAAGCACCGCGTGCCTGTCGTGGTCGAGTTCATTCTCGAGCGCGTCACCAACATCGCGATGGGCACGGAGATCGACAACATCGTCGAGTTCGAGGAGGTGCTGGACTTGCCGCTGGACGAGGTCGGGACCAAGCGGCCCGGCGTGCTGCAGCCGGCGGAATAGGGGAGAGCATCATGCCGAAATTTGCCGCCAACCTCACCATGCTCTTCAACGAGATGCCGTTTCCCGATCGCTTCGCCGCGGCGAAAGCGGCGGGCTTCTCCGGGATCGAGTATCTCTTCCCGTACGATTTCGACAAGGCGCTGCTGCGCGAGCAGCTCGAGGCTCACGGGCTGACGCAGGTGCTGCACAACCTTCCAGCGGGAAACTGGGCAGCGGGCGAGCGCGGCATCGCGATCCTGCCCGATCGCGTCAGTGAATTTCGCGACGGCGTGTTTCGTGCCATCGACTACGCTAAGGCGCTCGATTGCGAGCAGCTCAATTGCCTCGTCGGCATCGCGCCTGCCGATGCCGACCCGCGCGAGCTCAACGAAACGCTGGTTGGCAACCTTCGCTTTGCCGCCTCGACGCTGGCGCGCGAGAACATCAAGCTCCTGGTCGAGCCGATCAACACGCTCGACATTCCCGGCTTCCACCTCAACGGCACCGAGCAGGCGGTTCAGCTGATCTCCGAGGTGCGGTCGAACAATCTGTTCATCCAGTACGACATCTACCACATGCAGATCATGGAGGGCGATCTCGCCCGGACCATGCAGGAATATCTCCCCCAAATCGCCCATATCCAGCTCGCCGACAATCCCGGTCGCCACGAGCCCGGCACCGGCGAGATCAACTATCCCTTCCTGTTCCGCCACCTCGACGCGATCGGCTATCGCGGCTGGATCGGCTGCGAATACAAGCCGCGCACCACGACGCTGGAAGGCCTGTCCTGGCACGTCGCGCAGACATTTGAGACCTGAGGAAACGTAGACATGATCGACATCGGCTTCATCGGACTTGGCACCATGGGACGGCCGATGGCCGGCCATCTTCTGGCCGCAGGCCATCGCGTGCTGCTCCACGACGTTACGCCCGTGTCGCCCGAGCTGATCGCGGCGGGCGGCATCGCCTGCAAATCGGCGAAGGAAGTCGCGGAGGAGGCGGATGCGGTCATCATCATGGTGCCTGACACCCCGCATGTGGAGGCGGTGCTGTTCGGCAAGGACGGCGTCGCGAGCGGCATCTCCAAGGGCAAGATCGTCGTCGACATGAGCTCGATCTCGCCGCTGGCGACCAAGGAATTCGCGAAGAAGATCGAGGCGCTGGGCGCGGACTATCTCGACGCGCCGGTGTCGGGCGGCGAGGTCGGGGCCAAGGCCGCGACCCTCACCATCATGGTCGGCGGCCCGGAGCGGGCCTTTGGCACCATGAAGCCGATCTTCGACAAGATGGGCAAGAACGTCACGCATGTCGGCGCCAATGGCGATGGCCAGACGACGAAGGTGGCCAACCAGATCATCGTCGCACTGACGATCGAGGCGGTGAGCGAAGCGCTGCTGTTCGCATCCAAGGCGGGGGCCAATCCCGCCCTCGTGCGCAAGGCGCTGATGGGCGGTTTTGCATCGTCGCGGATTCTCGAAGTGCATGGCGAGCGCATGGTGAAGCGCAATTTCGAGCCGGGTTTCCGCATCGAGCTGCACCAGAAGGACCTCAACCTCGCGCTCGAAGGTGCGCGCGCGCTCGGCCTGTCGCTACCGAGCACGGCATTGGCGCAGCAATTGTTCTCGTCCTGCGCCGCGCATGGCGGCAAGGCCTGGGATCATTCCGCGATGGTGCGGGCACTGGAACTGATGGCGGGGCACGAGATCGCCGCGACCTGAATTGTTACCCGGTAACAGTCTCCAGATTTGACGCGCCTTTCATCATGGGGGAACCGGAACAATGCTCCGGCCCCGCGGTTGACGGCGCATCAACAAACACTGGAGAGTGTGGACATGAAAACCCGTCTTGCGATTTCGTTGGCTGCCGTGTCGCTGCTGGCGTCGAGTGCAGCCTTTGCCCAGTCGACGACCGAACAGGGCGCCAGGGACGGCGCGCGTGCGGGTGGCGACATCGGTGGCCCGATCGGCGCGATGGTTGGCGGCACCGTCGGTGCGGCCGTCGGCGCCGGCCTCGAAATTCCGAATGCCGTGCTCGGCGGAATCCCGCGCGACGATTCCGTCGTGATCCACGAGCGCGTCGTCGTCGGCGAGCCGCTACCCCCGACCGTGGTGCTGCGCCCCGTGCCGAACTACACCGAGTACCGCTACGCGGTCGTGAACGATCGCCGCGTCATCGTCGAACCGCGCACGCGCCGCGTCGTCAAGATCATCGACTGATCGATCAGAGCGTGAAGGCTTTGAAGAGCCGGGCCTCGCGGAGCGTCACTCCGCGGGGCCTTAGTTCGTCAGGGCCAAACTGGCGCGGAAGCGCGCCATGATCCAATCGGTGACGGCGGCAAGCGCAAAGCCGATACAGGCGGTGCCGGCATCGACCAGAAAATCTTCCAGCCGTGCATGCCGTCCCGGTGCCCAGAACTGCATCAGCTCGAGCACGCCGATCAGGACCACCGCGAAGGCTGCGACAGCCCAGCGGCGATTCCGGTAGGCGAGGCCGAAGGCCAGTCCCACCAGGATGAAGGCGAGGGCGTGCTCGCCGTCCTGGCCGAGATCGGAATGGGGCCGCAGGCCGGGCGGGCCGAGGGTTGCGAAAGTGACGGCGGCCGCGAGCAGCCAGGCAAAAAAGCGAATAAAAATGGGCATCCGGTGCCGATAGCACGGATTTGCAACGGCCTGTTGCGGGGCAGGGATCAGATCGCCGTGTAGTTAATGACGAAACGTTAAAGTGGCTCGCGCACGCCGAGGCCGTGCATGAAGCGTTCCCGGATCTGAACGGGATCCCTGCGGGTGGTACCCACGCCCGGCTTGTCGTCGATGCGGACCGCGATCAGGCTCGGCTCGGAGGCGGACATGGCCTCGTCGACCAGCCGCTCGAAATCCTCCTCGTCCGCGGCCCAGGCGCTGTTGGCAAGTCCCGAGCCTGTGGCGATCGCGACGATGTCAGCCACACCCGCGGCCGGCGTCGGCTGCGCACCGGTGATCTGGTAGATGCCGTTGTCCATCACGATCATGATGAGGTTCTTCGGCTTCAACGCCGCAATCGTCGCGAGCGCGCCGAGCTGCATCAGCAGCGAGCCGTCGCCTTCGAGCGCGAGGACGCGGCGGTCGGGCTGGGCCAGCGCGACGCCCAATGCAATCGGGAAAGCCAGCCCCATGCTGCCGAGCATGTAGAAGTTCTGCGGGCGATGGCCGGCGGCCCAGAGATCGAAATTGGTGTTGCCGATGCCGCCGATCACCGCTTCCTCGTGCTTGAGCCTGGCGATCAGGCGCGAGGTGACATCGAAGCGGTTCATGACCTTGGTGTTGCGGTTGTCCAAATCTGTGCTCATTCTGGCCGGCCTCACTTGTCGAAAACCTTGCCGCCGGTGAGCAGCGGGTTGAGGATCAGCGCCACCGGCGCCTGCGTGGTGACGGCCTGCTTGATCGAGCGGTCGGCGATGAACTCGAGCTCGTCGAGCCGGGTGATGGTGTGGTGCTCCAGCGCGAGTGAATCCAGCACCGGGCGCATGGTCCGGCAGACCAGCGATTGCCCGTAATTGAACTCGCCAAGCGTGCCGCGCTCGGAGACGAACATGATCAGCGGGATCTGGTAGGGCACCGCGAGCGAGGCCAGCACGTTGGCGAGCGTGGCGAAGCCGGAGGTCTGCATCAGCACCGCGCCGCGACGTCCGCCCATCCAGGCGCCGGAGAGGATGCCGACGGCCTCCTCCTCGCGGGCGGTGGCAAAGGTGGTGAAGAAGGGGTCGGCGTGCAGGTTCTTGATCAGCGGCGTCAGCACGCGGTCGGGCACGTAAGGGATCAGGCTGATCTCGTTCCGCTTCAGGGTCTGCAGGACGACGCCGTGCCAGCTCCTGTCGCTGGCGCCTTGTGCCGCCTGGGGCGAGGTCTGCTGTTCCGCAAGCGCCATTGCGTTCTCCCTTGAGCCGCGCATGCTTCTTGGTTCTGGTCGTCGCGGCGGTCTGCCGAACTTGACGCAGGCAGCGGGATTGTCAACATGTCCGGGCCAGCACCGTGATCTGCGCCAGACGGCCTGTCGTGGCCGGCACCGCCATGTCATAAGCGGCGATAATGCAAAAACGGGAGGAACGCATGGACGGAGCGCGGGGTGCGCTGGCCTTGCGGGTCTCCTTGAGAGAGCCGGAAGGGTCCTGATGTCCGTCAATAGCAAGCGCGTCTTCTACGTCAAATACCTGGCCAATCCGATCTATATCGACATCCTGAAGGCGCGGTCCGACGTCCGGCTCGATCGCATCGAGAACGAGAGCCCCGAAGATTTCTATGCCCCGATCCTGAACGCGGCGCATGTTTACCAGATCGGCGCCGCCCGCGACGAACTTGCCCCGCATTTCCATGTCGATGCCGCCTTCCTGAAGCGCACGCCAAATCTGTTGCTGGTCTCCAGCAATGGCGCGGGCTTCGACCCTGTCGACGTCGAGGCCTGCACCGATGCGGGCGTGCTGGTCGTCAACCAGTCCGGCGGCAACGCCCATTCGGTCGCCGAGCATGCGCTGGCGATGATGCTGACGCTGTCCAAGCGCATCATCCAGTCCGACCGCAAGCTCCGCAGGGAGGCCAACGTCAACCGCAACGAGCTCGTCGGCAACGAGGTCGAGCACAAGACCGTCGGCATCATCGGCCTCGGCAATGTCGGCCGCCGCATTGCCGCGCTGTGCAAGGGCCTGCTCGGCATGACGGTGCTGGCCTATGACCCGTATTTGTCGACCGAGGTGATGGCCGAGCGGGGCGGGGAGAAGGTCGAGCTCGACGAGCTGCTGCGCCGCGCCGATTTCGTCTCGATCTCCTGTCCGCTCGACAAGAAAAGCCGCAACATGATCAGCACGCGCGAATTCGCGCTGATGCAGCCGCACGCCTATTTCATCACCACGGCGCGCGGCTTCATCCACGACGAGGATGCGCTGCTCCAGGCGCTGCGCGACAAGCGCATCGCCGGTGCCGGCCTCGACGTCTGGTCGAAGGAGCCGCCGCCGCCCGAGCATCCGCTGCTCCAGCTCGACAATGTGCTGGCGAGCCCGCACACCGCAGGCGTCACGATCGAGGCGCGCCAGAACATGGGCCGTATCGCGGCCGAGCAGGTGCTGCAGACGCTCGACGGCAAACGCCCGCCGCGCATCATCAATCCCGAGGTCTGGCCGCGCTACGCCGAGCGCTTCAAGCAGGCGTTCGGCGTGACGCCGGGGTAGGGGCGTGCGAAGCCTGATCGCGCTCTGATCGTTGGTTACGAGGATGAAAATAGAAAGCTGCGGATTTTACTGATGGCGTGAATGAACGCGTATCACTTGTCCTGTAGTTGAAAGTCCATGAGCATATTTTCGATTACGACATCAGGACTTTCCGCGGCGAGTTTGCGTGTGAACGTGGCCGCGAGCAACATCGCAAATGTCCGCACGACCGGCCCGCTACCCGCCTCAAGCGGATCGAGCACATCGGCCGGTGCGGGCAGCTCGAGCATTGGCCCGACATTTCCAGCGGCCTATGTGCCGTTGCGCGTCGATCAGGTCTCCCAATCGAGCGGCTCGACGCCAGGCGGTACGGTTGCGACCGTGTCGACGGTTTCGCCGAGCTATACCGCACAATCCGACCCCAGCGCTCCCTTCGCAAACGAGGACGGCCTGGTCGCCGCGCCGAACGTCGATCTCGCCAGCGAGTTCGTTCAAATGGCGACCGCCAAGTACAGCTTCATCGCCAATGCGAAGGTCATTCAAGCCTACGCCGAGACAGAACAGACCCTCCTCGATATCAAGACCTGATCGCTGACGGATTGTATCGACGCCTGCATTGGCGGCGGGAACCGTCACCGATCTTGATCCGCGTCAAAAAACTCCTTTCCCGGTTCAGGCTAAATGGGATTAAAGTGCCGCCGGGGCACGCTGGCGCAGGCAGGAGGTCCCATGTCAACTTATGTCGTCAGGTTCATGAAGGACGTGCTCGGCCAGTACGGCCGGCAGATCGAGGTTTGCCAGGGCACGCTCGAAATCGACGCCACCGACGAGGACGAAGCCCGGGAGCGGGCGAAGGCGAGGTTTTGCAAGGACCAGGCGTTGCATCACTGGTCGCTGCATGCCGACCGAATCCAGGTCAAGCCGGCTGACTTTCCCTCGTAAGGTTTACCGGCCCGGTGCCGTTAGCGTTGGCGGCGCGGTGACGCCCGCGCCGAGCGATCGCTGCACCATGACCGTGTCCGACCAGCGGCCGTGGCGATAGGCGACACCGCAGAGCAGGCCGGCGCGCGCGAAGCCGAACTTTTCGTGCAGCGCCAGCGAGGGCGCGTTGTCGGCGTCGATATAGCCGATCATCTGGCGGAAGCCGGCCGCCGCACACGCATCGATCATTCCCTGGAGCAGCAGCCGGCCGACGCCGCGGCCGAGATGTTCGTGGTGGACGTAGATCGAATGCTTGGCGGTGTAGCGGTAGGCCGGACGCTTGCGGAACAGCACCGCATAGGCATAGCCGACGACTTCGCCGCGATAGGTCGCGACCAGATGCGGCAGTCGGGTCTGCTTCAGGTTCTTGCGGCGGTCGCGCAGATCGTCCGGTTCGGGCGCGCCGGTTCCCTCGACATCGCGCGGCACCCCATTGCGGACGTGATGGCGGTAGATCGCCAGCATCGCCTCGACATCGCTCTCCCGTGAGGGGCGGACCAGAACTGGTTCGTCATCTGTACGCGCAATCGCTGTTTCGTTCATCGGCACCTACTCGGCAACGACGTAAGTATAGAGGCCGATGCGGCCCTGTGCATCGATCTCCTTGTAGACGCCCTGGATTTCCACATCGAACCCCGGGAACGTGTTGAAGCAGGTTTCGAACATCTTGAGATAATCCACCATGGGCTTGGCCCGCTCCGTCAGCCGTTCGCCGGGCACGATGGTGGCGATGCCGGGCGGGTAGACCACGAAGGGCGTGGTGGCGATGCGGCCCGCGATCGCCTCGATCGGCAAATAGTCGACGTCGTTCTTGAACAGATAGCGCGCGGCATCGCGGGGCGACATCGCGATCTCGGGCATGTGCTCGGGCATGAACTGCCGGGCCTGGAGGGCGCTGACATCGGCGGCGCGGAAGAAGCGGTGCATGTCGCCGCAGAGATCGCGCAGCCGCACACCGGCATAGCGCGCCTGACGCCGCTGGTAAAATTCGGGGATGACGTCGGCCAGCAACGCGTTGTCGTCATGCAGCCTTTTGAATGCGACAAGCCCGGAGATCAGCGTGCCGGCCTTGCTCGCCTCGACGCCGGGGGTCAGCAGGAAGAGCAGGGAGTTGAGGTCGTTCTTCTCAGGGACGATGCGGTTTTCGCGCAAATATTGCGCGACCACAGGCGCGGGGATGCCGTGCTCGGCGTAGGCGCCGGTGGTGCGATCGAAGCCAGGCGTCAGCAGCGTCAGCTTGTTCGGGTCGGTCATGGCAAAGCCCTCCGCGAGATCGGGAAAGCCGTGCCAGTTGGTATCTGGCGAGAGCTGCCACAGCGCCGGATTGGTGGCGAGCTCGTCGGTGGAGAGGGTCTCCCAGGCGACGTTATGCGCGGCGCCGGGGCGGCTGACGTCGGGAATGGCGACGCGATCGGGAACGAAGGGCTCGAAGAACCAGCGGCGATCCGGATTTTGCTCCTTCTCCTCGAACTCCCGGCGCATGGCGCGGATCTTCTTGCGCAGCTCAATGCCGAGCCGGATCGTGTCGTCCCACAGCACCTCGCCCGAGCGGCCCTTCATCATCTGCGCGCCGACGTCGAGGGAGGCGAACAGCGGGTAGAACGGCGAGGTCGAGGCGTGCTGCATGAAGCTCTCGTTGAAGCGGCGGTGTTCGACGCGCCGCTTCTGGCCGCGGATATGGCGGTCCTTGATGTGGATCTGGGAGGCCTGTGAGAAGCTCGCGAGCTGCTTGTGGGTGGACTGCGTCGCGATGATGCCGGGTGCTTCGGGGGGAAGGTTCGCCAGCCCCATGGCGAAGCGGCCGGCATAGAGCGGGTGGAATTTCATGAAGCCGGCCCAGGCCTCGTCGAACAGGATGTATTCGCAGAGATGGCCGATGCGCTTCAGGATCATCTCGGCGCTGTGGATCGAGCCGTCATAGGTGCACTGCTCGACGACGGCGACGCGGAACGGCCGCTCCTTGCGCCAGGCGTCCTTGTCCGTCACCAGCGGATGGTTCCGGATCGCCTCGCGCAGGGCCTTTTCGTCGAGCATGTCCCAGCGCATCGGGCCGATCAGGCCCCAGGCGTTGCGGATGGTCGGGACGTAGACCGGGACGCCGCCATTGATCATCAACGCGCCGTGATGGGCGGCCTTGTGGTTGTTGCGGTCGAACAGCACAAGGTCGCCGTCGGTGACGAGAGCGCCGAGCGCGACCTTGTTCGAGGTCGAGGTGCCGTTGAGCACGAAATAGGTCTTCTCCGCGCCGAAAATCTGGGCGGCTTCCTTCTGCGCCCTCAGCGCGGGACCCTCATGGGTGAGGAGGTCGCCGAGGTCGAGCACGGAATTGTCGAGGTCGTCGCGAAACACGGATTCGCCGAGATGCTCGACGAAGACCCGGCCGATCGGACTGCGGTTGTAGAACACGCCGCCATTGTGACCCGGACAGGTCCAGAGCTGGTTGCCTTCCTCGGCGTAGTCGACGAGGGCGCCGAAGAACGGCGTCTTCAGCGTCTCGGCATATTGCTTGAGCCGGCTGATCAAATTCTTGGCGATGAAGGTCGGCGTCTCCTCGGAGAGGAAGACATAGCCGTCGATGAAGTCGAGCACCTCGACCGGCAAATCCTCGAAGCGCTTGCGCCGGATCAGGAGGATGATCGGGAAGTCGAGGCCGCGGCGCCGCATCAGGTTGATCAGCGCCGAGGTCTTCCCCTCGAGGCCCTTCTTGCCCCAGTCTACCACCATGCAGCCGATCGCGGCGTCGGTCTGCACCGCGATCTCGGCGTCCTCCAGTCTGCGGGCCCTCACGACCTCGAAGCCGGAGCGCTGGATCTCCTCGATAATCTGGTTGAAGCGGATGCCTTCCAGATCGTCGGCGTCGAACACAGGTGCGGCGAACAGGAAGTTGAAGCGCTTGAAATAATCCATGGTGTGTCCCGAATCTACAGAGACTGGCAGGTCTCTGCACTTTCGATGACAGTTCTATGACAATCGTCCGATCCAGCGGGGATCGTGTGACGGGCGATCAATCCAGCAACTTGTCCAGCGTGATCGGGAAGCGCCGGATGCGCTTACCAGTAGCGTGATAGACTGCGTTCGCGATCGCCGCAGGTACGCCGACGATGCCGATTTCGCCAATGCCCTTGACGCCCAGCTTGTTGATCCGGTCGTCGGGTTCGTCGACGAAGATGACGTCGATGTCGTGAACGTCGGCATTCACGGGAATGTGGTACTCGGCGATGTTCGCGTTCATGATCCTGCCGAAGCGGTGATCCATCACCGTCTCCTCGTGCAGCGCCATTCCGATGCCCCAGACCACGCCGCCCATGATCTGGCTGCGGCCGGTCTTGGTATTGAGGATCCGTCCGGCTGCGACCGCGCTCACGACGCGCGTGACGCGGATGACGCCCAGGTCTTCGTCGACCTTGACCTCGGCGAAGACCGCCGAATGGGTGTTGCGCGCGTGCGACTTGTCCTCCGCGAAATGATTGAGCTTCTGCTTCTCGATCCGCTCGAGCTTGCCGTGACGCATCGCGTCCGCGATCGAGACGGCACGGGCCTTGTCGCCGTCCTTGGCGATCGTGCCGTCGACCAGGATCACATCGGGCGCATCGACGCCGCCGAGGGGCGAGGCGGGCATCGCCTTGGCGAGCCGTGCGAGCTCCTGGCGAATGTCTTCGGCCGCGCCCAGCACGGCGTGCGCGGCCGACGCCGCCATCCAGGAACCGCCTTCGACGGGGGCCTGCGGCAAGGTCGAATCGGCAAGCCTCACGTCGATATTCTCGATCGGCAGCCCGAGGGCGTCGGCGGCCACCTGGGCCACGATGGTGTAGGTGCCGGTGCCGATATCGGACGCGGCGCAGGATACCTCGGCATGGCCGTTCGACGTCAACACGATGCGGACGGCGACCGGCATCTGAAGCGCCTCCCACACCCCCGTCGCCATGCCCCAACCGATCAGGTCCTTGCCATCACGCATGGAGCGCGGCGCAGGATTGCGTCGGCTCCAGCCGAACGCTTCCGCGCCGCGGGCGTAGCATTCGCGCAGCTGCTTGCTGGTGTAGGGCAGGTCTTCACTCTGGTCGCGGTCCGAATAGCACTTCAATCGCAGCTCGATCGGGTCGAGCTTGAGCGCGACGGCCAGCTCGTCCATGGCGCATTCGAGCGCGCAGACGCCGGAGGCGGCGCCGGGCGCGCGCATGTCGCAGGGTGTGGAGACGTCGAGATCGACGAGCTTGTGGGAGAAGAGGCTGTTCGGGCTCTTGTACAGCTGTTCCGCCCAGCCGCTGTCATTGCGCGAAAAATCCTCGTAGCGCGAGGTCATGGCAGTGGCCTCATGCGTGACGGCATCGAGCGTGCCGTCGGGCCTTGCGCCGAGCGCGACACGCTCGATGGTCATCGGCCGGTAGCCGAGCCCGTACATCTGCTGCCGTGTCAGCACGACACGGACGGATCGCTTGAGTTCGAGCGCGGCAAGGGTCGCCAGCACCACCTGGTATTGCGGCCGCAATCCGGAGCCGAAGGCACCGCCGACATAGGGCGAGACCACGCGGAGGTCATCGTGCTTCTTGTTGAACACACTGCATAGATATTTGTGGACGTTCTGGACACCTTGCGTCTTGTCATAGACGGCAAGCCTGCCGCTGCCGTCGCGGACCACCGTGGTCGCATAGAGCTCCATCGGGTTGTGGTGCTCGGTCGGGAGGACGTAGTCCGCCTGGTGCCGCACAGCGGCCCCAGCCAGCGCCGCGGCGGCGTCGCCGCGCGGCTTGTGCGGCCGATCCACTTTGCCGGCTTTGCCATGTTCGGATTCGAGGTCGGTCGCAAATGCCTCCCGGTCGTATTCAACGCGCACGCGGGTCGCGGCGAATTTGGCGGTTTCCCAGTCATCCGCCACGACGAGCGCGATCGGCTGGCCGTTGAACCAGATCCTGTCGTCATAGAGCGGGCGGAAAGGCGAGCCCTTCTCCGGCGCCACCTCGTCCTTCCAGGCATCGTCATTGTCGGCGAGGGGCGGACGATGCGCATGCGTGAGCACGTCGACTACGCCCTTCACTTGCAGCGCGTCGCTGGCGTCGAGGTGAGCGATATGTCCGCGCGGAATCGTGGCCTCGACGACGAAGCCATGGAGGAGGCCGTCTGCCGGAAATTCGCCGGCATATTGGGCGGCTCCGGTGACCTTGGCGCGGCCATCGACGCGGGACGTTGGCGTTCCGACATAGGCGTTCATCGGTCCCTCACGCGATTTTCTTGTGAGCCTGTGATTGTGGCGTGGCGCTGGCGGCCTGTATCAGCGTACGCACGATGGCGCGGCGTGCGAGCTCGATCTTGAAGCGGTTATGTGAGCGGGCCGTTGCCCCGTGCAGCAGCAGATCGGCCGCGCGCGAGAAGTGGTCCGGCGTCGCTGCCTGGCCGCGCAACGCCGCTTCGGCCTCAAGGCTGCGCCAGGGCTTGTGAGCCACGCCGCCGAGCGCCAGGCGGGCTTCGCTGATCGCGTTGCCATCCAGTTCGAGCGCGGCCGCGACCGAGACCAAAGCAAAAGCATAGGACAGCCGGTCGCGGATTTTCAGATAGCTGTAGTTACGGGCAAAGCCATGCTTGGGAAGTTCGACGGCCGCGATGATCTCGCCGATGCCGAGATTTGTATCGACATGAGGTTTGTCCTCCGGGAGCCGATGGAAATCGGTCAATGCGATCGTGCGCTGGCCGGAGGGACCTGCGATGTGCACGAGCGCACCGAGCGCAGCAAGTGCGACGCTCATGTCGGAGGGGTTGGTCGCGATGCAGGACGCGCTCGTACCGAGGATTGCGTGGTTGCGGTTGAGGCCGTCGATTGCCGAGCAGCCGCTGCCGGGCTCTCGCTTGTTGCAGGGTGTCGCCGTGTCATAAAAGTAGGCGCAGCGCGTGCGCTGCATCAGGTTGCCGCCAACGGAGGCCATATTGCGCAATTGCGCGGAAGCGCCGGCGAGGATGGCGCCGGCGAGTAGGGGGTAGCGCTGCTCGACAAGCGGATGGTAGGCGAGGTCCGAATTCGGTACCAAGGCGCCGATGCGCAGGCCTCCGTCGGCCGTCTCCTCGATGTCGCGGAGCGGCAGGCGGGAGATGTCGATCAGCCGGGAGGGCCGCTCGACATTTTCTTTCATCAGATCGATCAGATTGGTGCCGCCGGCAATCAGCTTGGCGCCGGGATCGGCGGCCAGCTGGCGGATCGCATCGGCGATGTCGGTGGCGCGGGAATACTGGAAGTTGTTCATGACCGGCCCATTGCCTGCTGGATCGCGGCGACGATGTTCGGATAGGCGCCGCAACGGCAGAGATTTCCGCTCATCAGCTCTCTGATCTCGTCGGCATCCCGGGCGCGGCCTTCGGCCAGAAGGCCCGCCGCCGAGCAAATTTGTCCCGGCGTGCAATAGCCGCACTGAAAGGCGTCGTGGTCGATGAACGCCTGTTGCACGGGATGAAGCGTTCCGTCCTTGGCAAGCCCTTCGATCGTCGTGATCTCGGCGCCGTCCTTCATGACGGCGAGCGTCAGGCAGGAATTGACGCGCCGACCGTCAACCAGCACGGTGCAGGCGCCGCATTGGCCATGATCGCAGCCTTTCTTGGTGCCGGTCAGCGCAAGATGGTCACGCAGGGCATCCAGAAGCGTGGTCCAGGGCACGAGATCGAGCGTGTGGCCGACGCCATTGACGACGATATGAACTGGAATGCGTTCGGGAATCTCGTGCGTGACATCGCTCATGTCCTGCTCCCTGCGACGGCGACTGAGCCGAGACGTCAGCCGAGCTGACGAGGAGGCACCGTTGCCTCCGCCAATGGCCTCCAACTTACAACCGGCCGCTTGGTTCCCTGCCGGGAATTATGGCGCCCGCGACACAGTGTCAGCGCTTGGCTTCGCCGAAAACCACCGTCGGCACCGCGCGGTTGACGATCTCGCGCAGCGCGAAGCTCGATTGGACCCGCGCCACGCGCGGCAGGCGCGACAGCTCGGTGCGATGGATGCGCTCGAAATCCTGGATGTCGCGGGCGAGCACGATCAGGATGTAGTCGTCGGTGCCCGACATCAGGAAGCAGCGCACGACGGACGGGCATTTCACCACCTCCGCCTCGAACGCTTTCAGCGCCTCGTCGCTCTGGCTCTCCAGCGCAATGCGGACCAGCACCGTCGTGGTGAGGCCGAACTGCGCGAGATCGAGCGCGGCCTGGTAGGCCTGGATGTAGCCGTCGTCCTCCAGCGCCTTCTGCCGCCGCGCCAGCGCCGTGCTCGATAGGCCGACCTTGGCGGCGAGTTCGGTGTGGCTGGCCCGCGCATTGGTGGTGAGTTCCGCGAGGATGGCGAGGTCTTTCCGGTCGAGGGCCAAGGTGTCGTTTCCAGCGTGAAAGGGCGTTTGCACGCCGGAAACCGGCGCGGGGAGGTCGAAGCTAGCGGATATTTGCACGAAACCAAACCGGCCACGTCGTTACGATCGTGAGGTGAATCAAAAGGAGCCCAAAATGCGCGTCGGTGTGCCCAAGGAGATCAAGGTGCAGGAATATCGCGTCGGGCTGACCCCAGGTGCCGTCCGCGAATATGTCGTGGCCGGTCACCAGGTGGCTGTCGAGACCGGCGCCGGCAGCGGCATCGGCGCGTCCGACGAGGTCTATCGGCGGGCAGGGGCCACGATTGCCGAGAGCGCCCGCGACATCTTCGCCGGCTCCGACATGATCGTGAAGGTGAAGGAGCCGCAGAAGAGCGAATGGGCCCAGCTCCGCGAAGGCCAGATCCTGTTTACTTATCTCCATCTTGCGCCGGATCCCGAACAGGCCAAGGGCCTGCTCGCTTCCGGTTGCACTGCGATCGCCTATGAAACCGTCACCGACGCGGCCGGTCACCTCCCCCTGCTTGCGCCGATGAGCGAAGTCGCCGGCCGCCTCGCCGTCGAAGCCGCCGGCGCCGCGCTCAAGCGATCGGCCGGCGGCCGCGGGGTGCTGCTCGGCGGCGTGCCCGGTGTGCAGCCAGCGCGCGTCGTCGTGCTCGGCGGCGGCGTGGTGGGAACGCAGGCTGCGCGCATGGCGGCGGGCCTCGGTGCGGAAGTCACTGTGATCGACCGCTCGATTCCCCGTCTGCGCGAGCTGGACGATGTCTTTCTCGGGCGGGTGCGCACCCGCTTCTCGACCATCGAGGCGGTCGAGGACGAGGTGTTCGCTGCCGACGTCGTGATCGGGGCGGTGCTGGTACCGGGCGCCAGTGCACCAAAGCTCGTCACGCGCCCGATGCTGAAGTCGATGCGGCCGGGCGCCGTGCTGGTCGATGTCGCGATCGACCAGGGCGGCTGCTTCGAGACCTCGCATCCGACCACGCACGCCGATCCAACCTATCAGGTCGACGGCATCGTGCATTATTGCGTCGCCAACATGCCGGGCGCGGTGCCGGTGACGTCGAGCCAGGGGCTGAACAACGCAACGCTGCCGTTCGGCTTGTTGCTCGCCAACAAGGGCTTTGCTGCAGTCCTCGAAAATCCGCATTTGCGCAACGGACTGAACGTGCATCGTGGCCGCATAACCAACAAGGCCGTTGCCGAGAGCCTCGGGCTGGAATTTGCCCCGGTTGAGAGCGGACTTGCGGCGTAACGGCTACACTGATTTGCGGTGGCGGCTGCCGAGCGCGGCCTCGATCGTTTCCGGACGCTCGATCCG
Source organism: Bradyrhizobium sp. 61 (assembly GCF_023073075.1). Taxonomy (NCBI): domain Bacteria; kingdom Pseudomonadati; phylum Pseudomonadota; class Alphaproteobacteria; order Hyphomicrobiales; family Nitrobacteraceae; genus Bradyrhizobium; species Bradyrhizobium sp. 61. The sequence goes on along the minus strand of NZ_JADPIU010000064.1, from coordinate 398,252 downwards.
TTCGATCAGCATGTCGATGCGATCACCGCCCCAGAACAGCTCGCCGTTGAATACCATGGTCGGCACGCCGAACACGCCGAGTGCTTCGGCCTCGTCGATAATGCGGTCGTGCTCGGCGCGGGCAGGGCCGTTGACGTAGGCTTCGAACTCGCTCGCCGAGCCGCCGCACGCGGTGATGACGTCCGTGATTGCGGCGAGATCGTCGATCTCGAGCTCATGGCTCCAGAATCTGCGGAACACCGTGTCGTGATACGGGCGGAAGAAGCCGAGCCGCTGTGCGAACAGCATTCCAACGCTGGAATAGAAGGCGTCATAGATCCGGCGCGGCCCCTTCATGACGAGCCCTTGCGCATTGGCATAGCGCCGCGCGTCCATATAGGCGTAACGCACCTTGCGCCAGAAATGCGGCGTGCGCTCCTCGACCGTCCCCATGAATTCGGCGACGCGCAGCGTATAGGGCAGCCATTCGAGCTCGACGCCGTGCGTCTCCTCGAGTTCGAACAGGCGCCTGTTGGCCACGAACGCGTAGGGGCTCTTGTAGTCGGTGTAGATGCGGACAAGCGGCTTGGGCATTGGCGCTCCTCTTTCTTCCTTCTCCCCTGCGGGAGAAGGTGCACCGTCATCGTGGCGCTATCAACCGATCACGACCTACCCCTTCGTCAGCCGATACTGCCCCAGATCCGGATCATGCGTCATGCGCCAGTAGTCCACGAACCGCCAGGGCATCGCCGAAAACACGCGGCCGCTCGAATTGCGATAATAGGTGCTCATGCCGGGATGGGTCCAGATCATCGACTCGTGCTCGGCATCGACCTTCTGGACGTAGTCGTCGAGCACGTCCTGACGGACGTCGATGGCGGCGACGTCCTGCTCGATCATGTCGGTGAGGCAGGCGGAGATATAGCGGCTCTGGCATTCCGACTGGAAGATGACGCTGCCGCCATGGGCGGGGCCGGAGTTCGGGCCGAGCATGCAGAAGAAGTTCGGAAAGTCCGGCACGGTGAGGCCGAGGAACGCCGTCGGATTGTCGTTGGCCCAGGCCTCGCGCAGATCCTTGCCGCCGCGGCCGCTGATGTTGAGGCGTGCGGCCATCTCCGTCACCTTGAAACCGGTGGCGACGACGATGATGTCGGCGGGGCGGTGCTCGCCGTCAGCGGTGACGATGCCGTCGCGATCGAAATGATCGATCGTGTCGGTGACGAGCTCGACATTGTCCCGCGTGAGCGTCCTGAACCAGTTGTTATCGAGCAGGATGCGCTTGCCATAGGGCGGATAGGTCGGCACGCATTTGGCGATCAGGTCGGGCCGGTCCTTCAGCTCGGTGAGGATGAAATCGGTCAGCTCCTGGCGATGCCGGTCATTGCCCTTGTTGACGGCGCGCTCCGGATGCGGCCAGGCCGGGTCCTTGCGCAGGAACGGCAATAGGCCGTCGCCATAGCGCCAGAACATGTTGAAGCGGTACCACTGCACATAGAACGGCAGATGCGCGAGCAGCCAGCGCGCGCCGTCGCTGATCGGATCGGAATAGCCCTTAACGGGCCGCGCCCATTGCGCGCTGCGCTGATAGACTGTGACGGAGGCGACGCGGCCGGCGATTGACGGCACCAGCTGCATCGATGTCGCGCCGGTGCCGATCACGGCAACATGCTTGCCTTCGAGATTGACGTCGTCCGACCACAGGGCCGAATGCAGGATCGTGCCCTTGAAACCTTCCTCGCCCTTGAAGCGGGCGCGAGAGGGATCGTTGAGCTGGCCGATGGCCGAGACCAGCGCGGTGGATTCAAAGGTCTCTTCGCCGTTGTCTGTCTTCAGCGTCGAGATCCAGCGCCGCTTGCCTTCGTCCCAGCGCGACGCTGTCAGCTCGGTATTGACGCGCAGATGCTTGCGGATGCCGTATTCCTCGGCGACCTTCAGCAGATATCCGAGCAGTTCTTCACGCTGGCAGAAATAGCGCGTCCATGCATTGCCCGAGCCGAACGAGTAGGAATAGGAATGGTTCGGCGTATCGACGCCGCAGCCGGGGTAGCGGTTGATCCACCAGGTGCCGCCGAGCTCGGCGTTCTTCTCGACGATGGTGTAGGGGACGCCGAGATGGCCGAGTGCCACGCCGAGCGCGATGGCGCAGACGCCGGCGCCGACGATCAGGACATGCTGGCCGGCAAGCTTCTCGTCGGAAGGACGCTGCGTCCACTGCGGCTCACGCGCCACAAACCCCATCTCCTCGCGCATCAGCGGTGCATATTCCGGCGCGACGTTCTCGCCGAGGCAGGCGCGCATCATCTTGAGCAGCAGCGCTTCGCCGGGATCGGTGATGACGGGTTTTGGCGTGCCGTCGGCAAACAGCTTGACCACCGCGGCGCGGATCTCGTCCTGGACCTCCCGGGGCACGCCGGCCTCCGGATCGGGAATGAGGCGGATGTCGCGCTTGGGCAAGTACGGCGGCTCGAGCCAGCGCTCATCGCCGGTCATGTGCACCAGCACCATCAGCAGGCAGCGGATATCGCCTTCGGCGATCGCGGAGACGATATCGAGCGGCTTTTGTGGAGATGCGATGTTCATGGCGTGTCCTGATCTCCGGATGCACTGAAGAGGCCGCGCGTCATCAGCTTGCGATAGGCGGAGATGACGTGGTCGGGCACGGCGGTGACGCCGCCGGCCGAATAGGAGTAGCGGCGGCTGAGATAGCCGCGCGCGCCCATCAGCATGTGGACGATGGCCTCGAATTCCTCGTCGCTGTAATCCTCGATCGCGCCGGCCGCTCGTGCGCGACGCAAGATGCGGACATAGGCAACCGAGATGTTGTCGAGATGTTTCTGGTAACCGATGGGCGCGAAGAATTCGGCCTCGTTGAGGATGCGCAGGAACTCCGGCACCTCGCGGATAAAGTCGAAGAAGGCGGAGAAGCGGGCGATCTCCTGCCGCGCGGCATCGGCGGTGCCGGTGCGTGCGCGGATGAACTCGACCATGTCGAGGCCGATCTTCGGCAGCAGCTGGTCGAGCAGCTCCTGGCGGTTCTCGAAATGATTGTAGAAGGTGCCTTGCGCGACGCCGGCTTCTTCCGTGATGCGGGCGACGGAGGCTTCGGCATAGCCATGCTTGCCGACGACCTTGGTCGCGGCGTCAAAGATCTTCTGCTTGGTCCAGGCGTTGCGCTCGACGCGGTTGAGCTTTGTGACCTTGGCATTCGCTTGCGTCATTCAGAGGTCTCCAGCTCGGCGCGCAGCACGCGCTTGAGGATCTTTCCGCTCGGATTACGCGGCAGGCTCTCGCGAATGACGAGCTCTTTCGGCACCTTAAAGCTCGCCAGGTGCGTACGGCAGTGCTCGGTGAGGGCAGATAGTTCAAGGCTCGCGCCTTCGGCCAGCACCACGATCGCGACCGGCCGCTCGCCCCAGCGCGCATCGCGCAGCCCGATCACGGCGACTTCGCGCACCTCGGGCAAATCGTAGATGACGCGCTCGACCTCGGAGGAGGCGATGTTCTCGCCGCCCGAGATGATCATGTCCTTCTTGCGGTCGGTCAGGTACAGGAAGCCTTCCTCGTCGAGATAGCCGACATCGCCGCTGCGGAACCAGTCGCCGAAGAACGCGGTTTCAGTCTTCTCCGGATCCTTCCAATAGCCGCGCGTGATTTTCGGTCCGCGCAGGCAGATCTCGCCATTGACGTTCGGCGGCAGCGTCTTGCCGTCCTGGTCACGGATCTCGATCTCGACATGGGCGATGGCGCGCCCGGTTGAACCGATCTTCTCGATCTCGCGGCCGGCTTCCATGAAAGTGTCGCCGCCGACGGTCTCGGTGAGGCCATAGGCATCGATGTAGCGCGCATTGCGGAAGAATTCCGAGAACGCGCGGATGCGCACCTCCGGCGTCTTCTCGCCGCCGCCGATCGCCCATCTCAGGCTGGAGACGTCGTAGCGATCGCGGGTGGGGCAGGTGAGCATCGCCGTGGTCATCACGGGCGCGAACCATGCCGCGTTGAGCTTGTCCTCCGCGATTGCCGCAAGCGCGGTCTCCGGCTCGAAATTGCGTTCGATGCGGACGAAGCCGCCATGCCAGAGCACGGCGATGCCGGGCAGGTCGAGCGCGCCGACGTGATAGAGCGGGCCGACAACGAGCAGTCGGGTCTCGGCACCGATGCCGAGCGCGATCGTCTGGTCGGCGGACTTCCAGTAAAAATTATCGTAAGTGAGCATCACGCCTTTGGGGCGGTCGGTCGTACCCGAGGTGTACATCAACCGCATCAGGTCGGACGGTGCGCGGACGTGCATCGGCGCGGGCACGGCCTCGCCCGCGAGGTGCGTGATGCTTTGCTGCGCAACTTCGTTCAGCACGACAATTTTCGCGCCCGCTGCATTCGCGGCGAGTTCCTCATCGACGATCAACAACCGCGCGCCGGCATTGCCCGCGATGTAGCCGACCTCGTCGCGCGAAAGTCGAAAATTGATCGGCAAGAACACCGCGCCGAGATGACTGGTGGCGAAGACGAGCTCCAGGAACGCCGCGCTGTTCTTCATCAGCACGGCCACGACGTCGCCCGCGCCGATGCCCTGCGCGGCGAGCCAGCCGGCCGCTTGCCGGATGCGCGCATCGAAATCGGCGTAGGAGATCTCCTCGCCGCGATATTTCAGCGCGGGCCGGTCCGGCGTGCGCCGGGCATGAAAGGTGATGAAGCTCGAAAGATTGATCATTTTGCGGGATTTGGGCCGATTACCGGCCTCGTTTCCTCCTTTGATGAAGTATGACTCGTAATTCATCTTTGGCTTGACGTCACCCCCCTGCCTCTGAAATTGTTGGGAACACGGAGACGAGACGATCTCCGGCAAGGGACCAGGAAACGCCGACCCGAAAGAGGGAGGGGAAAATGACGAGAACCCGCATGCCGGGCATCAGCCGCCGTTCAACGCTGGCGCTGATGGGCGCCGGTGCGATGAGTGTTGCCGCACCGTGGGTGGCGCGCGCGCAAGCCAAGACCATCAAGATCGGCATGCCGACGATTCTGTCGGGCCGCGTCGCGCAGCTCGGCACGTCGTCGCGCAATGCGGTGATGCTCGAGGTCGACAAGGTCAACGCCGCCGGCGGACTTGCCGGCCGTCAGATCGAGATGGTGATCCGCGACTCCAAGGGGCAGCCGCAGGAAGCCGCCCGCGTCGCGCGCGAGCTCGTCAACACCGATGGTTGCGAGTGGCTGATCGACGGCGAGGCGTCGTCCGGATCGTTTGCGGTTCACGAAGTCGCGCGCGATCTCGGTGTGCTCTGCGTCCATACCTGTTCGGAGGCGTCCTCGCTCACGGCTGATCCGAAGCAGCACATCCCGAACGCGTTCCGCTGCGTGCGCCAGGGCATCCACGATTCCATCGTCGGCGGCAGCTATGCCGCCTCGATCGCGAAGGCCAAGGGCCTGAAGAAATGGGCGACCTGCTCGCCGGACTATGCCTATGGCCGCGACACGACCGGCGAGTTCACGCTGTACCTGAAGCGCTTTGCGCCTGACGTCGAAATTATCAGCGAGTCCTGGCCTAAGCTGTTCCAGCCCGACTACACCGAAGTCGTGACGAAGATCCTCCAGGCCAAGCCGCAGGCGCTGTATTCCTGCCTGTGGGGCGGCGATCTCACCTCCTATATCGACCAGGCCAACATCTACGCGATGTTCGGCCAGATGGAGGTGTTCGCGGTCAACATGGCCGACTACACCGCGCTTACCGTGGTGAAGAACCTGCCCAAGGGCATCCACTCCGGCAACCGCTACATCAAGACCTTCCCGACCACGCCGGAGAACGCGGCCTGGGGCGATGCCTACAAGACGAAGTACAACGAATATCCGACCAACTGGTCGTGGCAGAACGCGACGGCGGTGATGTTCCTCGCTGAGGCCGCGAAGAAGGCGAACTCCACCGACGGCAAGAAGATCGCGGAGGTGCTGAAGGGCCTCACCATCAAGTGCCCGTTCGGCGCCGACGGTACCGTGACGATGCGCGGCGACGACCACACGCTGGTCGGCTACGCCATCGGCTGGGGCACCACGATCCCGCAGGAGCCTTATGTGCCCGAGGTCAAGGCCGGCGACTGGAAGACCATCTTCGAGCTCGAGGCCGAGTGGAAGAAGAGCAAGGGCTACACCTGATGTGACATACGGCGGGGACGGTCGACCGTCTCCGCCGTTTTTATTTGGTTCTCCGCGCCAAGTCTGGCGCGTCGCAATGAAAGTGCTCCCGTGGATCTCGACGCGCTCGCCGGCTGCCTCTCCAGTTCCGCCTGCCTGGTGACGCAAACCACCAGCGGCCTCATCATCGGCATGCTCCTGTTCCTGGTCGCGGTCGGGCTGACGCTGATCTTCGGCGTGCTCAAGGTCGTCAATTTCAGCCACGGCGCCTTCTACATGTTCGGCGCCTATTTCGCGATGACGGCCTATCAGCTCACCGGGAGCTTCGCGCTGGCGATGTTCGCGGGCGCGGCCGGCACCGCGATTCTCGGTCTGATCTTCGAGCGCGTCTTCATGAGCCGCGTCTATGGCGCCGACGTGCTGATGCAGCTGCTCGTCTGCTACGCGTTCGTGCTGATCTTCGACGATGTCGTGCGCATCATCTGGGGGCCGGAATTCAAGTCGATGGGCATGCCCGCGGCGTTCCAGGTGATGCCGCTGTTCATCGCCGGCGGCGTGGTGCCGCCTTACTACCTGCTGCTGATCGGCGTCGCGCTCGTTGTGGCGATCGTGCTCGGCATCGGATTGTCGCGCAGCCGTATCGGCAAGGTGATCCGGGCGGCGGCACATAATCCTGGTATGGTCTCGGCGCTCGGCATCAATACCGGCCTGATCTATGGCGGCGTGTTCGCGCTCGGCGGCATGCTGGCTGGCCTTGCCGGCGCGCTCGCGGCGCCCGTGCGTTCGCTCACCCCCGGCATGGGATTTTCGGTGCTGATCGAATCCTTCATCGTCACCGTGATCGGCGGCATGGGCTCGATCCTGGGCGCTCTGATCGGCGCGCTGCTGCTCGGCCTTATCAGGTCCTTCGGCTCGCTCGGCTTTCCCCTGTTCACGGAAGGCCTGATGTACCTGTTCATGGTGATCGTGCTGGTCTCCAAGCCCACCGGCCTGTTCGGCAAGGAGGCGGCATGACCGAGCTCGAGGCCGGACGCGCCGAAACGCTGGTGCCGGTGCGTAGCGGTGCGGCACTGCAACGCTATCGCGACGTGCTGATTGCCGTGATTGCCTTCGCGGTGCTGGCGAGCCTGCCGCTGTTCACCGGCAGCAAGGCGTTGCTCGATTTCGTCATCCGCTGCTCGGCCTACGGTCTGTTCGCGACCTCGCTCAATCTGCTCGTCGGCTACACCGGCCTGACTTCGTTCGGCCACGGCATGTTCTTCGGCCTTGGCGCCTACAGTTTTGGCCTGATCATGCAGAAGCTGGGCGTGCCGATTCCCGTGGCCTTCGTCGCGACGCTGGCGATCACGGCGGCAATCGCCGCAATCATCGGCGCGATCTGCGTGCGGCTGAAGGATATCTATTTCGCCTTCGTCACGCTCGCGTTTCAGATGCTGATCCACTCGACCATCCTGTCCTGGGCCTCCTTCACCGGCGGCGACCAGGGCCTGCGTGGCGGCATTCCGCGCCCCACATTCCTCGGCATCAATCTTGCGAACCACGTTCATCTCTATGTCGCGAGCTGCGCGCTTCTCATCCTCGGCCTGCTCGCGATGCGCCAGATCGCGCAATCGCCGTTCGGTTACACGTTGCGCATGATCCGCGACAATGCCGCGCGCGCGAGCTTTCTCGGCATCGACGTCTGGCGGGCAAAGCTGACAGTCTTCGTGCTGGCGGCATTGTTTGCGTCGATGGGCGGCATGGTGATGGCGCTGTTCGTCTCCGGCGCCTATCCGGAATTCGCCTATTGGACGATCTCGGGCGAGGGCATCTTCATCAACATGCTCGGCGGCGTCTCGACCTTCCTGGGGCCGATGGTCGGCACCGTGCTGCTGCTTCTGCTCAACGACACCGTCACGCGCTTCACCGAATATCACGGCATCGTGCTCGGCGTGGTCATCCTGTTCTTCGCGCTGGGCCTGCGCAAAGGCCTGCTGGATTTCGTCGCCGACTGGTTCGCGCACCGGCGTGACGCGCGCGAGGGGCGCTAGCGATGCTCGAGATCCGCAACCTCGCAAAATCCTTCGGCGGCGTGAAGGCGACCAACGACGTCACGCTGGACTTCCCCGACGGTTCGCTCACGGCGGTGATCGGCCCGAACGGCGCGGGCAAGAGCACGTTCTTCAACCTGATTACGGGTGCCTTGAGGCCGGATTCTGGTCAGGTTCTGCTCGACGGCATCGATCTCGCCGGCCGCTCGCCGCCGGAGATCGTTCGCCACGGCATCGGCCGCGCCTTCCAGGTCGCCAGCATCTTCAAATCGCTGACGGTGCAGGAGACCATGCTCGCCGCCGTCAGCGCCGATCAGCGTACGTCCGCGGTGCTGCACAAGCGCTTTCCCTTGCCCGAGACGCGCGACCGCGCCGAGCACGTGATGGAGCTGCTGGGCTTGGCGAGCAAGCGCAACCGCACCGCCGCGACGCTGTCGCATGGCGACCAGAAGCTGCTCGACATTGCGCTCGCTCTGGTGCTCGAGCCAAAGGTGCTGCTGCTGGACGAGCCGACTGCCGGCATGGGCCCGGAGGAGCGCTGGCGCATGATCGACAAGGTGCGCGAGCTCTGGGAGACGCAGAAAATCACCGTCGTCTTCATCGAGCACGACATGGACATCGTGTTCAAGATCGCCCCAAAGATCGTCGTGCTCTGCTACGGCCGCATCCTCGCGACCGGCACGCCCGACGAAATCCGAAGCAACAGCGCCGTGATCGAGGCCTATCTCGGCACCGAACATGCGGGGGCCGCCGCATGAGCGCGACCATTATCGAAGTCGCCGATCTCGACGTCTACTACGGCACGAGCCAGATCCTGTTCGGCGTCGGCCTCTCGGTGCGGCAGGGCGAGACCATGGCGCTGCTCGGGCGCAACGGCGCGGGTAAATCGACGACCATGAAAGCGATCATGGGACTGGCGCCGCCGCGGCGGGGCAGGATCAGCCTGCGCGGCGCGGTGATCTCGGGCCAGAAGCCGCACCATATCGCGCGCGCCGGTCTCGGCTTCGTGCCGGAGGATCGCCAGATCTTTCCGGAGCACACGGTCGAGGACAATCTCGTCATCGGTCGCAAGAAGGGGCCGGAAGGCCAGGACGAGTGGCCGATCAGGCGCATCTACGACGTCTTTCCGCTGCTGGAGCCGCTCCGCCATCGCATTGCTGGACGTCTCTCGGGCGGGGAGCAGCAGATGCTCGCCATCGCGCGCACGCTGATGGGCAACCCGGCGCTGTTGCTGCTCGATGAGCCGAGCGAGGGCCTCGCGCCGATCATCGTGCAGCGGATCGGCGAGCTGTTGCGGCAGCTCCGCCAGCTCGGATCGACCGTCCTGATCGCCGAGCAGAACATGCATTTCTGCCTCGGGCTGGCGAGCCACGCCACTGTCATCGACAAGGGCCAGATCGTCTATGCCGCCGGGATCGACGAACTGAAGGCCAACGACGCGATCCGTCGCCGCTATCTGGCGCTTTAACCGGGTTCCGGACCGCCAAACCGGCCCAAAGAAGAAAACTATTGCCTCGGGTTCGTCAGACGGAAGGAGTTTCCCCGTCGAGGGCCAAAAACGCCAATCGCTTCCATTGCCGTTTGGGGCCGAAACGACGACATTCCATTCAGAATTTGATGGATTGACGGTCATGGAACGCACTGGATTTGAGCCCTTCGGCGAGCAGCTGGTGTCCGCAACGGACACCCAGCCGCGATCGCGCGCGTCAAAGCTCCTGCTGCGGGCCGGCACCACGGTGTTCTGGTCGCTGGTCGCGGGCATCGTGCTCGCGCGTGCGGCCTTCTTCGAGCCGGGCGTCTATGACAGCTTCAGCCGCGTCGCCTCGCTCGCCAAAAGCCTGATCTTCTGAGCCGATTATTCCGGGCTGAGGATAGAACTTCCCTCGGCCCTGATATGCTGAAAACTTATTCCCCAATCGGCCAGCACTGCGTATAAATATTTCTCCTCTGGGAGAGATTTGTGTCGCAGAATCAAGCATCCAACCCGGCCGACGCCAAGCCAACCACTGTCGTGAGCCGTATTGCGGCGCTGATTCCGGGAATCCTCCTGTGCATCGCCGTGGCCGGTATCTCGGCCTTGCTCGAACGGGCCGAGCTGGGTGTCTTCGAGCACCCCTATGTCGAAGCGCTGGTGATGGCGATCCTGCTCGGGATGGCGCTGCGCAGCTTCTGGAAACCGGCGCCGCGCTGGCAGGCCGGTATCGCCTTCAGCGCCAAACAGCTGCTCGAAGTTGCGGTCATGCTGCTGGGGGCCTCGATCAGCTTCGCCGCCATCGCGGCTTCCGGCGTGGCACTGCTGGCATCGATCGCCGCGGTCGTCGTGATCGCGCTCTGCGTCTCCTTCGGCCTCAGTCGCATGCTGGGCCTGTCGACGCGGCTCTCGATCCTGATCGCCTGCGGTAATTCCATCTGCGGCAATTCCGCGATCGCCGCCGTCGCGCCGATCATCGGCGCCAACAACGACGAGATCGCGTCCTCGATTTCCTTTACGGCGATCCTCGGCGTCATGATGGTCCTCGGCCTGCCGCTGCTGATTCCGCTGCTGCAATTGTCGGCCACGCAATATGGCATCCTCGCAGGCCTCACCGTCTACGCCGTGCCGCAGGTGCTTGCGGCAACGGTCCCGGCCGGGCTCGTCTCGACGCAGATCGGCACGCTGGTGAAGCTGATGCGCGTGCTGATGCTCGGACCCGTCGTCGTCGGTCTCTCCCTGGTCGCCTCGCGCTGGCAGACCGGCGCCAAGAAATCCAATGTCGGCTTCTTCCGCCTGGTCCCCTGGTTCATCCTCGGCTTCCTTGCGCTGGCGACCCTGCGCTCGCTGGAGATCGTGCCGGGCACGGTGGTCGGGCCGGTGACGAAGATCACGAGCTTCCTGACGGTGGTCTCGATGGCCGCGCTCGGCCTCGGCGTCGACGTGAAGGTGCTGGCGAATGTCGGGGGCCGGGTGACGGCCGCCGTGACACTGTCGCTGATGCTGCTGCTCGGGATCAGCATCGCGCTGGTGCACTGGTTCAAGTGAGGGGGAACATGGTGCCGTAGGGTGGGCAAAGGCGCGAAGCGACGTGCCCACCGTTCGGCTCAGCGTGCGACCAAGATGGTGGGCACGCTTCGCTTTGCCCACCCTACGAGATCGTCGTCCCCACAAGCGGGGCGAGGTGAATCAAATCACATCCGCCAGCGAATGCCCATGCAGCTCGATGTTCAGCCCCTGCATGCCCATGTCGCTGATCTCGCCGCCCATCGCCTTCAGGCTCTCCTCACGGATCAGCGACATCAGCCCGCGGCGGAGCGCCAAAAACTCCGACGACATCATCATCGATTGCTGCCGCGGCCGCTCCAGCGGGATCGGGATTTCCGCCTTGATCGAGCCGGGGCGGGCGGTCATGCAGTAGACGCGGTCGGAGAGGAAGATGGCTTCATCGATGTCGTGGGTGACGAACAGCACCGAGATCTTCAGCCGTTGCCACATGTTGGTAAGGATCTGCTGCATGATGACGCGCGTCTGCGCGTCGAGCGCGCCGAAGGGCTCGTCGAGCAGCAACACCTTCGGTCCCGTCGCGAGCGCGCGGACGATGCCGACGCGTTGCTTCATGCCGCCGGAGAGTTTTTCCGGATAATGTTTTTCGAACGCTTCGAGCCCCGCGAGCCCGAGCAGCGTGCGCGCCGCGCGCTCGCGCTGGGAGCGCGCCATGCCGCGCATCTTCAGGCCGAACTCGACGTTCTCCCGCACCGTCTTCCACGGAAACAGCGAATATTGCTGAAACACCATGCCGCGCTCGGCGCTGGGGCCGTTGACCCGCTCGCCGTCGACCGTGACTACACCGGTGGTCGGCTTGAGGAATCCCGCGACAGCATTGAGCAGCGTCGACTTTCCACAGCCGGAGGGCCCGACGATCGAGACGAACTCGCCGGGCCTCACATGAATCTGCGTGTCGGTGACGGCCTGAACCGGCCCCTCGATGCTTTCATAGCTGAGGGAGAAATTCCTGACCTCGATATGGCCCTGCGGTGCTTTGGTCAGGATTTCGTTCATTTCAGCCTCCACGGCATCACCAACTGCCCGGCGCCCCTGATAAGCAGGCTCGATCCAAGGCCAAGCACGCCGATCGCGATCATGCCGAGCGCGATGTCGGCATATTGGACAAGGGAATAGGCCTCCCAAGTGAAGTAGCCGATGCCGTATTGGCCCGAGATCATCTCGGCGGCGATCAGCGACACCCAGGCCACGCCCATGCCGACGGTGAGGCCGGTGAAGATGTGCGGCATCGACGCCGGAAAATACACCTCGCGGAAGATCGACCGTTCTCGCGCGCCGAGACATTGCGCGGCGCGCACCAGCACGGGATCGACCAGCGACATGCCATGCAGCGTGTTGACCAGGATCGGGAAGAATGCGCCGAGGAAGGTGATGAAGACGATGCTCTGCTCGTTGGTCGGCCAAAGCATGATCGCCATCGGCACCCAGGCGATTGCCGGGATCGGCCGTAGCACCTCGGCGACCGGGAAGATGATCTCGTGCACCAGCTTGAAGCGGCCCATGATCAGGCCGAGCGGCACGCCGACCACCGCCGCGAGCGAGAAGCCGAACAAGATGCGCCGGCAGCTCAAGAGGATGTGCAGCAGGAATTTGGGATCGTGGATCGCCTTGGTGAAGCTGGCATAGACCGCGAGCGGCGAGGGCACATTGGTGAAACGCACGAAGAACACGACGCGATAGGTCGTGAGCAGGTGCCAGACCAGCAGGAAGGCGAGCAGCGATATGATGCCGATCGCCGTCGCGCGTAGCCCCGCTCGATTGAGCCGGTACCAGCGCAGCGCAAGCGTGCCGAAGGAAGGTGGTGTCGCGGGCGGGGAAGGGGCGGGCACGGGGCCCGCCTCGGCGATTGCGGTTGCTGCCGGCATGCTGTCCTCGGGATGTCTGACGAGGGCGGGACTGCTCACGTCTTGCCTCCGCCGACCGCAGCCTTCACCGCGTCGTCGAAGCCGAGCACCTTGCCGCCGATCTTGGCGGCATAGCCTTCCGCGTCCTTCTTCAGCAGGAACGGCGCGACCTCGCCGTTGCCGACCGCGAAGAAGGCCTGGTCGGCGAACAGCTTGATGCCGCGCGTGGTGTCGAAGACGTAGGCGACGTTGATCTTCTTGCCCTTGGCCTTGAAGTCGGCATAGGCCCCTAACGTGCATGCTGCGGACGCAAACGGCAGGATACCGGCATCGTCGACCCAGACCTCGCCGGCCTTGCGCGGGTCGGTGATCGGCTTCTTGCAGAACGAGTCTTCGCCCGTGATCTCGTAATTCCTGGTGCTCGCAAGCTGGGTGTCATAGTCGAGTTTCATCTCGGCATAGGCCTTGCGGATGTAGGAATCATCCACCCACTTCTTCGGATCGAACTCCTTCATGCGGCCGAGATTCTGCAGCACCTTGACGTCGGTCGCGGCCGCGTCGATCAGCGCCGGCTTCACTGTGGGATCGGTGGTCATGTTGCCGCTAGGACCGAGGAAGATATAGACGACTTCCTTGTTGATGCCGGTCCACTCCTGGATCTTTTCCGCGGCGAGCTTGGGATCGTCGCGCAGCCACTGGTTGGCGGCGATCAGCGCCTTGAAGTAGGCAACGACGACTTCAGGGTATTTCTCGGCGAAATCGGTGCGGACTACGATGCCGTGGAAGGTCGGCAGATTGGTCTCGACGCCGTCAAAGATTTTTCGCGCGAAACCGCGGAACGGCAACAGCTCGGCGAAGGGGACGAAGTCGGCGTGCGCGTCGATCTTCTTCTCCTGCAGATTGGTCGAGCCGACCTCCGGGCTCTGGCTGACGAGCTGGAAGAAGTCGGAGGCGTAACCGCGGTCCTGCATCGCCTTCAGCACCATGCCGTGCGCGGCGGAGCCGAACGGCACGCTGACGAGCTTGCCCTTGAGATCGGCGAGATCGTAATAGGGCGAGTCCTTGTGGACGACGAGCCCGTTGCCCGAGCCGGACAGGCTGTAGGCGGCCACGCCAATCAGGCGGCTCTTGCTCTCCGGATTGCTCTCGAAGGTGAAGCCGTTCACGATCAGCGGATAGTCGCCCATCATGCCGATCTGCAGCTTGTTCGCCATCATCGCGTTGGTGACGGGCGGGCCGGAGGTGAAATTCTGCCACTCCAGCTCGAACTTGATGTTCGCGTATTTGCCGTCCTTCGGCAGATATTTCTCGAGGAGATGCAGCTGCCGGATGACGACGCCGGCGGTCACCGTGTTGGTCGTGGTGTCCTGCGTTCCAATGCCGAGCGTGACGGTTTCCGCCAGGGCCGGCTGCGCGATCAGAAGCGCCAGCGAGGTCACCGACATCGCGATCGAGAGCGTGGGAAGATGGCGGACCATTCTCATCCTCATTCGGTTGGATGTGCTGTGGTTGCCATGATTGGGTGAGGCCGCGGGCAGGGCAAATCCGGAGTGACCGCCGCAGTCGATTAGTTGCCGGGAAAAGCTGATTGCATACTCCTTGGGCAGTCCTGCACTATAAAGCCACTTGCCTGTGCATCGACCCTAGTCGCCGCTCTGGCCGCGCATCTCCTCGAGAGCGTCGGCCCGGCACACCACGATCTGCGAGCGCTTGGTGACGACGATTCCCTTCTCCTGCATCCGTTTCAGGCTGATCGTGACCCATTGCCTGGTAGCGCCGACCATGTGGGCGATGTCGGCATGGGTGAAGGCCGCCGCGATCACCCGGCCGTCGGCATCCTCGACGCCGTCGAGTTCGACGAGGTGCAGCAGCAGGTGCGCGAGGCGCTGGGTGATCGAGCGTGTTCCCAGCATCTGCGCCAGCGCCGAATAGCATTTGCCCTTGAAGGTGAGGCCTTCAATGAGGCCGATGGCGAGGTTCGGGATCTCCACGGCGAGTGACCGCAATTCCTTTCCGGGAAGATGCACGACGCTGCAATTGCTGGATGCGACGCCGGACCATTGATGCACGGTGCCCTCGAACACTTCGGGCCCCCCGACGAAATTGCCGACATGCCAATAGGCCAGCGTGATCTCGCGTCCGAGCGGCGAAGTGTAGAAGACGCGGATGCGGCCGCTCTCGATCAGCCAGATGCCGTCATGCTTGCCGCCCTGGCTGAACAGCGTTTGGCCGCGGTTGAGCACCTTTCGCCGGCCCTGCTTCAGCACCAGCTCTCGCTCGCGCGGTGACAGCTTGTCCATCAGCGGTGGCGGTCCGCCGATCCATTGCTGGTTCTCGGTCAGCAGCAGCGAGGAGCCTCCGGCAGGCCGGACCGTTGCGGGAACCGTCCCGCGAACCACATTGGCCGCCTGCAACATCGTTTGCCTCCGGAACGTTCAAATCGTTCTAAAGAGGAGCAATGTCCGTGCCAGCTTTACTCCGCTGTCGTCGCCCGGCTTGACCGGGCGACCCAGTATTCCAGAGGCAGCAATGGGTTACGGATAGGCCGCGGCGTACTGGATTCCCCGCTTTCGCGGGGAATGACAACGGAGCAAGGGGAACGGTCGAACCCCTACCGCCCCACCAAGCTCAGCAAATACGGCTTCGGATAAATCCCCCTGTTATGCCCATCCGAAAACGAGATGTTCAGCCCGTAGCCGAGATCGCCGATCTCGGTGATGGCGATGCCGGGAAAGCGTTCGGGGAAGCGATCGTCGAAGCGGGCGCGAGTGCAGTGAGCGCATTTGCAGGAGAGACGGAGCTGCTCGGCAGCGATTCCGACCACATCGTCCTGTGTGGTGCGGACGACGAGCGTCGCGAGATCGGCGCTGGCTTCATAGGCCGCCACAGTCGGCGCCACCAAGGTCATGGTCATGACGAACCTCCAGCTTCCTTCTATGTCGGCGCGGGCGCGCACGAATAGCAACTAATTGCCAGCGCGGACGCGTGGCCGTCTGCCTCCTCTTCAGTCACCGCCCACCAAATGTGAAACTAATCGACCGGGAATTTCACTTCCGAATTGCCGGACTCCGCTCTCTCCGAAACCTTGTGCGCCATCGATGGCCAAGGAGAGACCATGAGCGCATTTCAGAAGGAAACGGTTCTGTCGGTCAGGCACTGGACCGACTCGCTGTTCAGTTTCACCGCGACGCGCGATCCGGGCTTCCGTTTCCAGAACGGCCAGTTCGCGATGATCGGGCTGGAAGTCGAGGGCAAGCCGTTGATGCGGGCCTACAGCATGGCGAGCGCCAATCACGAGGAGGCGCTCGAATTCTTCTCGATCAAGGTGCAGGACGGTCCGCTGACCTCGCGCCTCCAGAAGGTCCGGGAAGGCGACATCATCCTGGTCGGCCGGAAGGCGACGGGCACGCTGATCACCGGCAACCTCATCCCGGGAACGCGCCTGCTGCTGCTCTCGACCGGCACGGGCCTCGCGCCCTTCGCCAGCCTGATCAAGGACCCCGACGTCTATGAGAATTACGAGACCATCGTGCTCGCCCATGGCTGCCGCCAGGTTTCGGAACTTGCCTATGGCGAGCACCTTGTCGACGGCCTGCGCAATCACGAGTTCTTCGGCCCCCTGATCCGCGACAAGCTCGTCTACTACCCGACCGTCACCCGCGAGCCGTTCCGGAATCGCGGCCGCATCACCGATCTGATCTCCTCCAATCAGCTGTTCGACGACATCGGCCAATCCGGTCTCGATATCGAGACCGACCGCATCATGCTGTGCGGCAGCCCGGCGATGCTCGAGGAACTCCCCGCGATGTTTGCCGCGCGCGGCTTTGTCGAGGGTAACCACAGCCAGCCCGGCCATTTCGTCATTGAAAAGGCCTTCGTCGAGCGCTGAGGCGCAAATCGCGTCCCGGCGACAACTAATTGCTATCGCCGGACAACCACCTGAACAAATCTGATGCGAAGGCGCCGGACCGGCGAACCAGGAGCAAGTGATGGCACTAGATGAGATCGTCGACGGACTTTCGGAGGTTTCCTGCGACGTGCTCGTCATCGGCGGCGGCACGGCCGGCCCGATGGCAGCGCTGAAAGCAAAACTGAAGAACCCGAAGGCCAATGTCGTCCTGCTCGAGAAGGCCAACGTCAAGCGCTCCGGCGCGATCTCGATGGGCATGGACGGGCTCAACAACGCCGTCATCCCCGGCTACGCGACGCCGGAGCAGTACACCAAGGAAATCACCATCGCCAACGACGGCATCGTCGATCAGAAGGCGGTCTATAAATACGCCCAGAATTGCTACAAGATCATCGAAGAGCTCGACAGTTTCGGCATCCGCTTCCTCAAGAACGAGAACGGCGACTACGCCGTCAAGAAGGTGCACCACATCGGCACCTACGTTCTGCCGATGCCGAACGGCGAGACGGTCAAGAAGGCGCTCTACCGCCAGCTCCGCCGCGCCCGCATCCTGATCTCCAACCGCTACATGGCGACGCGGCTGCTCAAATCGTCCGACGGCCGTATCGCCGGCGCGATCTCCGTCAACACCCGCACCGCCGAGATCCTGGTGATCAAGGCCAAGGCCGTGATCCTCTGCATGGGCGCCGCCGGCAGGCTTGGTCTGCCGACCTCCGGCTACATGTTCGGCACCTACGAGAACGCCGCCAATTCCGGCGACGGCTATGCCATGGCCTATCACGCCGGTGCCGCGCTGGCGAACCTCGAATGCTACCAGATCAATCCGCTGATCAAGGATTATAACGGCCCGGCCTGCGCCTATGTCGCCGGTCCCTTCGGCGCCTTTACCGCCAACAACGAGGGATCGCGCTTCATCGAATGCGACTACTGGTCCGGCCAGATGATGCTGGAGTTTTACAACGAGCTGCTGTCAGGCAAGGGCCCGGTGTTCCTCCAGCTCAAGCATCTCCATCCCGACACCATCTCCGAGATCGAATCCACGCTGCACAAGGTCGAGCGTCCCACGCGCGGCCTGTTCCAGCAGGGGCGCGGCGTCGATTATCGCAGCGAGTCGATCGAGATGCACATCTCCGAGATCGGGTTCTGCTCCGGCCACAGCGCCTCCGGTGTGTTCGTCGACGACAATGCCCGCACCACCGTTCCCGGCCTCTACGCTGCCGGCGATATGGCGAGCGTGCCGCACAATTACATGCTCGGCGCCTTCACCAACGGCTCGGTCGCCGGCATCGACGCCATGGAGTTCGCCGACAACCACGACTTTGCGGAGTTCGATGCGACCGATGTCGCCAGGGAGCACGACCGCGTGCTGGCGCCGACCAAACGCGAGGACGGCATTCCGCCGAACCAGGTCGAGTACAAGACCCGCCGCCTCGTCAACGACTATCTCCAGCCGCCGAAGGTCACGCGCAAATACGAGCTCGGTATGCGCCGCCTCGCCGAGACGCGGCAGGACATGCAGGAGCGGATGATCGCGCGCAACGCGCACGAGTTGCTTCGGGCGCTCGAAGTGCAGTCGATCATGGACTGCGCCGACATGGCGGTGCACGCCTCGTTGTACCGCGAGGAGAGCCGCTGGGGCCTCTATCACTGGCGCACGGATTTCCCGGAGAAGGACAACGAGAACTGGTTCTGCCACACGCTGCTCTCCAAGCAGAACGGCAAGATGACCAGCGAGAAGCGCGCCGTGGAGCCCTATGTCGTGCCGATCGCCGACGACGAGAAGGATCTCTACGACAAGCAGCGCATCCGCGCCTCCGCCTGATCCACCGCAACATCGCAACAGGAGACATAAAATGCCTCTCGCGTCCTATCAGACATCCGTTCCGGTGGTCGTCGACGACGCCAAATGCATCGCCGACAAGGGCTGCACCGTGTGCGTCGACGTCTGCCCGCTCGACGTGCTCCGCATCAGCGACATGACCGGCAAGGCCTACATGGCCTATGACGAGTGTTGGTATTGCATGCCTTGCGAGGCCGATTGCCCGACCGGCGCCGTCACCGTCAATATTCCCTATCTGTTGAGGTGATCATGTCGAGCCCGTTCGAGTCCTATGACGACCTCGAAGACGCCGACGAGCGGTTGCAAGCTGCCGATCCCGCCGAGCGCCGCGTCGCCATCATCGCGCTCGGTCACTCCGGCGATCCCGCAGCCGTCGCGCATCTCGCCAACATGGTCGCCGATCCCGATGCCGGCGTGCGCCAGCAGGTCGCGATGGCGCTTGGCGAGTTCGACGGGCCGGAGGCCGCGAATGGGCTGGTCAAGCTGCTGGTCGATCCCGAAAGAATCGTGGCGGCGGCCGCGGCCGACAGCATGGCCGAATTCAAGGATCCCGCCTGCGCTGAAGTCATTCTTCCGCTGGTCAAGCACGCCCACGCCTTCGTCCGCATGGGCGCGCTGCGCGCGCTGAAGGAGCTGCGCTGCAAGGACACGCTGAAGCCGGCGCTGGAAGCGCTCCTGGATCAAGATGCGGCCGTTCGCGTGCAGGCGATCGGCGTGATCGGCTTCCTCAAGCTGGAGGAATCCATCCCCGCGCTGACCGCGCTGATCAACGATCCTGACGCCCATGTCCGCCGCGCCGCAGTGAGCGCGCTGGCCTTCTCGCAGCTGAAGCCCGCGGCCGAGACGATCACACGCGGGCTGAAGGACTCGGACTGGATGGTGCGCGAGATGGCCGCGGAAACGCTGGGCCTCAACGTCAACGGTTCGCTCGCGGCCGATCAGCTTGTCGGCTCGCTCGCCGACGAGTTCTGGCAGGTGCGGCTGAAGGCGATCCGCAGCCTCGGCAAGATGAAGATCGAGCGCGCGGTACGCCCGATCGGCAATTGCATCAACCACGACCAGGCCAATTTGCGGAAGGAGGCGGCCGCCGCGCTCGGTGAGATCGCCCATCCCGACGGTGAGGCGTTCCTGGCGGTCATCGCCGACGATGCCGACCCTGACGTTCGCAAGAACGCGCGTTGGGCGCTCCAGCAGATCGCGGCGCGCAAAGCGCGAGCAGGCGCATAAAGGCCCGGGCAGGGGCATAGCGACTTTCGCGGCCGGTCTGGACTTCCCCTGCCAGACGTTTATTGGTCTTCGCCAATGGGATCGGCTGCTATTTCAGCGTGGCCGATCCGAGAAAGAGCGAGGACGCGGCCATGACGACACTGTCTGTTAGAGATCTTCTCCCCGAGGATGGAACGAATGGGACGCTGGTCGGCCGCGTCTGGCTGCCGCAGGCGAACGGCCCGGCCGTTGTCGCCGTCCGTGGAGACGGCGTCTTCGACGTCACCGCCAGGTTTCCGACCGTCAGCGCGCTCTGCGAGGAAGACAATCCGGCCAAGGCGCTCGCCGCGGTCAAGGGCGAGCGCATCGGCGATCTCGAAGCGATCGTGGCCAACACGGCGCCAGATGGGCGCGATCCGAAAAAGCCGTGGCTGCTTGCGCCCCTCGATCTCCAGACCCTGAAGGCCGCCGGCGTCACCTTCGCCATCTCGATGCTGGAGCGCGTCATCGAAGAGCGCGCCAAGGGCAATCCGGCCTCGGCCGAAGCGATCCGGAAAGAAGTGACGCGGTTGATCGGCGACGATTTGTCGAAGCTCAAGCCGGGCTCCGACCAGGCGATGCATTTGAAGCAGGTGCTGATCGATCAGAACGCCTGGAGCCAATATCTCGAAGTCGGCATCGGTCCGGATGCCGAGGTCTTCACCAAGGCGCCGACGCTGTCGTCAGTCGGCACCGGCATGGATGCCGGCCTGCATCCGAAGTCGACCTGGAATAATCCCGAGCCCGAGCTCGTGCTGTTCGTGTCGAGCCGCGGCAAGATCGTCGGCGGCGCGCTCGGCAACGACGTCAATCTGCGCGACTTCGAGGGGCGTTCGGCGCTGCTGTTGTCGAAGGCCAAGGACAACAACGCCTCCTGCGCGATCGGCCCGCTGCTGCGCCTGTTCGACGACAGCTTCACACTCGACGACGCCCGCAAGCTCGATATCAGCCTGAACGTGAAGGGCGCGGACGGTTTCGTCCTCGATGGCCATTCCTCGATCAGCATGATCAGCCGCGATCCCACGGACCTCGTCGAGCAGACGATCGGCAAGGTCCATCAATACCCCGACGGCTTTGTGCTGTTCCTCGGCACGATGTTCGCCCCCGTCAAGGATCGCGATGCGCCGGGGCAGGGGTTCACCCACAAGCGCGACGACATCGTCACGATCGCAGCGCCCCAGCTCGGCAAGCTCATCAACCGCATGCGCACCAGCGACGAGTGCGAGCCCTGGACTTTTGGAATCGGCGCGCTGATGAAGAACCTCGCGCAACGGAAGCTGATTTAGTTTTCGCGAAGGCGAATTGTTGGAGGACGTCATGCCCGGGCTTGTCCCGGGCATCCACGTTCTTCGTACCGCATGCCAAGGCCGTGGATGGCCGGGACAAGCCCGGCCATGACGATGTGGCGTCGGCCGATCCCCCATCATTTCCTTCATCTCCCCGTTGCATCTCGGGAACAAAATCGCGCTGGGCGTGTCATAGGACCGTCCATCTCGCCGACGCGCGGTTCCGTGCAAATAGTCAGATAATATTACTAGTCGGAACCGATTTTCCGTGAAATAGTGCCTCCCGTCGCCCGGAAAGGGCGTCTTCGGGTGCCATGTTACCAACAGGCCCCCGAGACAACATTAAGACACGTCTTTTGGGAGACACGCCTGATGATCCTCAAAGCCCTCTTTGCGGCCAGCGCCACGGCCGCGTTGCTGCTCGCGCTGCCGGCCAACGCCGCCGAGCTCACCATCGGCTTCTCGCAGATCGGATCGGAATCCGGCTGGCGCGCGGCCGAGACGTCGGTCTCCAAGCAGGAGGCTGCCAAGCGAAAGGTCAATCTCAAGATCGCCGACGCGCAGCAGAAGCAGGAGAACCAGATCAAGGCGATCCGCTCCTTCATCGCGCAGAACGTCGATGCGATCTTCCTTGCACCTGTGGTCTCGACCGGTTGGGACTCGGTGCTGAAGGAAGCCAAGGAGGCCAAGATCCCGGTCGTGCTGCTCGACCGCGACATCGATCCCTCCGGCAAGGAGCTCTATCTCACCGCCGTGACCTCCGACAGCGTGCATGAAGGCGAGGTTGCCGGCGACTGGCTGGCCAAGACCGTCGGCGGCAAGGCCTGCAACGTCGTCGAATTGCAGGGTACGGTCGGCGCCAGCGTCGCCGCCAACCGCAAGAAGGGCTTTGACACCGCCATCGCCAAGCATGCGAACCTCAAGGTGGTGCGCAGCCAGACCGGCGACTTCACCCGCGCCAAGGGCAAGGAGGTGATGGAGAGCTTCATCAAGGCCGAAGGCGGCGGCAAGTCGATCTGCGCCGTTTACGCGCACAATGACGACATGATGGTCGGCGCGATCCAGGCGATGAAGGAAGCCGGCCTCAAGCCGGGCAAGGAGATCCTCACCGTCTCGATCGATGCGGTCCCGGACATCTTCAAGGCCATGGCTGCCGGCGAAGCCAACGCCACCGTCGAGCTGACGCCGAACATGGCCGGCCCCGCGCTCGATGCCATCGCGGCCTTCAAGGACAAGGGCACCGTTCCGCCCAAGTGGATCCAGACCGACTCCAAGCTCTATACAGCGGCCGACGATCCGCAGAAGATCTACGACAGCAAGAAGGGCCTCGGTTACTGAGGCGGCGCAGCGCCGGACCGCTCCCCCGTGGTCCGGCAGCCCCCTTCGAAACCGCTGCGCGAACGAATAGGCTGGGTGTCCGCAGCATAAGCGGACGCCGGTGGGAGTGACGTCGTTATGGAGAACAGCCCCGATCCTGCTCCTTCCCTGCTGGAGGTGCGCGGGATCAGCAAAAGCTTCGGTGCTGTGCGTGCGTTGCAGGAGGTCGACTTCACGCTTCGTGCCGGCGAGATTCATGCGCTGCTGGGTGAGAACGGCGCCGGCAAATCCACGATGATCAAGGTGATCACCGGCGTATTCCCTCGCGATGCCGGCATTGTCCGGCTCGGCGGCGAGGAGGTCGCGCCGCGCTCGGCCAAGGCCGCGCTCCAGGCCGGTATCGCCACCGTCTACCAGGAGGTCAATCTGCTGCCGAATCTCTCGGTCGCGCAGAACCTGTTCCTCGACCGACAGCCGATGCGCTTCGGCATCGTGCGTGAAGGCGAGATGCGGCGTCGCGCCAAGGCGCTTCTCACGGACTTCGGCCTCGATATCGACGTCGCCGCGCCGCTCGGCAGCTATTCCGTCGCCGTTCAGCACGTCACCGCGATTGCGCGGGCCGTCGATCTCTCCGCGCGCGTGTTGATCCTGGACGAGCCCACAGCGAGCCTCGACCGTCACGAGGTCGAGATTCTCTTTGGCATCATGCGTCAGCTCGCCAAGCGCGGCATCGGCATCGTATTCGTCAGTCACTTCCTCGATCAGGTCTACGAGATCTCCGACCGCATCACGGTGTTGCGCAACGGCCGCCTGGTCGGCGAGCGCGAGACCGCCCCGCTGCCGCGGCTCGAACTGATCCGGATGATGCTCGGCCGTGAGCTGGCCGAGACCACCAGCGCCCGCGCGTCGGCGGGAGAGCATCAGGTGCGCGAGGTCTGCGCAAGTTTCGAGAATTATGGCAAGGCCGGCTATGTCGCGCCGTTCAATCTCGAGCTGCGCCATGGCGAGGTCGTGGGTCTCGCCGGCCTGCTCGGCTCGGGCCGGACCGAAACGGCGCGGCTGGTGTTCGGCGCCGAGCGCGCCGATGGCGGGCAGGCGAGGGTGGAGGGGGCGCCCGTGCGGCTGCAGTCGCCGCGCGACGGCGTGCGCCACGGCTTTGGCTATTGCCCGGAGGAACGCAAGACCGACGGCATCGTCGCCGAGCTCACCGTGCGCGAGAACATCGTGCTCGCGCTCCAGGCCAAGCGCGGCCTGCACCGGCCGCTGTCGCGCCGCGAACAGGACGAGATCGCAGGCCGCTACGTCAAGATGCTCGACATCCGCCCGCCCGATCCGGAGCGCGCCGTGGGCCTGCTGTCCGGCGGCAATCAGCAGAAAGTGCTGCTGGCGCGCTGGCTCGCGACCTCGCCGCGCCTCCTGGTGCTGGACGAGCCGACCCGCGGCATCGACGTCGGCGCGCATGCCGAGATCATCCGCCTGATCCGCGAGCTCTGCGACGACGGGCTGGCGCTGCTCGTGATCTCCTCCGAGCTGGATGAGATCGTGACCTATTCCGACCGCGTCGTCGTGTTGCGCGACCGCGCCCATGTCGAGGAGCTCGCGGGCGAGGCGATCGACGTCGGCAACATCCTCGCGGCCATCGCCGCCGATGGCGCGGCTGTCGCACATGAGGGCCGGGCATGACAGCGCTGTTGCCGCGCCGCGGCCTTGCCCAGATCCTCGCGCTGATCGTCATCCTGGCGGTCGATCGCATCGTGTCGCCGCAATTCTTCGATCTGCGTCTCCAGGACGGCCGGCTGTTCGGCAGTCTGATCGACGTGCTCAACCGCGGCACGCCGGTGGCGTTGCTCTCGCTCGGCATGGTGCTGGTGATCGCGACGCGCGGCATCGATCTGTCGGTCGGTGCGGTCATGGCCATCTCGGGCGCGATCGCGGCGAGCCTTGCCGACACGCATAGTCTGGCCGTGGTCCTCGCGGCCGCGCTCGGCGCTGGCCTGATCTGCGGATTGTGGAACGGATTTCTCGTCGCGGTGCTCGGCATGCAGCCGATCGTGGCGACGCTGATCCTGATGGTGGCAGGACGCGGCATCGCGCAACTCATTACCGAGGGGCGTATCGTGACCTTCTCCTCGCCGGATCTGGTCTGGCTTGGCAATGGCGCGGTGCTCGGCGTGCCGATGCCGGTCGTGATCGCCCTGGGCATGCTGATTCTCACCGGCGCGGTGGTGCGCGGCTCGGCGCTCGGACTGCTGATCGAGGCGACCGGCGGCAACGCGCGGGCGAGCGAGCTTGCCGGCGTCGGCACGCGTGCGATGATCCTGGCGGTCTACGTCTGGTGCGGCATCTGCGCGGCGCTCGCCGGCGTGATCGCGGCGGCCGACATCATGGGCGCGGATGCCAACAATGCCGGCCTCTGGCTCGAGCTCGACGCCATCCTCGCTGTGGTGATCGGCGGCACCTCCCTGTTCGGCGGCCGTTTCAGCCTCGTGCTGGCCGTGCTCGGTGCGTTGATCATCCAGACCATGAACACCGGCATTCTGCTGTCGGGCTATCCACCGGAGTTCAATTTGCTGGTCAAAGCTGTTGTGGTGATGACGGTGCTGCTGCTGCAATCGCCGAAATTTTCGGGGATTGCCGGGATCGCCGCGCGGCTGCGGAGGTCCAAAGCATGAAAGGCCTGCCGCCCGTCCTCATCACCGCCATCGTGCTCATTGCCGGCTTTGCGCTCTGCGCCGTGCAATTTCCCAACATCGCCTCGACCCGCGTGGTCGGCAATCTCCTCACCGACAACGCCTTTCTCGGCATCGTCGCGACCGGCATGACCTTCGTCATCATCTCCGGCGGCATCGACCTCTCGGTCGGCTCGGTGATCGGTTTCACCACGGTGTTCGTGGCGCTTGCGATCGAGCGCTGGGGCGTGCCGCCGCTGCTTGCCTTCGTCGCGATCCTCGCGCTCTCGGCGGCCTTCGGAGCGGCGATGGGCGCGGTGATCCACGTCTTCGACCTGCCGCCGTTCATCGTGACGCTGGCGGGGATGTTCCTGGCCCGTGGCGCGAGCTTCCTGCTCTCGACGGAATCGGTGCCGATCACCGCGCCGGTCTATTCCACCGTGTCGGACTTCGCGCTGCGGATGCCCGGTGGAGGGCGATTGACGGCGATCGCGATCATCATGCTCGTGATCGTGATCGGCGGCGCCTTGCTGCTGCATCTCACCCGGTTCGGCGCCAATGTCTACGCGCTCGGCGGCAGCCGGGCGACCGCGAGCCTGATGGGCGTTGCCGTCGGCAAGATGACGGTGAGGATCTACATGCTGTCGAGCCTGCTCGCGGGCATCGCCGGCATCGTGTTCTCCTTCTACACCAGCGCCGGCTACTCGCTCTCCGCGGTCGGCGTCGAGCTCGACACCATCGCGGCCGTCGTGATCGGCGGCACGCTGCTCACGGGCGGGCAGGGCTCGGTGATCGGCACCTTCCTCGGCGTGCTGATCCAGGGCCTGATCCAGACCTACATCAATTTCGACGGAACGCTGTCGAGCTGGTGGACCAAGATAGCGACCGGCGTGCTACTGTTCGCTTTCATCGCCTTGCAGCAGGGGCTGGTCGCGCTCGCGCGGCGGCCGGCGGCGAAGCGCGCAGGAGCAGCCACATGACGTCGCGCATCGTCGTCATCCCGACGCGCCGGGCTCACTCCAACCATGCGGAAGTGGCCCGCTCGATCGGCGTCGACATCATCGCCGGCCGCTACGCCGAGGGAACGCGCCTGCCTGGTGATGCCGAGATGATTGCGATGTTCGGCGTGTCGCGACCGGTGCTGCGCGAGAGCGTGAAGACCCTGGTCGCCAAGGGCTTGCTCACCACCAAGGCCCGCGTTGGGACCGTCGTGCGCGAGCGCGCCGCCTGGAACATGTTCGACGCCGACGTGCTGGCCTGGCATCTGGACGCCGGCATCGACAAGCGCTTCCTCAACGACCTCGCCGAGATTCGCCTCGCGGTCGAGCCGCGCGCGGCCATGCTGGCGGCGGCGCAGCGGTCCGAGGACGACCTCGCCGAGCTCCGTCGTTGCATGGACCGCATGCGGTTTGAGGCTTCCGATTCCGTCGGCTTTGCCGACGCCGACCTCGCGCTCCATGTTGCGGTGGCGCGCGCATCGGGCAATCTGTTCATGCGCTCGATCGGCCACGTCATCGAGGCCGCCCTGCGCGCCTCCTTCCTGCTCAGTGCACCGGTCGAGCCGGAGGACCGTGACACCGTGCTGCTCTGGCACCAGAAGATCGTCGATGGCATCGCCGCCGGCGACGCCCAGACCGCCTCGGAAGCGATGGTTTATGTCATTCACAACGGTATGCGCCGCCACGAGGCCGAGGCGCTGCCGTCCGCGGATATTGGAGAAAAAGCGTGACCGAACTTCGCATTGCCATCGTCGGCTTCGGCAAGATCGCGCGCGACCAGCATGTCGGTGCGATTGCCGCGACGGCGGGCGCGACGCTCGCGGCCGTCGCGAGCCGCAACGCATCGCTGCCGGGCGTGCCGCATTTTGCGACCATCGAGGAATTGCTGGAAAAGGGACCGCCGATCGATGCCGTCTCGCTCTGCACGCCGCCGCAGGTACGGCGTGCCCAGGCCGCCGCAGCGCTCGCTGCCGGCAAGCACGTGATGCTGGAGAAGCCGCCCGGCACCGGCGTCGCCGAGCTCGACCCGCTGATCGCGATGGCGGAGGAGGCCAAGCGAACGCTGTTTGCGACCTGGCATTCGCGCTATGCGCCCGCGGTCGAGCCGGCGCGCGAGTGGCTTCTCACGCGGCAGATCAAGTCTGTGCACATCAACTGGAAGGAAGACGTTCGCGTCTGGCATCCCGGGCAGGGCTGGATCTGGGAGCCGGGCGGGCTCGGCGTGTTCGATCCTGGCATCAACGCGCTCTCGATCCTGACCCGTATTCTGCCCCGTCCGGTGTTCGTCACCGCGGCCGAGCTGGCCTTTCCAGCCAATTGCCAGGCCCCGATCGCCGCGAACCTGACGCTGACCGATATTGGCGGCCTGCCTGTGACCGCCGAATTCGATTTCCGCCAGACCGGGCCGCAGAGTTGGGATATCCTCGTCGAAACGGACCAGGGCCAAATGACGTTGTCCGGCGGCGGACGGCGCATGGCGATCGACGGCAAGACCGTTGCCGAGGCGCCCGATCGGGAATATCGCGAGCTGTACGGGCGCTTCGTCAAGCTCACCGCGACCGGCGCACGCGACGTCGACCTGGCGCCGCTGCGTCTCGTTGCCGATGCCTTCCTGCTCGGCAAGCGCAACATCGTCGAACCGTTTGTGGACTGAACATGGCTGGCTCAAAAATAACAAAAGACATCTTCGGAACGCTGCCGGACGGCCGCAACGTCGAGCGCATCGTGCTGCGCGGGGAGGGCGGGTTCGAAGCCCGCATCATCACCCATGGCGCAGTGATCCAGGCGCTCATCGCACCGGACGCCAAAGGCGGTTACGACGACGTCGTGCTCGGCCATGACGCGTTCGCCGGTTATCTCGCCGAACGAAAGTTCTTCGGTGCCACCGTCGGCCGCTACGCCAACCGCATTGCCAACGGACGATTTTCGCTGGACGGCGAAACGGTGCAGCTTCCGGTCAACAACGGTCCGAATGCGCTGCATGGCGGCCTCGACGGGTTCGATCGCAAGCTCTGGGAGATCGCCGCCATCGACGACGGCGCGGAGCCGGGCGTCACGCTCACCTATTCGAGCCGGCATGGCGAAGAAAACTATCCCGGCCGGCTCGACGTGCGCCTGACCTATCGCGTCACTGGCCCGGCCGAGCTGTCGTTGACGATGGAGGCGCGAACCGACCGTCCGACCATCGTCAACCTGACCAATCACAGCTTCTTCAATCTGGAAGGCGCGAGCTCAGGCACGCCCATTCTCGACCACAAGCTGACGGTCGCCGCCGAGCATTTCCTTGCCATCGATCCCACCGCCATTCCGTTGCCTGAGCCGCCGCGCGCGGTGGCCGGAACGCCGTTCGACTTCCGCGACGGCGAGGCCGTCGGCGCGCGCATCCGCGAGCGCGATCAGCAATTGCAGAACGGCAAGGGCTACGACCATACCTACTGTCTCGGGCGTGACGGCAAGCTTGCTCTCGCGGCCCGGCTGGAGGCGCCGCGTTCGGGGCGCATCATGGAGCTCCTGACCAATCAGCCCGGCCTTCAGGTCTATTCCGGCAACTATCTCGACGGCACGATCTCGGGCAAGGGCGGCAAGCTCATCCGGCAGTCGGATGCCATGTGTCTCGAGCCGCACATCTGGCCGGATGCGCCGAACCGGCCGGATTTCCCGAGCCCGCGCCTCAATCCCGGCGAGGTCTACCGCCATCACACGGTCTATCGCTTTGGAGTGAGGACGCCATGATGGAAGAGGTGCCGACCTCGGTTCTCTCGGACGATCCATGCCATCTCGGCGAGGGGCCGACCTACGATTTGGCCACCGACACGGCCTGGTGGTTCGATATCCGCGAGGGGCGGCTGTTCGAGGCGAATCTCGACAGCGGCAGCATTCGCGTCCACGCGCTCGGCCGGATGGCGAGCGGTCTCGGGCGCATCGACGCCGAGCGCCAGTTGATCGTCGCCGAAGACGGCCTCTACATCCGCGAGCTCGCCGGCGGCGCGTTGACGCTGGTCTGTCCGCTTGAAGCCGACAATCCCGCGACGCGCTCCAACGATGCCCGTGTGCACCAGTCCGGCACGTTCTGGATCGGCACCATGGGCCGCAATGCGGAAGCAGGAGCCGGCGCGATCTACGCGTTCCATCGCGGCAAGATCTCGATGCTGTTCCCCCGCATCACCATTCCCAATTCGATCTGCTTTTCACCGGACGGTGCGACCGGCTACTTCGCCGACACCGCGCGCGCCGTGCTCTACGCCGTTCCGCTTGATCCGGCGACCGGCTTGCCGCGAGGCGAGCCGGACGTTCTGTTGCGCCACACCGGCATCGGGGGCCTCGACGGCTCGGTGTGCGACGCCGACGGGCGGATCTGGAACGCCTGCTGGGGTGCGGGCCGGATCGATGTCTACTCTCCGCAAGGCGAGCGCCTGCGCTCGCTGCGCGTGCCGGCAAAGCAGTCGAGCTGCCCGGCCTTCGTCGGCCCTGATCTGTCACGCCTCCTCGTCACCTCGGCCTGGCAGGATATGGACGCGGCGGCGCGCGCTGCCGATCCGCAAGCCGGCTGCACTTTCCTGTTGCAGGCATCCGCGCGTGGCCGCGCGGAGCCTGACGTCACGCTCGCATAGGAGGCTCGAAGCCGCACACGACCAACCCTCTCGACGAAACGAAGAAACAGTCTGACACCCAAGGGAGTAAAACATGCTGAAACTGAAGACGACATTCCTCGCGCTGGCGCTGGCCGGCGCAGCGACGATGGCCTCAGGCGTCACCGCCTCCGCCCAGGACAAGGCGACGGTCGGCATAGCCATGCCGACGAAATCGTCGGCGCGCTGGATCGACGACGGCAACAACATGGTCAAGGTGCTGAAGGAGCGCGGCTACAACACCGACCTGCAATATGCCGAGGACGACATCCCGAACCAGCTCTCGCAGGTCGAGAACATGGTGACCAAGGGTGCGAAAGCGCTGGTGATCGCCGCGATCGACGGCACCACGCTGTCCGACGTGCTCAAGCAGGCGAAAGCAAAAGGCATCACCGTGATCGCCTATGACCGCCTGATCCGCGGCACGCCGAACGTCGACTATTACGCGACCTTCGACAATTTCCAGGTCGGCGTGCTGCAGGCGGAATCGCTCGTGCAGGGGCTCGGCCTCAAGGACGGCAAGGGCCCGTTCAACATCGAGCTGTTCGGCGGCTCGCCCGACGACAACAACGCCTACTTCTTCTACAACGGCGCGATGAGCGTGCTGAAGCCGTACATCGACAGCGGCAAGCTCGTCGTCGTCTCCGGCCAGATGGGCATGGACAAGGTCGCGACGCTCCGCTGGGACGGCGCCACCGCGCAGGCGCGCATGGACAATCTGCTCAGCGCCTACTACGGCAA
Source organism: Bradyrhizobium sp. 61 (assembly GCF_023073075.1). Lineage (NCBI taxonomy): Bacteria > Pseudomonadati > Pseudomonadota > Alphaproteobacteria > Hyphomicrobiales > Nitrobacteraceae > Bradyrhizobium > Bradyrhizobium sp. 61. Next base: position 367,607 of record NZ_JADPIU010000064.1, on the reverse strand, counting down.
CAAGAAGGTCAACGCTGTGCTGTCGCCGTATGACGGCCTGTCGATCGGCATCATCTCCTCGCTGAAGGGCGTCGGCTATGGCAGCGCCGGTCAGCCGATGCCTGTTATCTCGGGCCAGGACGCCGAGGTGCCCTCGATCAAGGCGATGCTGCGCGGCGACCAGTACTCAACCATCTTCAAGGACACCCGCGACCTCGCCAAGGTGACCGCCGACATGGTCGACGCCGCACTCGCCGGCAAGCAGGTCACCGTCAACGACACCAAGACCTACGAGAACGGCGCCAAGACGGTGCCGTCCTATCTCTTGAAGCCGGTCGTGGTCTACAAGGACAATTGGGAGAAGACTCTGGTCGACAGCGGCTACTACAAGAAGTCGCAGTTCCAGTAAGCTTCTTTCTTTCCCCTCTCCCCGCTTGCGGGGAGAGCCTCTTCTCCCTCTCCCCGCAAGCGGGGAGAGGTGAACTAGCAGCGATCGAGGGATGTGAAATCATGACCGCTATGCTGGAGATGCGCAACGTCAGCAAGAGCTTTTCAGGTGTGCAGGCTCTGCGTGACGTGAACTTCTCGGTCGAGGCCGGGCAGATCCACGCGCTTGTCGGCGAGAACGGTGCCGGAAAATCCACACTGATGAAAGTGCTCAGCGGAGTCTATCCGCACGGCAGCTACGAGGGCACCATCGTCTTCGAGGGTGAGGAGCGCCGCTTCCGCGACATCAACGATTCCGAGGCGCTCGGCATCATCATCATCCACCAGGAGCTGGCGCTGATCCCGCTGATGTCGATCGCGGAGAACATCTTCCTGTCGCATCCGCCGTCAAAATTCGGCGTCATCGATCGCGACGAGGTCTACCGGCGCACGCGCGAGCTGTTGGCGCAGGTCGGCCTGAAGGAATCGCCCGATACGTTGATCACGGATCTCGGCGTCGGCAAGCAGCAGCTGGTCGAGATCGCGAAGGCGCTGTCCAAGCGGGTGCGGATGCTGATCCTGGACGAGCCGACCGCGAGCCTCAACGAGGCCGACAGCGCCGCGCTGCTCGAACGCCTGATGGCCTTCCGCGAGCAGGGCATCGGCTCGATCCTGATCTCGCACAAGCTCAACGAGGTGGCCAAGGTCGCCGACCACATCACCGTGCTGCGCGACGGCCGCACCGTCGACAGCATCGACTGCCGCAGCGAGCCGATCCAGGAAGACCGCATCATCCGCAGCATGGTCAACCGCGATCTCGCCCATCGCTTTCCCGAGCGCAGCGCGAAGATCGGCGCGCCTGTCCTGACCGTCGAGAACTGGTCGGTCTATCACCCCATTCATCCCGAGCGGCAGGTGATCAAGAACGTCAATTTCGGCGTGAAGCGCGGCGAGGTCGTCGGCATTGCCGGGCTGATGGGCGCCGGCCGCACCGAGTTTGCCATGAGCCTGTTCGGCCGCTCCTGGGGCACCACTATCAGCGGCCGGATCCGGCTCGAGGGCAGGGAGATCGTGCTGCCGAGCGTCGCGGCTGCGATCGACGCCGGCCTTGCCTATGTCACCGAGGACCGCAAGCAGCTGGGCTTGATCCTGGCCGATGATGTCCGCAAGAACATCACGCTCGCCAGCCTCGACCAGGTCGCACCCGGCCGGGTGATCGACGACATCGCCGAGCTGAAGGTTGCCAGCGACTACCGGAGCCGCATGCGCATCCGCTGCTCCGACGTGTACCAGGAGACCGGCCAGCTCTCCGGCGGCAACCAGCAGAAAGTGGTGCTGTCGAAATGGCTGATGACCGATCCCAAAGTCCTGATCCTGGACGAGCCGACCCGTGGCATCGATGTCGGTGCCAAATACGAGATTTACTGTATCATCAACGAGCTTGCGGAGGCCGGGCGCGGCGTCGTGGTGATCTCCTCGGAGATGCCCGAGCTGCTCGGTATCTGCGATCGCATCTGCGTCATGAACGACGGCGCCTTCGTCGGGGAGTTCAAGGGCGCAGAGGCGACGCAGGAGAAGATCATGCGCGCCATCATGCGCAACGAACGAAGCAACGGAAACGGCGTGCCTGAGGCCGCGGAGATGGGAGGATTGCAGCCATGACCGACAAGACGGTGTCGCTGCCCGAGGAGCGCCGGCACGGCAGCTTCATCAAGAACAATTTGCGCAATTACGGCATGCTGATGTCGCTGATAGCGATCATGCTGTTCTTTCAGGTCATGACCGGCGGCACGTTGCTCCAGCCGCTCAACCTGACCAATCTGGTACTCCAGAACAGCTACATCGTCATCATGGCGCTCGGCATGCTGCTCGTGATCGTCACCGGCCACATCGACCTCTCGGTGGGGTCGGTCGCGGGATTCGTCGGTGCGGTCGCCGCCCTGCTGATGGTGACGTACAAGGTCGACTATACGCTCGCCTTCATCGCCTGCCTCGTGGTCGGCGCTGCGATCGGCGCGGCGCAGGGCTATTGGGTCGCCTATTTCAAGATACCGTCCTTTATCGTGACATTGGCCGGCATGCTCGTGTTCAAGGGACTTGCGCTCGCGGTGTTGCAGGGGCAGTCGCTCGGGCCGTTTCCGCCGACCTTCCAGAAATTGTCGTCGGGCTTCATTCCGGAGTTCCTGCCCGAAGCGGGCACGCTGCATCCGACCTCGATGCTGATCGGGGCGGTGCTGGCGCTGGGGCTGGTCTATGCCAGCGCCAAGAGCCGCGCGCGCGAGCAGTCGCACGGCATCGAGGTCGAGCCTTACGCGTTCTTCCTTGGCAAGAGCGTGGTGCTGGCCTGCGCCGTGCTCTACTTCACCTACCTGATCGCGACCTATCGCGGCCTGCCGAACGTGCTGGTGATCATGAGCGCCTTGATCGCGCTCTACGGCTTCGTCACCCGCCGCACCGTGATCGGCCGGCAGATCTATGCGGTCGGCGGCAACGCCAAGGCGGCAAGCCTGTCGGGCATCAAGACCGAGCGGCTGACCTTCCTCACCTTCGTCAACATGGGCGTGCTGGCCGCGCTCGCCGGCCTCGTCTTTGCCGCTCGCCTTAATACCGCAACTCCCAAGGCCGGCCTCGGCTTCGAGCTCGACGTCATCGCCGCCTGCTTCATCGGCGGCGCCTCGGCTTATGGCGGGGTGGGGCGCGTCGGCGGCGCCGTGGTCGGCGCCATGATCATGGGCGTGATGAACAACGGCATGTCCATCCTCGGCATCGGCATCGACTATCAGCAGGTGATCAAGGGCCTGGTGCTGCTCGGCGCGGTGTGCATCGACGTGTATAACCAGCGGCGGTAGGCGCAAAATCACGTCGCGGGGGAGGCTCTGGCGCCGCCCCGCCAGGCGACTACCATTTTCGTCAATTTCGATCACGGCATCGCGACCGGAACCGATGCCTCGCGATGACCATGATTTGGGGACTAGATCCGGGGGGGGCCGAGCAGGGCACGGGCAGGGCAGCACCAGTGGCGGCTCATATCCACGAGATGACAGACGATGAATTTGAGGGCCGGCTTCGCATCCTCTTGCGCATCGTTTCCGTCTGCACCCTCGGGCTAGGCTCCTTTGCTGCAGGTTTATTGATCGGGGCCTTTGTTCTGTTTTGAACGAGGCGATTCACGCCAGAGCCTCGGAACGAGAGGCGCCGGCGCGTCTTCTTGATCTAGATCAACCGATCGTCAATTCCGTGCTAATCTCATGTGGTCGACGCAAGGGACCACGGGGAACCTGAGTGACGAGTACAGTGAGGTCATCGCCGGCTTCGGAGTTGATGCTGGTCTCGACTTTGCCGGCGTTGCAGCTGATCTACGACACCGCCCCGATCGGGTTGGCCTGTCTGTCGCCGGACTGCCGCTATTTGCTGATCAACCAGCGTCTGACCGAGATCTGCGGCATATCCGTCGAAGGCCATCTTGGACATACGGTCAGGGACTGCGTGCCGGCCCTGGCGGATTCCGTCGAGCAGATTGTGCGCTCGATCGTCGCGACGGGCGAGCCCGTGATCGGTATCGAGGTGGCGGGACAGCGGGCCGATCAGGTCGAGGAGCGTTCCTGGGTTACTTATTGGCACCCGCTGCGAATGCCGGATGGCGAGATTGTCGCGGTCAATGTGGCGGCGGAGGAGATCACCGAACGCAAGCGCGCCGAGCGGGAGATTCGCAGCGCCAGGGACGCCGCTGAGACCGCGCTTCGCCATCTGCGCGATATCCAGGACACCCTGATCGAGGCGGAAAAGCTGGCGGCGCTCGGGCGCATGGTTGCCGGTGTCGCGCACGAGATCAACACGCCACTCGGCAGCAGTCTGACGGTGGCATCGACGCTCCAGCGCAAGGCGGAGCAGTTCGCGGCGGAGGTCGCGCGGGGTAATCTCAAGCGCTCGACACTGACAGGGTTTCTGGGACTGGTCAGCGATGCGTCGGCGCAGCTGGTCACGAATCTCGGTCGCGCCGCCGAGCGGGTGCAATCCTTCAAGCAGGTGGCGGCTGACCAGACCGAGTCGCTTCGGCGCAGCTTCGACGCAGGCGAGCTGGCCGGCCAGGTTCTGTCGCAGTTCGAGCGGCAGTTGCGGGTGCGCGACATCGCGTTCAGCCTCCACTGCGAAACGAATCTCGCCATGGACAGCTATCCCGGGCCTTTCGGCCAAGTGCTCACCAACCTCGCAGTCAATGCGATGACGCACGCGTTCTCCGATGGTGAGACCGGGACGATCAACGTCTCGCTCCGTGCGGTCAATGATGACCACGTTGAGCTGCTGTTTGCCGATGACGGCTGCGGCATGGCTCCCGATGTGGAACGGCGGGCCTTCGACCCATTCTTCACCACGCGCCGGCACGACGGCGCCAGCGGCCTCGGTCTGCATATCGTGCACAGCATCGTCGTCGACCGGCTGGGTGGGCAGCTCCGGCTCGAGAGCCTGCCCGGCGCGGGGACGCGGTTTCAGCTCATCCTGCCGAGAATGGCGCCCGACCGGCGATAGCGGATCTTTTCCTCATCGGTAGTGCCCGGCTACTGCGTCGTGAACAGCACCGTCGCGATCGCGACGGAGAGGCTCACCGCCGATACCGTCGCCACCGTCGACAGCACGCCCATGCGCCGGAGCGCGATGGCGAAGGCGATGATGATGGGTGTCGCGGTCATTAGCCCGATCTGTGCATCGCTCATGTCATTGCTCACCGCTCTTTGCGAACCCTGAGTCTGTTCGTACCGCGCTCCGGCGAGCGGGACGTTGCGTCGGCGCAAACATCTCCGCCGGTGGCCCCCCAGTTTGTCCTGCGACAAATTCCGAACTGGACGGTTGAGCTAAGTCTGGCCGGTGTCCTGATCCGGAAAGACGATGTCTGCGGCCGATTGCGAACAACAGGGAACCGGCTGGGGAATCTTGGAAGATCTCCCCGGCGATCCCATGATCTGGGTGCTGATCTTCAGCGAGCTCGTCGCCTTCGGCCTGTTCCTCGGCGCCTTCGTCGTTGCCTGGGCGATCCATCCCGTTGTGTTCGCGGCGGGGCAGGCGGCGCTCAACGCGAATCTCGCCGGCCTCAACACAATCGTGCTGGTGACCAGCGGCTGGGCCGCGGCAAGGGCGACCAGATCTGCGCGCGCCAGTGAAAAGCGGGCATCGCGCCGCTGGCTACTGATTGCCATGGCGCTCGGCGGCCTCTTCATCGCGATCAAGCTGACCGAATATGCCGAAGAGATCGGTCGCGGGATCGGCCTAGAAACCAGCCCGTTCTTCACGCTCTACTTCCTCCTGACCGGCTTCCATCTCCTGCACGTCTGCCTCGGCATCGTGATTCTCGCCGTGGTCTGCCGCCGCGCCGAGATCTCGGGCGTCGAGACCGGCGCCGCCTTCTGGCACATGGTCGATCTGGTCTGGATCGTCATGTTCCCGATCCTCTATCTGGTGCGCTGATCATGCCCGGCCGTCTCGACATCACCTGGCTCGTGCTGATCGGCCTCGCGCTCGCGACGATCCTGCTTCCGCCGCTAATGCCGCGTCCGCTGCTCGCCAATGCACTTCTCCTGGTCCTTGCCGCCATCAAGGGCCACCGAATCGCGCTCGATTTCATGGACCTTCGGGCGGTGCCGGCGCTCTGGCGCGGTCTGGTGAGCGCATGGATCCTCATCGTGGTGCTGGTTGCCTGGCTCGCCTCCGCCGTCATCGCATTGGTCTGACGCCGCCAACGCAGCGTTGATTGCGCCCGGACAAAGACCCGTCCGCGCCATCAAGCAAAATACAGCATCACTGCTTCCTCACGACTGGACTCACAACGGAAAGGACTGGCAATGGCTGAACGCCTGACCAAGTCGGCGGCTCGAAACGTCTTCTACGGCGGCTCGGCCTTCTTCTTCGCCATCTTCATCGGGCTGACGGCGCACAGCCACTACTATATGGCGACGACTTCGACGGACGCTTCGACGCTGACGACGTCGGTCGCGCGCGGCAAGCATGTCTGGGAGAAGAACTCCTGCATCAACTGCCACACCTTGCTGGGCGAGGGCGCCTATTTCGCCCCCGAAGTCGGCAATGTCTGGGATCGCTGGGGCGGCAATGAGGATCCAGCCGGTGCGCGCGAGACGTTGAAGGCCTGGATGCAATCGCAGCCCTCGGGCGCGGAGGGCCGGCGCCAGATGCCGCAGTTCAACCTCACCGACCAGGAGCTCAACGATCTCGCCGACTTCCTGCAATGGACCAGCAAGATCAAGCGCCAGGAGTGGCCGCCGAACAAGGCCGGCTGACGCCTTCCTCTTTCAGGGCCTTGCCTCTTTCAAGACCTTGCCTCTTTCAAGACAGAGAGAACCCGAAATGAAATATCAAACCCAGAAAGTCGCGATGCTGTATTTCTACGGCGCGCTGACGCTGTTCCTGGCGCAGGTCCTGTTTGGCCTGCTTGCTGGAACCATCTACGTCCTGCCCAACACGCTGTCAGTGCTGCTGCCGTTTAACATCGTCAGGATGATCCACACCAACGCGCTGATCGTGTGGTCGCTGATCGGCTTCATGGGCGCGACCTACTTTCTGCTGCCTGAGGAAACCGAGACCGAGCTTTACAGCCCGCTGCTCGCAAAGATCCAGTTCTGGATGTTCTTCGGCGCAGCCGGTGTGGCCGAGGTCGGCTATCTCTTCCACTACCACGAAGGCCGCGAATTCCTCGAGCAGCCTTTCATCATCAAGGTCGGCATCGTGGTCGTCTGCCTGATGTTCCTGTTCAACGTGACGATGACGGCGCTTAGGGGACGCAAGACGACGGTCACTAACATCCTGTTGTTCGGCCTGTGGGGCGTTGCGATCTTCTTCCTGTTCGCCTTCTACAATCCGGCCAATCTCGCGGTCGACAAGATGTACTGGTGGTACGTCGTTCATCTCTGGGTCGAGGGCGTCTGGGAGCTGATCATGGCGTCCGTGCTCGCCTATCTGATGATCAAGCTCAACGGCATCGACCGCGAGGTGGTCGAGAAGTGGCTCTACGTCATCATCGGCCTTGCGTTGTTCTCGGGCATTCTCGGCACCGGCCACCATTTCTACTGGATCGGCGCGCCAGGTTACTGGCAGTGGATCGGCTCGCTGTTCTCGACGCTCGAGGTCGCGCCCTTCTTCACCATGGTGATCTTCACAGTGCAGATGACCTGGAAGGCCGGCCGCAAGCATCCGAACCGCGCCGCGCTGTTGTGGTCGGTCGGCTGCTCGGTGATGGCGTTCCTCGGTGCCGGCGTCTGGGGCTTCCTGCACACGCTGTCGTCGGTGAACTACTACACCCACGGCACGCAGGTCACCGCCGCACATGGCCATCTCGCCTTCTTCGGCGCCTATGTGATGCTGAACCTGTCGGTGATGGCTTATGCGATCCCGCAGATCAAGGGACGTGCGCCCTATAACCAGTGGCTCAGCATGACCAGCTTCTGGATCATGTGCACGGCGATGATGACCATGACTTTCGCGTTGACCTTTGCCGGCGTGATTCAGGTCCATCTCCAGCGCGTACTTGGCCAGAGTTACATGGACGTGCAGGACCAGCTTGCCTTCTTCTACTGGGTGCGGCTCGGCTCCGGCGTGTTCGTCGCGATCTCGGCATTGATGTTCGTCTGGGCGGTACTGGTGCCCGGCCGCGAGAAGCAGGCGACTGTCCCAGGCGCCCTGCAACCGGCCGAATAAACACAAGGCGGCCGCGCAAGTCGCGGCCGCCGTTCCAGAATGATTTCCGGAGAAGAACCATGACAGCAGCACTTCACGCCTTGTCGGCACCCGCGCTCGTGCTCCCGGCTTACGTTCCGAGCGGCAACGAATGCGCGCTGTTCGAGCACGCCTGGCGGCATCAGCTCCCGGTCCTGTTGAAGGGACCGACCGGCTGCGGCAAGACGCGCTTCGTCGCTCACATGGCAGCACGGCTGGGATTGCCGCTTCACACCGTCGCCTGCCACGACGATCTCACCGCCGCCGATCTTACCGGCCGCTACCTGCTGAGGGGCGGCGACACCGTATGGACCGACGGTCCGCTGACACGCGCGGTGCGGGAAGGCGGCATCTGCTATCTCGACGAGGTCGTGGAGGCGCGCAAGGACGTCACGGTGGTGCTGCATCCGCTCACCGACGACCGCCGCATCCTGCCGCTGGAGCGCACCGGCGAGGAGCTGGTCGCGCCGAAGGGCTTCATGCTGGTAGTCTCCTACAATCCCGGTTACCAGACGCTGCTGAAGGCGTTGAAGCCGTCGACGCGTCAGCGCTTCGTTGCCATCGAGTTCGGCTTCTTAGCCCCGGAGCAGGAGATCGCGGTGGTCGCGGCCGAGAGTGGGCTCGCGCCCGACTATGTGCGGCCGCTGGTCCTGCTGGCCGGCCGGCTGCGCGCGCTGAAGGGGCACGACCTGGAGGAGGGCGTTTCGACCCGTCTCGTCGTCTATTGCGCCACCCTGATTGCGGCCGGAGCCTCAATTACGGATGCGGTGCTGGCCGGCATGATCGAACCGCTCACCGATGACGCAGACGTCAAGGCGGCGCTGCTCGACGTCGCACGCGCCGTGATCTCCTGAGGGTGATGCGATGCTCGATTTCCTCGAGCTTGAAGAAACCGTCGGCCGCGCCTGGCATCGTCTGGTCGGCGGCACCGCGAGCTATCCGGCCCATGCCGAACACGCGGTGTCGCTCGCGGAGGTGCGCAGCCGGATCGCGATCATGTTCCGCGCGCTTGGCGGGGAGACGGGCGTGCAGATCGCGAGCGCGAGTGCCCGCCGGACTGGGCATCGGCTCGGATGGCGGCAGCGCATCGGGCTCGGCGACGAGCGGCTCGCGCAACCCGGGCGCGATGCCGCGACGATCTTCCTGCCCGACAGCATCGCGATCTTCGCCGATCGCGGGCTGAATGCCGCGCTGTACCGGTGGCTGGCCGCGTGGTTTGCCTTTGCACCGGTCGAAGCGATAGCCGAGGCCGATCCGTTGCGGCGCGATCTGTTGATGCTGCGGCGGGCCAGCGAGATCGCGGTGCTTGTGCTGACGGAATGTCCTGGCCTTGCCGAGGACTACGCCCGGCTGGCCGCGGCCACGGCCATGGCGCGGCCGCACCGGCCTTTGCCGCGCATTGAGCAGGACCTGGAGCAGATCATGCTCGCTCTGCTCGGCGCCGATACGCCGCCGGTGGGAAAGCTGTGGCCGGCGATGATGGGGACGGGGCCGCTGCCGGACAAGGCGCCGCCCGGCTATCGTTCGATCCTGCCATGCCCGCTCTGGGGCGATTGCTGGACACGGGCGCTGTCGCCCGCACATGCGGGTGACGACGCGTGCGTGCCGACCGCTGCGCCAGTGCCATCGGACGATCGCAAGCGTTTCGCCGTCCGCGAGCGCGAAGACGGTACCGATCGCCGCGATCCTTTCGTGCTCAATCGCTTTGAAAAGATCCTCGCGATGGCCGAGATGATCAATGTCGACCGCCCGGCTGACGACAGTGAGGACGAGGATGCGCAGAAGGCAGCCGACGACCTCGAGGAGATCACGCTCAGCCCCCGCAGCGGCAAGCCGGCGAGCCGGCTCAAATTCGATCTCGACCTGCCGCCGGAAGCCCTCGATGCCTCGCCATTGAACGCGGACCTGAGCTATCCCGAATGGGATTATCGCAGCGGCTCCTATCTGCCCGATCATTGCCGCGTGCTCGCGGGTGCGGCCTCCGAGCTGGGTGAGGGCTGGAGGCCTGATGACGCCATGCGTCGGCACATCCGCCAGGTGCGCCGCCGCTTCGAGGTGTTGCGGCCGCGTCATGAATTGATGCGCGCCCAGGCCGATGGCCACGACCTCGACCTCGACGCGCTCGTGCGCGCGCGGTGCGATCTCCGCGCCGGAAGTGGCGGGGGCGGTCTCGATCGGGTCCATGTAGCGATGCTACCGCGAGGGGACGATCTTGCCGTCACGTTGCTCGTGGACGTCTCGCTCTCGACGGATGCCTGGGTCGACGGTTATCGGGTGCTCGACGTCGAGAAGGAGGCGCTGCTGGTGCTTGCGCACGGCCTGTCGGCCTGCGGCGATCACCACAGTATCCTCACCTTCACCTCGCGCCGGCGTTCCTGGGTGCGGCTCGAAACGGTCAAGGCCTTCGGCGAGCCGATGAGTGGCGCGATCGAGCGCCGGATCGGCGCGCTGAAGCCTGGCTATTACACACGGATTGGTGCGGCGGTACGTCACGCCTCGGCCGAGCTGGCGCGCCAGCCGCAGCGCAAGAAGTTGCTGCTCGTTCTCACCGACGGCAAGCCGAACGACGTCGATCATTATGAGGGGCGCTTTGCGGTCGAGGACACCCGCAAATCCGTGCATGAGGCGCGGCGGCTCGGCATCGCGGTCTTCGGCGTGACGGTCGATGCGACGGCGCAATCCTACGTCCCGACGCTGTTCGGCCGCAGCGGCTACGCCATCGTCGGCAACATCCGTCGACTGCCTGCGGCGCTGCCGGCGATCTATCGACAGGTCGCCCATTGACCCCGGAGAACCCGCATATGTCCTCCACCGGGTGAACTATTGCTCAAAGCATGGGTATATGATCGAATGGCCGGATGGACCGAAGCCAGCAAAGGCCCGATCTCGTCATCTTCGACTGCGACGGCGTGCTCGTCGACAGCGAACTCTTGAGCTGCCAGTGCTTGGTAGACGAGCTGTCCGGATTTGGGATATCGCTGACACTTGCGCAGGCGCTCGAGCTGTTTCTCGGACGAAGCACGAGCGCGGTCACGCAGCATTATCGCGAACTCGGCCAGGCGGTGCCGGCCGATTTTCCCGTCCGGCTGAAGTCGCGCGTACTGATCGCCTTCGAGAAGGCGCTCCATCCGATTCCCGATGCGGATACCGTCCTGTCCGGCCTGCGCGTGCCGAGTTGCGTGGCCTCGTCGAGTGATCTCGACCGCGTCGCGCTGTCACTGAGGGTGACCGGTCTCGCGCCCCATTTCGGCGACCGGATCTACACGGCGCAGATGGTCACGCACGGCAAGCCCGCGCCGGATCTCTTTCTCCACGCGGCGGAGAAAATGGGCGCGACACCCGCGCACACGCTGGTGATCGAGGACAGTGTTAGTGGCGTGCTGGCCGCGAAGGCTGCCGGCATGACCGTCTGGGGATTTGTCGGCGGCAGCCATTATCGCGGGCGCGACGGGCAGGCTATATTGTCCGGCGCCGGGGCCGATCGGGTCTTCGCGCAAATGAGCGATTTCTGGGAGGCATAGGCCGCCATGGCCGTCGAGAACGAAAAGTCTAGGCTCGACGATGCCGCGCGTGCCGGCTGGCTCTATTTCATTGCCGGTCACACCCAGGACGAGATCGCAAAGATGCTCCAGGTCTCGCGCGCCTCCGCGCAGCGGCTGGTCTCGCTGTGCCTCGCCGAACGTCTCATCACCTTCCGTCTCGAACATCCCATCGCCGCCTGCATGGAACTGGCGGCACGCCTGAAGGCGCGCTTCGACCTCAGCCATTGCGAGGTGGTGCCGGCCGATCCTGCCGCGCCGCAGGCCACGGCGGGCATCGCCGAGCGCTGCGCCAATCTGCTGGATTCGACGTTGCGTTCGGAAACGCCCGTCATCGTCGCGCTCGGCACGGGCAGGGCGGTACGCGCCGCGGTCGAGCGCGTGACGCCGATCGACCGGCCCAACCACCAGATCGTCTCGCTGGTCGGCAACATCTCCGCCGACGGTTCGGCGAGCTTCTACGACACCGTCGGCCGGCTCGCCGACCGCACCGGTGCGCGGCACTATCCGATGCCGCTGCCGTTCCTGATGTCGTCGGAAGACGAGCGCAACAAGATGGTGCGGATCGAGCCGATCGCGAAGGTCAAGGCGGTCGCCGCCAAGGCGGACTTGCGCCTCGTCGGCATCGGTCAGATGGACCAGAAGGCGCAAATCCACATCGACGGCTTCGTCACCCGCGACGAATTGTTCGAGATGATGCGGCAGGGGGCGATCGGCGAAATCACTGGCTGGGCCTATGATTCCAAGGGCCGCCTGCTCAAGGCCGGCACCAACAAGCGCCTCACCAGCATTCCGCCGGAGGTGCCGGCCAAGACCACCACGATCGGTGCCGCGGTCGGTGCGGCCAAGGTGCCGGCGATCGCGGCCGCGCTGAACGGGCACCTGATCAACGGCCTGATCACGGACGAGGCGACGGCAAGGGCGATTTTGGAGCGGTAGGGCGGGCGCTACGGCCGCTTGCGCCGATGTCATCATCCGCGAAAGCGGATGATCCAGTACGCCGCGGCCTATCCGGTGCGAAACCAACTCACGACACGGCGTACTGGATGCCCCGCTTTCGCGGGGCATGACAGCCGTGGGCGAGGCAACATCTTCATCCCCTCCCGCACCGCAGCACTCATAAGTTGCGGGAACGCCCGCGCGCCTGCTTGACAAGCGCTGCACCTCGTCCGAACATACGCCCAACGCGTGGGCATATGCTCAGAAGCGCGATCCTAGGGAGGTCACCGTGAAACACGTCCTCGGCGCCGTCTGCGGCGCGTCTTGCCTGTTGCTGGCCGTCCCTGTGATGGCCGAAACGACCCTGACCATCGCCACCGTCAACAATGGCGACATGATCCGCATGCAGGGGCTGACCAGCGAATTCACCAAGAAAAATCCAGACATCACGGTCAAATGGGTGACTCTGGAGGAGAACGTGCTGCGCCAGCGCGTCACCACGGACATCGCTACCAAGGGCGGCCAGTTCGACGTTTTGACCATCGGCACCTATGAGGTGCCGATCTGGGCCAAGAAGGGCTGGCTGGTGCCGCTCGCCAATCTCGGCGCCGATTACGACATCGCCGACCTGCTGCCGAAGATCAGGGACGCGGTCTCCGTCGACGGCAAGCTCTACGCCGCGCCGTTCTATGGCGAGAGCTCGATGGTGATGTATCGCACCGACCTGTTCGAGAAGGCCGGCCTGAAGATGCCGGAAAAGCCGACCTGGGATTTCGTCATCGACGCCGCCAAGAAGCTCACCGACAAGAGCGCCGGCACCTACGGCATCTGTCTCCGCGGCAAGGCCGGGTGGGGCGAGAACATGGCGTTCCTATCGGCCATGGCCAATTCCTACGGCGCGCGCTGGTTCGACGAGAAGTGGGAGCCGCAGTTCAACACGCCGGAATGGAAGACGACGCTCACGACCTACGTCAATCTGATGAAGGAAGCCGGCCCGCCCGGCGCGAGCTCGAACGGCTTCAACGAGAATCTGGCGCTGTTCAACGCCGGCAAGTGCGCGATGTGGATCGACGCCACGGTCGCGGCGTCCTTCGTCACCAATCCGAAGGAGTCCAAGGTCGCCGACAAGGTCGGCTTTGCGCTGGCGCCGAACACTGGGCTCGGCAAGAACGCCAACTGGCTGTGGGCCTGGAGCCTCGCGATCCCCGCCGGCTCCAAGAAGACGGAAGCCGCCGAAAAGTTCATCGCCTGGGCCACCAGCAAGGACTACACCAAGCTCGTGGCGTCGAAGGAGGGCTGGGCCAACGTGCCGCCGGGCACACGGACCTCGCTCTACCAGAACGAGGACTATCTGAAAGTCGCGCCGTTCGCGAAGCTGACGCTGGCCTCGATTGATGCGGCCGACCCGAACAAGCCCACCGTGAAGCCGGTGCCTTACGTCGGCGTGCAATACGCGGCGATCCCCGAATTCCAGGGCATCGGCACGCAGGTGGGCCAGCAATTCTCCGCCGCGCTCGCGGGATCGATGACGGTCGATGCCGCGCTCACCGCCGCGCAATCCGCGACCGAGCGCGAGATGAAGCGCGCCGGCTATATCAAGTAGACCCGAGCTCTCCCTGAGCTCACACTTGCGGCCATCCACCAGCCAGCCCCGGACGGATGGCCGCCTTTTTTCTCCAGCGGAGAGGCCAAGAATGGCAACCCGGCAGACGCAGTTCCTTGCGCGGTCGCTTCTGACCCCGGCCGTCGGGCTCCTGTTCATCTGGATGATCGTCCCGCTGGCGCTGACGATCTATTTCTCGACCCTGCATTACAGCCTGCTCGATCCCGGCTCCGAGGCGTTCGTCGGCCTGGAGAATTTCCGCTACTTCCTCACCGATCCCGCCTTCCTCGCTTCGCTCCGGAACACGCTGGTGCTGGTCGGCTCGGTGCTGGCGCTGACGATCCTGCTCGGCATCCCCCTCGCGGTGCTGCTCGATCAACCCGTGATCGGCCTCAACATCGTGCGGCTGATGGTGATCGCGCCGTTCTTCGTGATGCCGACGGTGAGCGCGCTGGTCTGGAAGAACCTCTTGATGCATCCGGTGTCCGGCCTGTTCGCTTGGCTCGCCAAGGTATTCGGGCTGACGCCGATCGACTGGTTCACTGACGCGCCGCTGCTCGCGGTGATCCTGATCGTCGCCTGGCAATGGCTGCCGTTCGCGACGCTGATCCTGCTCACCGCGCTGCAATCGCTCGACGAGGAGCAGAAGGAGGCGGCCGAGATGGACGGCGCCAGCGCGCTCTCGGCCTTCATCTACATCACGCTGCCGCATCTGGCGCGTCCCATCACAGTGGTGATCTTGATCGAGACCATCTTCCTGCTCACAGTGTTCGCCGAGATCTACGTCACCACCGGCGGTGGTCCCGGACTGTCGACCACCAACATCGCCTTCCTGATCTATTCGCAGGCGCTGATCCAGTTCGATGTCGGCAGTGCCTCCGCCGGCGGCCTCGTTGCTGTTGTGATCGCCAACATCGTCGCCTTCTTCCTCGTCCGCATCGTCGGCCGCAACCTGGAGGCATGAGAGCATGGCGCGGATGGCGACGACGCAGCGGGTGGTGGTATCGACGATCGGGGCGTGGTTCTTCGGCTTCCTGATCTTCTTCCCGATCCTGTGGATGGTGCTGGCGAGCTTCAAGACTGAGCTCGAGGCTTTCGCGATTCCGCCGTCCTTCCTGTTCTTCCACTGGACCACGGAAAACTACGCCACCGTACAGGAGCGCAGCGACTATCTGCATCACGCGCTGAACTCGATCATCATCGCCGGCGGCTCGACGCTGATCGCGCTGCTGATCGCGATCCCCGCGGCCTGGTCGATGGCGTTCTCCCCGACCAAACGCACCAAGGACATCCTGCTCTGGATGCTCTCGACCAAGATGATGCCGCCGGTAGGCGTGCTGGTGCCGATCTATTTGATCTTCAAGACCTTCGGTCTGCTCGATTCCCGCGCTGGACTGATCTTCATCCTCTGCCTTGGTAACTTACCGATCGTGATCTGGATGCTCTTTACCTATTTCAAGGAGATCCCGCGCGACATCCTCGAAGCCGCGCGCATGGACGGCGCCACCATCGGCCGCGAGCTCGTCTACGTCCTGACGCCGATGGCGATCCCGGGCCTCGCCTCGACCATGCTGCTCAACCTGATCCTGGCCTGGAACGAGGCGTTCTGGACACTCAATCTGTCGACCTCGAACGCCGCGCCGCTCACGACGTTCATCGCCTCCTATTCGAGCCCGGAAGGGCTGTTCTGGGCAAAGCTGTCGGCGGCCTCGACGCTGGCGATCGCGCCCATTCTCGTCCTCGGTTGGTTCAGCCAGAAGCAGCTCGTACGCGGGCTCACCTTCGGCGCGGTGAAGTAAAGGGGCTGGCGGATCATGGGTCAGATCACACTTCAGGACGTACAGAAATCATTCGGTCCCGTGCACATCATCAAGGGCGCCGACCTCGACATCGCCGACGGCTCCTTCGTGGTGTTCGTAGGTCCCTCAGGCTGCGGCAAGACCACGCTGCTGCGGTTGATCGCCGGGCTCGAGGATGTCAGCGGCGGCAAGATCCTGATCGACGGCAAGAACGTCGTCGACACGCCGCCGGCCAAGCGCGGGCTCTCGATGGTGTTTCAGTCCTATGCGCTCTATCCGCACATGAGCGTGCGCGGCAACATCGGCTTCGGCCTCAAGATGGCGGGTCTCTCCAAGGACGAGACCAACCGCAAGGTCGAGGCGGCGGCGGCGACGCTGAACCTGACGCCTTATCTCGACCGCAAGCCACGTGAGCTCTCCGGCGGCCAGCGCCAGCGCGTCGCGATCGGCCGCGCCATCGTCCGAGAGCCCAAGGCGTTCCTGTTCGACGAGCCGCTGTCCAACTTGGACGCGGCCTTGCGCGTGCAGATGCGGATAGAAGTCACACGGCTCCAGAAGCAGCTCGGCACCACCGCGATCTACGTCACCCACGATCAGGTCGAGGCCATGACCATGGCCGACAAGATCGTCGTGCTCAACGGCGGCAAGATCGAGCAATATGGCTCGCCGCTGGAGCTCTATGAGCGGCCCGCCAATCTCTTCGTCGCCGGCTTCATCGGCTCGCCGAAGATGAACTTTGTCACTGGCGAGCACGCTCTGCAGAAGGGCGCGGCGACGATCGGCGTGCGGCCGGAGCATCTCAAGATCGAGCGCGACGGCGCCGGCGGCTGGCAGGGAACGATCGCGGTCGCCGAGCATCTGGGCAGCGACACCTTCCTGTATGTCGATGCCGGACCGCTCGGCATGCTGACGGCGCGCTACATCGGCGAATTGAGCCTGCATGCCGGCGACCACGTGTCGCTGGTGCCGGATCCCGCGCGCATCCATCGCTTCGACGAGAGCGGCAACGCGCTTCGGGGCTGACAAGAAACGGCAAGAAACGGCAAGAAACGGCAAGAGACGGCAAGAGACGGAAAGACCACCATGTACCTCGAAAAATTCAAGCTGAGCGGCAAGACCGCATTCATCACCGGCGGCGGGCAAGGCATTGGCCTCGCCTGCGCGGAAGCGCTGGCCGAAGCCGGCGCGAAGGTCATCATCGGCGATCGGGACAGCAAGGTTGCTGACAGCGCGAAGGCCAGCCTGAAGGCGAAGGGTTTTGACGTCGAGACGGCGATCATGGATGTCACCGACACCAAGCGCGTGGCAGAGGTCGCGGCCGACCTCGTCGCCCGCCACGGCAAGGTCGACATCCTCGTCAACAATGCCGGCATCGCCCGCAGCGAGACGCCGGCCGAGACCGTCACCGACGAGCACTGGCTCAACGTCATCGACGTCAATCTCAACGGCACCTTCTGGTGCTGCCGCGAATTCGGCAAGCACATGCTGAAGGCCAAGAGCGGCGCCATCGTCAATGTCGGCTCGATGTCGGGCTTCATCGTCAACAAGCCGCAAGAGCAGTGCTTTTACAACGCCTCCAAGGCCGGCGTGCACCATTTGACCAAGTCGCTGGCCGCCGAATGGGGCGCGCGCGGCGTCCGCGTCAATGCGGTGGCGCCGACCTATATCGACACGCCGCTCAATGCTTTCGTGAAAAGCACCCCGAAAATGTATGACGCCTGGATCGGCGGAACCCCGATGGCGCGGATGGGGCAGGTCGAGGAGATCGCCTCCGTCGTGCTGTTCCTGGCCTCGGAGGCCGCGAGCCTGATGACCGGCAGCATCGTGCTGGTGGATGGCGGCTACACTTGCTGGTAGGCTTGCGTCAAAACTGACGAGAGCGACCGGGAGCGACAATGCCGCGAGCGTATATCGGCGTCGACGTGGGGACCACGAGCACGCGGGCAGGGGTGTTTGACGAGGCCGGCACCCTCCTTGCCACCGCCAAGCATCCGATCCGGATCTGGCACGAGGCCGGCGACATCGTCGAGCAATCGTCGTCCGACATCTGGGACGCCTGCGTAAAGTCGGTGCGGGCAGCGATGGTGGAGGCTGCCATCGCGCCCGACAGCGTCGGCGGCATCGGTTTCGACGCCACCTGTTCGCTGGTCGTGCTCGATCGGCAAGGCGAGCCGGTCACCGTCAGCGCCTCCGGCGACCGCCAACGCAATGTCATCGTCTGGATGGACCATCGCGCCACGGCCGAGGCACGGCTGATCAACGAGACCGGGGACGCGGTGCTGCGTTATGTCGGCGGCTCGATCTCGCCCGAGATGGAGATGCCGAAGCTGCTGTGGCTGAAGCGCCACATGCGCGCGAACTTCGATGCCGCCGGTCATTTCTTCGACCTGGCAGATTATCTGACCTGGCGCGCGACCGGCTCGCTGCAGCGCTCGACCTGCACCGTCACCTGCAAATGGAACTACCTCGCACACGACGGCGGCGGCTGGAGCGCGCCGTTCTTCAAACGCATCGGCCTCTCCGATTTCGTCAGCGAGAAATACGCCCGCATCGGCACCGAGATCGTCGCGCCCGGCACGCGGCTCGGCGAAGGCCTCACCCGAGCTGCGGCTGCGGAGCTCGGCCTGTCGCCGGGCACGCCGGTCGGCGCCTCGCTGATCGATGCCCATGCCGGCGGCATCGGTGCGATCGGCGGACGCGACGGATCGGGCGGAACGAGCGATGTCAGCGACCGTCTCGCCTACATCATGGGGACGTCGGCCTGCATCATGGCGACGACGAAGGAGCCGTGCTTCGTGCCCGGCGTATGGGGCCCTTATTATTCCGGCATGGTGCCGGACTTCTGGCTCAACGAAGGCGGCCAGTCGGCTGCGGGCGCGGCGATCGACCATCTCCTCAAGTCGCATCCCGGCCATGTCGAGGCGAGCGCGGCGGCGCGGAGCGAGGGCGTCGACCTCATCGAGTACCTCGAGCGGCGCATCATCGCGCGCGCCGGTGACGCCAGCCGCGCCGCGCTGCTCGCGCGCGACGTCCATGTGCTTCCCGAATTCATCGGCAACCGCTCGCCCTACGCCGACCCCGACACCCGCGCGGTGATCGCGGGCCTCGATCTCGACAGCGACGTTGGTGCGATGGAGCGGCTGTTCGTCGCCGGCCTCTGCGGTCTGGCTTATGGCCTCGCCGAGGTGATCGAGGCCTTTGCCGCGCACGGCGTCCATTCCAGCATCATGATCATGGGCGGCGGCGCGAGCCGCAGCCCGCTGGTGCGGCAGATCATGGCGGACACCACCGGTCTCACCGTCGCGCTGCCGCAAACGAAAGAACCCGTGCTGCTGGGCGCCGCGATGCTCGGCGCGGTGGCCGGCGGCGCCTATGCCTCGATCGGCGAGACCATGGCGAAGATGTCGGCGCTGGGACGGAAGAGCGAGCCGACCGCGCCCGGCATGGCCGCGTTTCATGCCCGCAAGCGCGAGGTCTACAAGCTGCTGCGCGAGGTCGATCGCGGCAGCCGTGAAGCGATGCGCGAGGGTGCCGGAGGTTGAAGCGGATGTTGATTGCCTGCGGCGATGCGCTGATCGATTTCGTGCCGACGCGAAACACCGAGGGGCGCGAGGCGGTGATGCCCGCGGTCGGCGGCTCCTGCCTCAACGTCGCGATCGGCATGGCGCGGCTGGGCGCGCCGACAGGATTTGTCGGCGGCGTCTCGACCGACATGTTCGGACGAATGATCGCAGATCATGCGACGGCGTCGAACGTCGAGCTGGGGCTGGCCACCCGCAGCGACCGCCAGACCACGCTCGCCTTCGTGCGCATCGTCGCGGGCGAGTCGCACTATGCGTTCTACGATGCCGAAACCGCGACACGGAACTGGACCTACCGGCGTGGCACAATTCCGTTCGCGAATATCGAGGCCGTTCATGTCGGCTCGACCACGCTGGTGAACGACCAGGGCGCCGCCGAGACGAAAGCCCTGATCGCGGACGCGCGCGCGTCGTCGACGATCTCCTTCGATCCGAACTGCCGCCCCAATCTGGTCAAGAACAAGCCGGCCTATCTCGCGCGCATGGCCGAGTTCGCAGGCCAAGCCGATCTCATCAAGATGTCGGATATCGATTTCGCGTATCTCTTCGGCGAGGAGTCATATCAGCAGCGCGCGAACGCGTTGCTGGGGCAGGGCACGAGCCTCGTCGTCATCACCCGCGGCAACAACGGGGCCATTGCCTGGCACGCGAGCGCAGGGCAGATCGAAGTTCAGGCGCCGAAGGTCGAGATCGCCGACACCATCGGCGCTGGCGACAGTTTTCAGGCTGCGCTCCTGTTCGCCCTGCACAAGCAGGGCCGCATCAGCCGGCAGCAGCTGAAAGACATCGGCGCGGATGAGCTTCGCCGCGCGCTGTCCTTTGCCGCCAATTGCGCCGGCCTGACCTGTACCCGCCCGGGCGCCGATCCGCCGTGGAGCCATGAAGTCACCTGGAGCGTCTAGCCCGGGTCCGCATCACAGCCGTGCAACGACCTTCTCGGCGCATTTGAGGAAGGTGCGGATCAGCGGGCTCTGCGAATCCCGCCGCCAGCACACGGCGATATCGATGGAGTCGGCGGCATCCCGCAGCGGCCTGAACACGATGCCCTGCGGCGCGCCGAGCTTCGCGCAGGCCGGCAGGATCGCAAGCCCCTCGCCGGCGAGAACGAGGCTCATCGCCGAATGCACCGTCTCCACCCGGCTCGCGATCGGCATCACGATCTGATGCCGCCGCAGCAAGGCTGCGACCGCGGAGGAGGCGGGGTCTTGCTCCGGCGGCGGCAGCGCGATCAGCGGGCGGCCCTGGAGTCGTGCCATCGGCACTGCGCTCAGGCGCGCAAGCGGCGAGCGCTTCGGCATCGCCAGCATGAACGGTTGTGCGCCAATCCGCGCCACCTGGATCTCGGGATGGTGGATCGCCGGCATGCACAGCGCGACGGTGACGCTGCGGTCGAGCAGCCGCGCCTCGCGTGTCGAGGCGCTGAGCTCGGCGAAGTCGAGGTCGACGCCGGGAATGGATCGCCGCAGCTCGGGGATCAGGCGCGGCAGCATGGCGTTCGCCAGCACGAACATGTATCCGACCGAAATCCGCCCGCGGCTGCCGGCTGCGACTGCGCGCGCGGCTTCGACCCCGTCGGCCGCAAGCGCCAGCGCCTCGCCGGCGCGCACCAGCAGGGCCTGGCCCGCTTCCGTCAGATCCATGCCGCGCGTGCCGCGGCGGAACAGCGGCGCGCCAACCTCGGCCTCCAACTTGCGGATCTGGACCGACAGCGGCGGCTGCGCCATCCGCAGCCGTTCGGCGGCCTTGCCGACGCTGCGCGCCTCGGCCACGGCGACGAAGTAGCGAAGCCGGTGAAGATCCATTGGCATACCGAAAACGTATGGGTTGACCACTAAAATGGTATTGGACGCTGAGTTAACAGAAGTGTCATTCTCGCTGTCAATGCCATCGGCCAACGAGGGCCGGCTTCGGAGCGATGATTTGACGATGAACGGCGATCCCTGCCTGCTGTCCGCAACCGAGCTGCGCGGCCTCGTTGCCACGAAGAAGATTTCGCCCGTCGAGATCGCCCGCGCCGTGCTCGCGCGCGCCGAGGCGCTTCAGCCCGAGCTGAACTGTTTCATCACGCTCTGCGGCGACGAGGCGATGGCGCAGGCGCGTGCGGCTGAGCGTAAGGTGATGGCGGGCGAGCCGCTTGGCCTGCTGCATGGCCTTCCCGTCACCGTCAAGGACATCGTCAACACTGGCGGCGTGAAGACCACTTTCGGCGCCGTTCCCTACAAGGACAATGTGCCGGCCGAGGATGCCGTTGCGGTAGCAAAACTCCGCGCGGAAGGTGCGATCCTGATCGGCAAGACCACGACGCCCGAGTTCGGCAGCAAATGCCTGACCGACTCGCCCTTGTTCGGTCGCACCCGCAACGCTTGGAGTGCAGAGCGGTCCTCCGGCGGCTCCAGCGGCGGCGCGGCCGTGGCGGTGGCGAGCGGCATCGCGCCCCTTGCGATTGCGACCGATGGCGGCGGATCGACGCGAATTCCCGCCGCTTGCAATGGCGTGGTCGGGCTGAAGCAGAGCAACGGCGTGATCGCGCACAGCCAGGCGCTCGACGCCTTCGGTAACCAGACCTATGTCACGCCGACCACGCGCACGGTCGCCGATACCGCGCTGATGATGCAGGCGATGGCCGGTGAGGACTCCTGCGATCCCTGGTCGATCGGCGTGCCCGTGCCCGATTTCATCGGCACCGCCGCGCCGCGCGGCGATCTGCGCGGGCAAAGGATCTTGTTCTGTGCGTCGCCGCCCGGCCGCCCGGTGTCGTCAGATGTCGCGGCCAGCTTCAAGGCGAGCCTCGACCGGCTGGCCGGTCTCGGTGCCGAGCTCGAGGAGTTCTCCGGCGAGGGGTTTGACATCGAGCCGATCTGGCGCGCCATCAACCACACCGTCTGGCGCACGCGTTTCGCCAAGCTGGTGGCGGAGCACGGCGACGTCCTCAGCGAAGCCTTCGTCAAGCAGGTCGCGCTCGCGACCAATGTCAGCGGCGTCGCCTATCAGGAGGCGATGTTCGCGCGCACCGCGCTGTTCCGCCGCGTGCAATCCCTGCTTGCGCGCGGGCATCTTTTGGCGATGCCGACCCTCACCCGCACCGCGCTGCCGATCGACCAGGACCTGTTCGGCACCATCGAGATCGACGGCAAGCACTTCGACAGCGTCCGGCCGCACTGGTTCCCCTGGACCATGCCGTTCAACATGACCGGGCACCCCGCGATCAGTCTTCCCTGCGGCTTCGGCCGCGACGGCCTGCCGATCGGGCTTCAACTCGTCGGGCGCTTCCGTGCCGATGCCGAATTGCTGCGGGTGAGTGCGCTGTTCGAGGCCTCGCACGATCTTCTGTCCCGCCGGCCCGGCTGAGGTGAGGCACATGCCGCAAAGGACTTGCCTCCGGCGCCCGGACATGTTGATCGTGCGGCGGATGAGCCCTGAAGCCGAGCGCGCATGAGCGTATTCTTTCTTCGACGTCTGTTGACCTTGCTGGCGACGCTGGTCGGCGCATCCGTGATCATTTTCCTGGTGCTGGATGCGCTGCCGGGCAACGCGGCGCAGATGCTGATGGGCGCCGATGCCTCGGCCGACGCGGTGCGCGCGCTCACCGTCAAGCTCGGGCTCGACCAGCCGCTGGCGGTTCGCTATCTGCAATGGATCAAGGGCCTCCTCGTCGGCGATCTCGGCAACAGCTATGTCTATGGCACGCCGGTCGCGAGCCTGATCGCGGAGCGGCTGGTGCTGACCGTTCCGCTCGCGATCATGTCGATGCTGATCACGGTGACGCTGGCGCTCTCGGCCGGCATCTACACCGCGGCCAACCACAACAAGCTCGGCGACGTCGGCGTGATGTCGTTGACGCAAGTGGGCATCGCGCTGCCGAATTTTTGGTTCGCGATCCTCCTGGTCCTGCTGTTCTCGGTGCGGCTGCAATGGCTCTCGGCGGGCGGCTTTCCCGGCTGGGAGGATGGCATCTGGCTCGGCATCAAGTCGCTGCTGCTGCCGGCGATCTCGCTCGCCGTGGTGCAGGCCGCGATCCTCGCGCGCGTCACGCGCTCGGCCGTGCTCGAAGTGCTGCGCGAAGATTTCGTCCGCACGGCGCGCGCGAAGGGTCTCGGCAAGCGCGAGGTGCTGTGGAGCCACGTGCTGCGCAACGCCATGATCCCTGTGATGACGGTGATGGGGCTGCAATTCGCCAATCTGCTCGCCGGCACAATCGTGATCGAGAACGTGTTCTACCTGCCGGGCCTCGGCCGCCTGATCTTCCAGTCGATCGCCAACCGCGACCTGATCGTGGTGCGCAATTGCGTGATGCTGCTTGCGGCCATGGTCGTCATCGTGAATTTCGTGGTCGACGTGCTCTACGCCTTCATCGATCCCCGCATCAAGGTCCACGATTTGTGAGCGCGCAACTGACCACTTCGGTCGACGCCCCGATCGCAACGCGTCCGCTGCCGGCTCGCACCTTCTGGGCCCGCGCGCTGCGTCACCGCAGCTTCGTGCTGGGCGGAGCGCTGAGCCTGCTGGTGCTCGCCTCGGCGCTGCTGTCGCTGGTGTGGACGCCGTGGTCGCCCTACGAGATCGACATCGCCTCGAAGCTCCGGCCGCCGTCGGCGGCGCACTGGCTCGGCACCGATTCCTTCGGTCGCGACATCGTCTCGCTGCTGCTCGCGGGCGCGCGCTCGACCATTCTGGTCGGCATCATCGCCGTGAGCATCGGTCTCACTTTCGGCGTTTGCCTCGGCCTGATCGCTTCTGCCAAGCGCGGCTGGACCGAAGAAATCATCATGCGCTTCTCCGATTTCACCTTTGCCTTTCCGGCGGTGCTCTCCGCGATCATGCTCGCCGCGGTCGTCGGGCCGGGCATGGTGACCTCGATCATCGCGATCGGAATTTTCCAGATCCCGACGCTGACCCGGCTGACGCGCGGCTCGGCCAACGCGATATGGGCGCGCGAATTCGTGCTGGCCGCGCGCGCCTCGGGGAAGGGCAAATTCCGCATCACCATCGAGCATGTGCTGCCGAACATCCTGTCGATCCTGATTGTGCAGGTCACCATCCAGTTCGCGCTCGCGATCCTTGCCGAAGCCGCGCTGTCCTATCTCGGTCTCGGCACGCAGCCGCCGCAGCCGTCCTGGGGCCGCATGCTGAACGATGCGCAGACGCTGCTGTTCCAGTCGCCGATGCTTGCGGTCTATCCGGGTGTGGCGATCGCCATCGCGGTGCTCGGGCTCAATCTGCTCGGCGACGGACTGCGCGATCTGCTCGATCCGCGACTGGCGCGGGAGCGATGACGATGGGGGAGCGCTCAACCCTGCCGCTGATCGAAGTCGCCAATCTCGGCGTTCGCCTCAACACCAGCCGCGGACCGGCACAGGCCGTGCGCGGCGTCAGCTTCACCCTCAAGCGCGGCGAGACGCTGGGTCTCGTCGGCGAATCCGGCTGCGGCAAGTCGGTGACGGCGCTGTCGCTGATGGGCCTCTTGCCGGACAGTGCTGTCGTGACCGGCAGCATCAAACTTGATGGCGGCGAGCTCGCGGGGCTTTCCGATGCGGACTATTGCAAGCTGCGCGGCAACCGCATCAGCATGATCTTCCAGGAGCCGATGACCGCGCTCAACCCGATGCACACGATCGGCCATCAGGTTGCCGAGCCGCTGCGGCGTCACAAGAAATATTCGGCGGCGCAGGCGCGGCGTGAAGCGATCGCCTTGCTCGACCGCGTCGGACTGCCCGATCCCGCAAGGCGGATCGACGCCTATCCGCATCAGTTCTCCGGCGGTCAGCGCCAGCGCGTCACCATCGCGATGGCGCTGGCCTGCGAGCCCGACCTCCTGATCGCGGACGAGCCGACTACGGCGCTCGACGTCACCATCCAGGGCCAGATCCTCGACCTCATCGCCGATCTCGTCGAGGAGCGCGGCATGTCGATGATCCTGATCTCGCACGATCTCGGCGTCATCGCCGAGAACGTGCAGCGCATGATGGTGATGTATGGCGGCACGGTCGTCGAGAGCGGGCCGACCGACGAGGTGTTCCGCCGGATGGGCCATCCCTACACGCAGGGCCTGTTCCGCGCCCGGCCGAAACTCGGCGCGCGCAAGGGGACGCGGCTGACGACGATTTCGGGCACGGTGCCCGAACTTGCGGACTTGCCTGCCGGCTGCACGTTCGGCGACCGCTGTCCGCTGGTCGAGGACAAGTGCCGCGTGGCGCTGCCGCCGATGGTCGAAGTCGGTCCCGGTCACGGCGTGCGCTGTGTGCGCACCGATGTCTCCATGGCCGCGAATGTCGGAGCGCTGCCGGCATGACCGCAGCGCCGCTTCTCGACGTCAAAAATCTCGAGCAGCGCTACACGCTGCCGCGCGAAAGCCTGTTCCGTCCGCCGGGCCAGGTGCGCGCGCTCAACGGCGTCAGCGTGCGGGTCGATGCCGGCAAGAGCCTCGGCGTCGTCGGCGAGTCCGGTTCGGGCAAGTCGACCTTCGCGCGGGTGGTGATGGCGCTGGAGCGACCGACGTCGGGGCAGGTCGCGCTGCTCGGGCGCGATCTCAACCGCATCTCGGCCGACGAGCTTCGCCGCGCGCGCCGCGATTTCCAGATGGTGTTCCAGGATCCTTACGGGTCGCTCGATCCGCGCCAGACCATCGCGCGCATCGTCGCCGAGCCGCTCACCGTGCTGGAAGATGCCGACCGCACCACTTTCCGCGCTCGCGTCTCCGCGGTGCTGCGGCAGGTCGGCCTGCGCGATGCCGACATGGACAAATATCCGCACGAATTTTCCGGCGGCCAGCGCCAGCGCATCGCGATCGCGCGCGCGCTGATCACCCAGCCGAAGCTCATCGTCGCCGACGAGCCGGTTTCCGCGCTCGACGTCTCCGTGCAGGCGCAGGTGCTCAATTTGATGCAGGACCTCCAGGAGCAGTTCGGCCTGAGCTACATCCTGATCAGCCACGACCTCGCCGTGGTCGACTATCTCTGCGACGAGGTCGCGGTGATGTATCTCGGCCGGATCGTCGAGCAGGGCAGGCCGGAGGACCTGTTCGAGCGCTGTGCCCATCCCTATACGCGGGCGCTATTGGATGCCGTGCCGCGGGCGCGCGCCGGCGGCGGCCGGCGCCGGCGCGGGGCCCAGGCGATCGCCTCGCAATCGGCGGCCGCTGCCGGATGCCCCTATGTCGCGCGCTGTCCGCTCGCCGACCAGCATTGCCGCGAGGTTCCGCCCTTGCTACGCAAGGTCGGAGAAGCCCATCTCGCCGCCTGCCACAAGGCGGAGGCGGTGATGGCATTGCCGCACGCGGCCATGGAAGGTTAGTGTCCCCCATGGAATTGGCGTAGGCTGAGACAAGAGAAGGCCGGGGAGTTACGCATGCTCAGGAAATTATCGATCGTCGCATTTGCCGCCGCGCTTGTCGCAGCACCGCTGCCGGTGCAGGCGCAGAGCAAGAAGGACAGCGTCGTCATGGCGATGGCGCTGGAGCCGCCGGGGCTCGATCCCACCATTGCCGCCGCGGCCGCGATCGCCGAAGTGACGCTCTACAACATCTATGAGACGCTGACCAAGATCAACGAGGACGGCTCCGTCTCGCCCCTGCTGGCCGAGCGCTGGACGGCGTCGCCCGACCTGAAGACCTACACGTTCAAGCTGCGCAAGGGCGTCAAATTCCAGAACGGCGAGCCGTTCGATTCCGCGGCGGTGAAGTTCTCGTTCGAGCGCAACGCGATCGCGACCAGCACCAACAAGGACAAGAGCCTGTTCCAGGCTTTCGAGACGGTCGACGCGCCCGACGCCGACACCGTCGTGATCACGGTGAAGTATTCCGAGCCGAACCTGCCGTTCCTGCTCGGACAGGCGAGCGGTTCGATCGTCGAGCCGAAGAGCGCAGCCACCAACGGCACGCAGCCGGTCGGGACCGGGCCGTATCAGCTCGGGGCCTGGGCCAAGGGGTCCTCGCTCACGCTGAACAAATGGGCCGACTATCGCAACGCCGCCGCGATCAAGCTGTCGAAGGTGACGATCCGCTTCATCTCCGATCCGGCCGCGCAGACCGCGGCGCTGCTCTCGGGCGACGTCGATGCGTTCCCGCGCGTTGCGGCTGCGCGCGCCATCGGACAGTTCAAGGCTGATCCGCGCTTCAACGTCATGGTCGGCGGCTCCCGTGCCAAGACCATCGTCGGCATCAACGAGCGCAAGAAGCCGCTCGACGACGTCCGCGTGCGCCGTGCCATCCTCGCCGCGATCGACCGCAAGGCGATGGTCGACGGCGCGGCTGATGGTTTCGGCACGCCGATCGGCAGCTTCTACGTGCCGGGCGCGCTTGGCTTCGTCGACACCACCGGCATCAACCCCTACGATCCCGAGAAGGCCAAGAAGCTGCTGGCGGAAGCCGGCGTCACCGCGCCGCTCGAGCTGTCGCTGAAGCTGCCGCCGCCGTCCTATGCGCGGCAGGGCGGCGAGATCCTGGCGGCGCAGCTCGCCAAGGTCGGCATCATCGCCAAGATCGAGAATGTCGAATGGGCGCAGTGGCTGTCGCAGGTGTTCGCCGGCAACGGCCCGCACAATTTCGACCTCACCATCGTCAGCCATGTCGAGCCGTTCGACCTCGTCAAGATCACCGAGCCGGACTACTATCTCGGCTACAACAACGAGGCCTTCAACGCGCTCTACAAGCAGATTGTGTCGACGCCTGACGAGGCTGGCCGCGCAAAGCTGCTCGGCGATGCCCAGCGGATGCTGGCCACCGACGCGGTCGCAGGCTTCCTGTACCAGCCCCAGCTCATCACCATCACCAACAAGAAGCTGAAGGGCGTCTGGAAGGACGTCCCGCAATACGAGAACGATTTCTCGACCTGGTCCTGGGAGTAGGGGCCGTTCGATCAGGTCGAACCTGCTGCAACGTTGACCTCTCCCCATCGGGAGAGGTCAATCTTTTTGGGCCCCCCAAAACAAAAACCTGAAAAACAACCCCATGCACAGTAGCCGGGGTCAGATATTTCAATGGCTTGCACGGTCCGCTCGATGGCTTGCTGAACCATGCGATGTGGTTGACCCGTCGGGCAAAACACCGGCAATATAGAACCATCGCGGCGTCATGGTTCGGGACGCGCCGTCAGGCGAGGCACGCCATGAAGAAGCCATCCCGCGGCGATGCCGGCATCGCCGCGGCTGTCGTCAGCGCTGAAGCACCGATCACCCTGAAGCTCGACAATGCGCCGATGAGCGATATCGCTCATGGGCTGGCCAGCGGGCAGGTCACTGCCACGGCGCTGACCAAAGCTTACCTCGCGCGCATCGAAGCTTATGACCGCAACGGGCCCGCGCTCAACTCCGTGCGCGCGCTCAATCCCGACGCGCTTGGGATCGCGGGCAAGCTCGACGACGCCAAGCCATCGGCCAAGCGGCCGTTGGCGGGCATCCCGATCCTGGTGAAGGACAACATCGCGACCGGCGACAAGCAGCCGACGACGGCGGGCTCGCTGGCGCTGGAGGGCGCGCGCGCCAGGAGAGACGCGACAATCGTCAAGCTGCTGCGAAAGGCCGGTGCGGTGATCCTGGGCAAGGCGAACCTGACGGAGTTCGCCAACATTCTCGCCGCCGACATGCCCGCGGGCTATTCGTCGCTCGGCGGTCAGGTGAAGAACCCTTACGCGCCGGCGCTGATGGATGATCGCGGCATCCCGGTCGTGCCGCCGGGCGGATCGAGCGCGGGCTCGGCCGTCGCCGTGGCGGCCGGCCTGTGCGCAGCATCGATCGGCACCGAGACGTCGGGCTCGCTGCTGTATCCTGCCAGCCAAAACGGCCTAGTCACCGTGAAGCCGACCGTTGGGCTGGTCAGTCGGGCCGGGATTGTGCCGATCGCGCACAGCCAGGACACTGCAGGACCGATGACGCGCACGGTGCGCGACGCGGCGATGCTGTTGAACGTGCTGGCAGCCGAAGACCCACTCGACCCCGCGACCGAGCGGCAGCGGCGGCCGGTCGACTACACCGCCGACCTCGCGACCGACGCGATGAAGGGCGCGCGCATCGGCGTGCCGAGCGACCCGGCCGATCCGCTGAACGATCGCTACTACGGCAAGTTGCCGCCAAGGTCGGCCAAGGTGATGGTCGACGCGATCAAGGTGCTGGAGGATCTGGGCGCCATCATCGTGCGTGCCAACATGCCAACATCTGGCTGGATCGGCGGGCCGGGTACGAGCATGAACGTGCTCAATCGCAATCCCCTGAGTCGCAATAGGGGTAATCCGGCGACGCCGCCGATCGTCTTCCTCTACGAGCTGAAGCACGATCTCAATCTCTACCTCAGCGATTGGGCGACGAACACAGAGATGAAGACCATGGCCGACATCGTGGCCTTCAACGAGGCGAACGCTGAGACGGCGCTGCGGTTCGGCCAGGACCTGTTCCTCGCCGCCAACATGACCAGAGGCGATCTCAGCGAGCGCGAGTACAAATCGGCGCGGGCCATGGACCTGCTCTCCGCCAAGACGCGCGGTATGGACGCCTACATGAACCAGCACAAGCTCGACGCGGTGCTGTTTCCCGGCGCCGCAGGCTGCGTGATATCAGCGAAGGCGGGATATCCCAGCGTCATGGTGCCGGGCGGTTTCATTTCGGGAGTAGACGACAAGGACACGCCTGACTATCCGCTCGGTGTTACCTTCGCGGGCCGTGCCTGGAGCGAGTACAAGCTGCTGCGCCTGGCCTACGCCTATGAGCAGGCGACCAACATGCGCAAGCCGCCGCCCGGCTTGCTCGCGCTTTAGATGTCACTGGCCGAGAGGATCAGGCGGAAATCCCTGCTCGCGCGTCGGACCCGTTTCTGGCCAGTTCCTAAAGTTCAGAGTGACAAATTGCGCGACACGCCCAAGGCATCGACAAGAAAATCGATAAACAGGCGGGCTCGCAGGGGGAGTTGTCGTCCGAATGCGTGCAGGACGTAGACCGGTGTGGTGAACATCGGTATGGCCGGCAGCACGACATTCAATCGCCCGGCGGCGAGCTCGTCCTCGATTGCGATGCGCATGAACTGCGTGATGCCAACGCCTCTTATGACCGCCTCAATCAACGACTGAGCATCGTCGCTGTCGAAGGGGCCATTGGGGATGACCCGTGTGCCGTCCGCAAAAGTAAATGCTTGCGGCCGGCCACCAAGCAGATGGCGAAGGCAGGCATGCTGCGTGAGATCGTCGATCGACTGCGGGATTCCTCGCCGCTGAAGGTATTCCGGCGATGCGCCCAGAACATATTGCAGGACACCTAACGAGCGGCCGATCAGGTTTGTGTCTTCCAATTCGCCAATTCTGACAGCGAGGTCGAAACCCTCGCGGATGAGATCGACACGGCGGTCCGTGACGCTGAGATCAAGCTTGATATCCGGATAGCGCTCCAGGAACGAGCCCGCCCATGCGGAAATCAACGGGCGTCCAAATGTACTCGGCACAGTGACCCGAAGCACGCCACGGACGTTTCCTGGAACCTGCACGACGTCGTCGGCTTCCTCTATCGCGCGCAGATGGGGAGCGACGTGCTCGTAGTAAGCGGCGCCTTCGGACGTTGGGCTGAGTGTGCGCGTTGAGCGCTGCAGCAAGCGCACGCCGAGGCGTTGTTCGAGGCGCGAAACGCTTTTCGATACCGCTGAGGGGCTGGCGCCGATCGATCGCGCGGCGCCGGCGAAAGAACCCGCGTCAACCGTCCGCACGAAGGCCAGCAGACCGGCCGTTCTTTCTAGAATCGTTGTCATTCAGGACTTTGGATCGCGAAAGAACCGAACGAAAGACGGCTAATCGGCCATTTATGAACGAATAGTCTGACTTTCGCAATGGGGGCCCCGGCGACCGGGTTCTAAGTCTTCCAATGCCCTCCATCGCTGAAGTTCGTGCAAAAAAAGGAAAAGCAGTATGTCTGCGCAAACCAAGCCAACGATCGTTTTCTGTCACGGGATTTGGGCCGATGGCTCCTGTTTCAGCAAAGTCATTCCTGCATTGCAGGCCGACGGGTACGAAGTGATCGCCGTTCAATATGGCCTGGACTCCTACGAGGAGGACCTGGCGACGGTGAAGCGCACACTCAATCGTGTTGGCAGCCCGGTCCTTCTCGTTGGCCATTCGTATGGCGGCGCCACCATCACGGGCGCGGGCACCGATGAGCGCGTGGTCGGTCTCGTCTACATTGCAGCGGTCGCTCCGGATGCCGGCGAGACCGTGCAGGACCAGCTCGACAAGTATCCGTCGGATATTTTCTCCCGCGTCGAGGTCGCCGATGGGCGTGCCTGGATGCTTCCGAGCGGCACCGAGTTCTTCGCAGGAGACCTCTCCGAGGAAGACCAGAAGCTGGTTTGGGCCACCCATTATGCGCCCGTCTACAATCTGTTCCAGCAACAGAAGCTCAGCGCCGACAAGATCGCGTGGAGGTCGAAGCCGAGCTGGTACATTCTGGCCACGCAAGACCATACTGTGCATCCGGATCTGCAACGCTGGGTGTCGAAGCGCATGGGAGCGACGGTCACCGAGGTGGCGAGCAGCCACGTGCCGATGCTCTCCCAGCCAAATGTGGTTATCGACGTGATACGCAAAGCCGCGGCCGCCGTTCAAAAAAGCTGATCGCGACAAGCATACATTGCCGGACACGAAGGAGAGGTCGTTCGCGAGGCGACCTCTCTTGTTCATGGGCTGGTGTGCAACGGCCGCTCTTGGCCCTTCGCAGGCGCGGCGTTGCTCGATGCTGATTTCGACTTGTGACCCCAAGCTGGCGTGTTGGGGCATTGGCGCGGTGTCGGCTTTTGACCCACAGCGGACATTTTCCGAACGAATGAGCATCAACGTATTGGAAAATGCTCATGAAATCGGATTTCGATTGTAGTTCAGCGCGATTTGGCCTCACAGATGCAAGCCGTTCGTTTTTCCGTAGTCCGCTGAGACTATTTCGTGAAATGATGACCCAGCTTCCCGGGTGTCTATTTGGCGCCCTTTCGCGCGTGGGTGGTTCACATGAACATTCGATCAAGTGTATTGGCCGCCGCTCTGACGGGCTCGATATTCGCACTGACGCCAAGTGTGTCGCAGGCGGAATGGCCTGACATCCGCGAGGCCAAAGCCATCGCCGAAGAAGGCTTCATCTACGGGCTGCCGATCGTGATGAACTACGCCGTCATGTACGAATATGCCGTCGACAGGAACTCTGGGCAATTCAAGGCGCCGTTCAACCAGATCAAAAACGAGGCGCGTGTCTATACATACAAGGACACGGCCGTAATAACTCCCAATAGCGACACGCCCTATTCGCTGTTATGGCTCGATCTGCGCGCCGAGCCGATCGTTCTTTCCGTGCCGGCTGTTGACAAGAGTCGCTACTATTCAGTGATGCTTTGCGACGGCAACACGTTCAATTACGGATATATCGGTAGCCGCGCGACCGGAAGCGAGGCCGGAGATTATATGGTGGTTGGGCCGAACTGGCAGGGTGCCACTCCGCCTGGCATCAAGAAGATGTTTCACTCCTCGACACAATTTTCCGCCGCCGCCTACCGCACCCAGCTCTTCCATCCGGCAGATATGCCGAACGTTGAGAAGGTCCAGGCCGGCTATAAGGTGCAGCCCCTGTCGGCCTACCTCAAGCAGCCCGCGCCCCCCGCTGCAGCGGCCGTCGACTTTCCCAAGGCTAATGCGGAGTTGGTGAAGAAGAACTTCTTCGAGTATCTCGACTTCGCTCTCCAATTTGCGCCGGCCGGGCCGGAGGAAAAGGAAATCCGCGCCAAGCTCACGCGCATCGGCGTCGGCCCCGGAAAGACCTTCGACTTCAAGGATCTTCCGCTGACCCACAAGATTGAAATCGGGCTAGGGATGAAGGACGGCGAAGAGAAAGTTGAAAAGTATCTTGCTAGTGGACAGAAAGACGTAAATGGCTGGAAAATCGGATCGCTGTTCGGAGACCGGCAATTCTACAGCGGCGACTGGCTGAAGCGCGCTGCCGCAGCCAAGGGCGGCATCTATGGCAACGACGCAATCGAGGCCGTCTATCCAATGACGAAGGCGCTTGCTGATGGCGAGGTGCTCGATGGTTCCAAGCACAAGTACACAATCACTTTTTCCGCCGGACAATTCCCGCCGGTAGAGGCTTTCTGGTCGGTGACGATGTATGATGGCAAGAGCCAATTGCTGATCGAGAATCCGATCAACCGCTACCTGATCAACTCGCCGATGCTGCCGGACATGAAGAAGAATGCCGACG
The DNA here is from genome assembly GCF_023073075.1 of Bradyrhizobium sp. 61. NCBI lineage: Bacteria > Pseudomonadati > Pseudomonadota > Alphaproteobacteria > Hyphomicrobiales > Nitrobacteraceae > Bradyrhizobium > Bradyrhizobium sp. 61. The sequence goes on along the minus strand of NZ_JADPIU010000064.1, from coordinate 333,817 downwards.
GCTCTCTCACGTTGTATATCCAAAAAGATTCGCCCGGCGTCGACAAGGAATCCAATTGGTTGCCGGCGCCGAATGACGAAATCTACCTCGTGATGCGTTTATATTGGCCGAAGACAACGGCGCCTTCGATCCTGCCGGCCGGTGGGGGCTCATGGCAGCCACCGGCCATTGTGCGCGCAGCCAACTAAGCAATCTGAGGTGATCGAGTGATGCTGGCCAAGGTCCGCTTGTGGCCCGTCGCAGACGTGGCGTTGCTCGATGCTGATTTCGGCTTGCGACCCCAAGCTGGCGTGTTGGGGCGTTGGCGCGGTGTTGGCCTTTGACTAAGCGCAAGCCGGTATCTGGGCCGCCAAGCGGCTCGCGTCGCCCAATTTCCGACGTTCCGTCCACCGCTGCCGGAGGTCGACATCATCCGACCGATCGTATGCCTCGCGGGTCAGTATTTTGGTTCGAGGCCACGTAGTCGATCTCGCCATACGTCATCCCGATATCCTTCAGCTCCTGATCACTTAGGTGGCAAAGATCGCGCCGCAGCCGCTCCCATTTCCGCCACTCTTGAAAAGCGTTCCAGCAATTCTTGAAAACGCTGACATTGCGTCGCTGGGAGTCTGCCGTCTGGACCAAGCCCGTTGTCTGATAAATCATGCTCATCGCAGTATCCTCGGGCACCGTGTTTCCACCCTGGCATGCTGCCAAAATCCGGCCCGGCACGCTTGATCTGCTGCTTACATTTTCCTTACGGACAGCTTATTCTTTGTTTTCCAAGTGTTGCCGGGCCTGACCGGAGACCGTCCAAGGGATTTCGCGTCTTGCGCTATCTCTTCGAAGACTACCAACTGGATTCCGGCCGCCGCGAGCTGTACCGCGACACAAACGTCGTTGCCCTGGCGCCACAGACCTTTGACTTTCTGGACTACCTCATCCGCAACCGTGAGCGCGTGGTTTGCAAGGATGAGCTCATCACAACCATTTGGAAGGGGCGGTGCGTATCGGATGCCGCGCTGACGACCCGCCTGAATGCCGCCCGGTCCGCAATTGGCGATTCCGGGGAGAAACAGCGGTTGATCAAGACGCTGCCAAGGAAGGGCTATCGCTTTATCGGTATGGTGCATGAGGCTGACGGCGCCCCCACTGTGGCGGTCACAGAAATCCAGAAGGAGACGGCTAAACCCGCCCTCCCACTTCCCGACAAACCGTCGCTGGCCGTTCTGCCATTCACCAACCTGAGCTCCGATCCGGAGCAGGAGTATTTCGCCGACGGCATGGTCGAGGACATCATCACTGGCCTTTCAAGGTCCAAATCGTTGTTCGTCATCGCGCGACAGTCCACTTTTACCTACAAAGGCAAGGCTATCGACATCAGGCAGGTCGGGCGCGAGCTGGGCGTTCGGTATGTGCTCGAAGGCAGTGTGCGCAAATCCGGCGATCGGGTTCGCATTGCCGGGCAGTTGATCGAGGCCACGACGGGTGCTCATCTCTGGGCGGACCGGTTCGACAGCCAGCTCAAAGATATCTTCGATCTGCAGGACCAAGTGACGAGTAGCGTGATTAGCGCACTCTTTCCTCAATTGGAGCGCGCCGAGATAGAGCGCGCAAAACGCAAGCCAACCGAAAATCTTCAGGCCTACGACTACTATCTGCGTGCACTCTCGAGCTTCTATGAATTCACGCGCGAACAAAACATTGAAGCCCTCAGACTGATCCGTCTTGCGGTCGAGATCGATCCCGGATTGGCCTCAGCATACGCGCTTGGTGCTTATTGCTATCTGCAACGAAAGATCTTCGGCTGGACCATCGACGCTGATCAGGAACTGAACGACACCCGACGGTTGGCGAGGCGTGCGATCGAGCTCGATAAGGATGATCCAACCGTACTCGTGAGAGCCGGGCAGGCAATTGGCGCCGTATTATATGAGATGGACGATGGCGTGGCCCTCGTCTCCCGAGCGTATGAACTTAACCCGAACCTGGCTGTCGCACGGTATACCATCGGCTGGGAACACATACGGCGCGGCGACATAGAGGCGGCGCTTAAGCAGTTCCACGCCGGGGGGCGTCTAAGCCCGATGGATCCGTTTCTTTTTCTGACGCAGACCGGCATAGCGTTTGCGCATTTCCTGACGGATCGATACGAGGACGGGGCATCATGGGCCAAGTCGGCTGTGCTGCACCGGCCCAACTATCTCAACGCACAATTCATTCTGGCGGCATGCCACGCAATGTCTGGAAGGGTCGAGGAAGCCCGGATGATCGGTGCACGCCTGGTGGAAGCGAGGCCGGCTCTCCGCGTCTCCACACTCGTTCCAAAGCTCGCTCGATTTTACAGGCCGGAACACCTCAAAAGGGTCATGCGAGCTTGCTCCATCATGGGTCTCCCCCCATGAGTGCTGCGGTTGCCGGGAAATACTGGTCTCATTCCAATTCCCATCAACGGCGCAGTATGCAATGTCGGCTTGTGGCCCTTCGCGGACGTGGCGTTGCTCGATGCTGATTTCGGCTTGTGACCCATACCAGACATCATCCCTCCGGTACCTCGGCCAAACGCATACCTTCATAGACGCGTTCGCGTCCGGCGAGGTGGGTGGGATTATCACTCGCTGCGCCGAGGCGAAACCGGCGGATGGTAAAGCTTGGATCAAGCGCAAGTCCTGCCTTCGCAGCGGCCCGAGCCTCATCCAGCGAGCCGAGCAGCGCCAGGACGGCGGCGAATCCAAAATGCGTGATCGGATAATTTCGGTTGGCCTCGAGACTTCGACGGAACCAAGTTACTGCTTCGGCGTCGGCATTGAGCTGCACTTTGGCGAAGCCGACCATCTGCAGCCACCGGAAGGCGGAGATGTCGCGAGGAGAGAGGCGGAGCGCTTCGTTGACATGGGCCTCAGTCTCTGCGCCGCGACCGAGAGAATTCATGGCGAAACCGATGGCCGCGTGCGCGTTAGCCAGATTTCGATCCAACGCCAACGCTCGCTCGCATTCGGCGATGCCTTGAATCGCACGATTCGTAAAAATCTGGACTACCCCTAATATCATGTGGGCCAAGGCGTGGTTCGGCGCGAGAGACAGCGCCTTTGTCAACGTCGTCTCGGCTGCCGCGAGATGCGCGGCCCGGTCGTCGGCCAGGAAGATCGCTCCGATGGACGCATCCACCAACCCCACACCGACCATCGCTCCGATATTTCCGGGATCGAGCGCCAAGGCTCGTTCAAAAAAGCTGCGGGCTTGTGCCATCGATTCGGACGTGATCCCCTTGTTCCACAAGGCCACGCCTCGGAAATAGAAGTCCATCGCATCGGGATGCCGCGAACGTTCCGCTCGGCGCGCCTCAACCGCGATAAGCTGGGCGTCCAGCGCATTGGCGAGCCTTGCTACGATTTCGTCCTGCGTATCGAAAAGGTCGGTGACAGGCTTGTCGAAGCGTTCGGCCCATAGATGCGACCCGGTTTCCGCGTCAATCAGCTGCACATTTACTCGAAGCCGATTGCCGCCACGCTGCACGGAGCCCTCGAGCAGATAGCGAACATTCAACTCGCGACCGATCTGTTTGAGATCAATCACTTTGTTCTTATAGGTGAATGCGGTGTGTCGGCCGATTACAAATGCGCCACTGATGCGCGACAGGTCCGTCGTGAGGTTCTCAGTCACACCGTCGACAAAATAATCCTGCTCGGTATCGCCCCCGAGGTTCATGAAAGGCAGGACGACGATCGAAAGTCGTGGCGCTGGAAGCACGGCCGGTCTCGCGCGGTCGGCTTGTACCGGCGGGTTAGGTCCTTCCTGGAGCACAGCGTAGGCTCGCACTGGACGGTCGATGTTTTTGAGGTTCTGCTCGCCAAGATCGGCAAACTCAACCTCGACCTTGTCTCGGATTTGATCGTAGGCGGCGGACGAGATGCAGATACCGCCGGGCTCAGCGATGCCCTCAAGCCGCGCAGCGATGTTAACGCCGTCTCCAAAGATGTCATGAGGCTCAACGATGACGTCACCGATGTTGACACCCACACGGAAAGCAATACGCCTGTCTTCCGCGTCATCGATTGTCAGTTCCCCGATGCGGGTCTGAAACTGCACCGCAGTTCGGACGGCTTCGACAGCGCTCGGAAACTCCGCCAAGAAGCCGTCGCCGATGTTCTTCACGATGCGGCCGCCGTGTTCGGCGACTGCCGGTGCGACAGCGTCCGCGAGGAGCGCCGTCACCTTGGCGTAGGTCGCCTCTTCATTCTCGTGCATCAGCCGCGAATAGCCAGCCACGTCAGCAGCCACTATCGCCGCCAACCTGCGCTCAACCCGGACTGGCGCCAACATCGCTTTGACTGAATGCCCGCTCAAACTGGTGACCGTTCCTGGGTTCTTCTGAGACATGCCGACCGTCAGTTGAAATCTCTGCGTTCGAGGGCTAGCCGGAAAACACTTGCTCGCACCGATGTCTTCTCAATTTGAACCAGCTCGGACATGCGCGGCCGAGGCTACGCTTGGGCTGCACCCAAATCGAAGGCGGAACATTCGGGAGAAATGCGCGTAGGGCATCTCGCTTTCCCTTTCGCAACCAAGGAATGAGGCGACCTCTTTACCGCAAGTGCGCACAAGTCTGAATGCCGCAACAGCGGCACACAAAAATGTGTTCCCAGCCGTTGCTGGGAAATGACGCGCTCCTGTTCGTTGAAGGAGTGCGCGTCACCGCATCGGAAAGGGAGTGCCAGCCACTCCACGTTCATTCCTCATTGTTCTAGATGTCAACCGCTCGAGAGAGTGATTGGACCAGCACAGCAATCCTTGTGCCGATCTGACGGCGCTCTGGTGGCGATGGTGTCAAACTGCTGCGGTCAACAAGCCGAGCGTCATCTGCAAGTGTCTTGCCTGCAGCATCATGTAAGAGGTCTCTGGCGATGCCTGACAATCTCAATCCGAATGATCGTCGCTCGACGAGCGCAATCAATGCTCAAGAAGTGTTTTCCCCGCAGCAACACTTGCGTCCGATGAACGAGTATCTCACTGAGGTTTCCGATAATGCAGGAGACTACTGTCTCATCCGATGTACCCTGCCCGCGGGCGCGGTGGTGCCGATGCATAGTCACGCCGATCGAGAGACGTTTTACGTGGTGTCCGGGAGCATAAATGCTCTTCACGGAGACCGCTGGGAGGAGCTTGGACCGGGCGATGTCTTCGATGTGCGAGACGGTGCCAAGCACGCTTGGAGAAACTCGTCGCAACTGGCTGCTTCGATCATATGCGTGACAACAACAAAGATGGCGCGGTTTCTGCAGGAGATATCGAGTTCAGCTGCCGGCTCTTTGCCGGAAGAGCAAGCGCGACGCTTCCTCAAGCTCGTCCAGGCAAACGGGTATTGGCTCGCGAGCCCGGAGGAAAACTCAGCGGTCGGATTGACTGTCAATTGGAGCGGGGGCGGCGACTGACTGCGGTTCCTGCCTCGTGCTGGACGCCCTGAATTATTGCACTGAAGAAGGGGCGGGCAACCGAAACGAGTGGCTAAGCACTATCGCAAGCGCACGTCGGCCCACTTCCGGTCCTGGCCCTTAGCGGACAAATTCGCGTTCTGAACTGATGGACTACGTTTGCCCCCACCCGATGCGCCCTTAAGCGGCCTTCCTCTCCCTACAGCTGTAACCATCTCACTCTGAGGAGACATCGTTCGGTAGCGCGCGCCCCGCCATTCTTGGCGTGGCCCGCGCGGACACAGGCGCGGCCAAGCGTCCGTCCGGAAGCCTGCGCCCAGGATGGATTGCACCAGCGAATTCATCCCTGTGGCGAAAGAGGTTCTACGATGTCTTATAATTTTCTGCTGGCGTCGTGGGGGACCCTCGGGAACTTGAGCCCGCTGCTGACTGCGGCGCGGAGGTTGCACCGGAATGGACATCATATTCGGGTGATGGCGGATCCGGCGATGCGCGCTGAAGTCGAGGCCTCCGGCTTTGCATTTGTAGCATGGCGCCGCGCCCCGACCGGAAAGGCTGCGGATCCGGTGGACGTCTCGGATGTGAAGGACTTTCTACGCCAGGCCGTCTTTGATCCTGCCGCGCTCTATGCGGCCGATGTCCGGGATGAGATCGGCCGTATGCCGACGGATGCCGTTCTCGTGCTTGACGTGCTGTTTGGTGCTGCGCTCGGGGCGGAGGCGTCAGGCGTGCCTTTCGCTCTGCTGTCCCCTCATGTCAGCATTCGGCCCCTGCCGGGAATGCCGCCGGCCACCAGCGGGTTGAGGCAACCGAAAACGCCGGAAGAGCGCGCCGAAGTCGACGCCGCAAATGCCAGGCTGGCCGAAACACTCAATGTGTTTCTGCCAAGTCTCAACCGCGCGCGTGCCGATTTGGGTCTTCCGCTTCTGGCAGATGTCTACGATCTGTTCGATCGGGCCAACCGGCTTTTGCTCGCGACGAGTCGAGCGTTCGACTTTCAAGCTGACTCGCTGCCCGAGAATTTCCGATACGTCGGACCGTTGCTCGATGTGCCGAATTGGTCCAAATCTCGGCAGACAGAGGCGTGGCGAGCGCCATGGTCGGCTCGGTCGGGTCGTCCTCGTGGGCTGATCGCGTGCAGCACGGGCGCGCAAGGTCAGCGCGAACTGTTTCAGCGCATTATCACAGCGATGGAAGCGGTCGAGATCGATGCCCTTGCAACATCCGGTCCCAATGTCGACGTCGCCGATCTCAGGGCTCCGAACAATGTGCATTTGGTCCGCGGCGCTCCCCATGACCTCGTCATGAAGGATGTTTCCGTGGTGATCTCGCAAGGCGGCCACGGAACGACCACGCGTTCACTCATCAACGGACTGCCGCAGCTCATCCTGCCGATGGGGCGGGACCAGGCTGCCAACGCCGCGCGCGTCGAAGCGAAGGGGGCAGGGCTTCAATTGCCTCCAACCGCCTCCGAAGCGGAAATTGCCGCGGCGGTGAACCGATTGATTGCAGAGCCGCAATTCAGGAAGGCGGCCCGTCTGCTCGGCGAGGCCATGAAAGTCGATATCGATCGGTCCGGCCTCGTCGACGAGATGGAGGCGATCGCCGCCATTGGCCGCGCGGCGAGACCGCAACCGAAGAAACAACCACTTCGAAAATCTGCCTGACAGTTCGCGAGGCGAATGGGCGGCGCATCGTTCGTGAACGATGCGCCGCTCGTTGGTTCATGCCGCTTTGGCGTCGACGCTGCCGATCCAGTTGCGGGCCAGCGTGACGTCGGCCTGCGACAATTGATGGCCCGCCGGCAGGACCTTGTGGTCGACACGCGCTCCGGCTTCCGACAACAGCGCCGCAAGCTTTGCCGAATTGCTCGCCGGCACGATCGGATCGGACTGCCCGGACAGCAGCAGAATCGGCTTGCCGCCAAGCTCCGCCTTCGGCGGATCCGACAGCGGCACCATGGCACGCAGCAGGATCGCGCCTGCCAGGACGTCTGGCTTCAGCAGCAACAGCGCGGCTGCGATGTTGGCGCCGTTGGAGAAGCCGACCGCAACCGGCGCGGCGATGCCGTATTGCTTCCGCGCATCCGCGACGAAGTCGCCGAGCTCCAGCGCGCGCCGGCGCACGTCGTCCTCGTCGAACACGCCCTCGGCGAGACGGCGGAAGAAGCGCGGCATGCCGTGCTCGAGCACGCGGCCGCGCGGCGAGAGCAGCGCGGAGCCGGGCGAGATCATCTTGCCGAGCCCGAGCAGGTCGTTCTCGTCACCGCCGGTGCCGTGCAACAGCAGCAGCGGAGGGGAGCCCGCGCTGGTCGCGGGCTCGAAACGATGGATGAATGTGCTCTCGGTCATGACGCGCTTTCTTCCAGGCTCGGCAGAACATTTTCGATCTGCTTGCGCTGTGCTTCGAGGAAGCTCGGCAGCTTCAGATCACGTCCCAGCGTCGCGACCGGTTCGTCGACGGCGAAGCCGGGGATATCGGTCGCGATCTCGAACAGCACGCCGCCGGGCTCGCGGAAGTAGATCGAGCGGAAGTAGTTGCGGTCCCTCTGCTCGGTCGGATGCAGGCCGTGATTGCTCACGAGCTTTTGCGCCATCCGGCCCTGCTCGGCGTCATCGGCCGCGCGGAAGGCGATGTGGTGGACGGAGCCGCCGCCCTGATGTCCGCGCAAGAAGCCCTTGGCTTCGTAGATGTCGACGACGCTGCCTTCGGCATCGCCCGGCGCCTTGAAGCGGATCACCGAGCCCTCGCGTCCGGTCTCCTTGAAGCCGAACACGTCGGTGAGCACGGAAGCCGTCTTCGCGGCGCTGTCGAGCAGCAAGGTCACGCCGTGGAAGCCGCGGATCGCGTGCTCGGCCGGCACGTCGCCATTGCTCCAGCCGGGCTCGGTCTCGGCGCCGGGGACACCCACAAGCGCGAGCGCCATGCCGTCAGGGTCGGTGAACGGCAGTACGGACTCGCCAAAACGCTTCTCCAGCGCCTCGTAGGCAATGCCCTTCTCGGTGAAGCGCTGCGTCCAGTAGCCGAGCGAGCGCTGCGGCACGCGGAAGGCGGTCTGATGGGTCTCGCCGACGCCACGGCGTCCGGCCGGAACGCCGGCCCAGGGGAAGAAAGTCAGGATGGTGCCGGGGCGGCCGGTCTCGTCGCCGTAATAGAAGTGATAGGTGCCGGGATCGTCGAAATTGACCGTCTTCTTGACGAAGCGCAGGCCGAGATCCCGGGTGTAGAAGCCGAAATTGCGGATGGGATCGCCGGCGATCGCGGTGACGTGGTGCAGTCCAGACATTGTCGTCCTCCAGAATTCGGGGAGCGGTCTTGCTCTGGGTGGAAATATCGTTCCGCTTTGGATTGGAGACAATCCATGCAAATATGACGTCTATGTCTACGATTTGGAAACAATCGCCGGGGCCGGCCATTGGATAAGGTCGCCAGCCTCCGGGCCTTCGTGAAGGTGGTCGAAAGCGGCAGTTTTGCCGAGGCGGGCCGGCAGCTGCGGCTGTCGCGCTCGGCGATCAGCAAATACATCGCCGACCTCGAGGAGAGCCTCGGCGTCCAGCTTCTGAACCGGACCACCCGCCACGCCAGCCCGACCGAGAACGGCCAGCGCTATTTCGAGCGCGCGGTCGTGATCCTCTCGGAGATCGAGGCCGCCGACCAGGCGGTGGCGCAGGCCCAGTCGGCGCCGCGCGGCCTGTTGCGGGTCAACGCGCCGATGTCGTTCGGCACGATGCGGCTTGGACCGGTGCTCGCCGATTTCATGGCGCGCTATGGCGACCTTCAGCTCCAAATCGTGCTCAGCGACGATCTGCTCGATCCCGTCCAGGACGGCTTTGACGTGACGCTGCGGATCGCGGAATTGGAATCCTCGAGTTTGATCGCGCGAAAAATCATGCCGGTGGCGCGCATGATCTGCGCTTCGCCCGATTATCTCGCGCGTCACGGCACGCCAAAGCATCCGCAGGACCTGCGCGAGCATGCCTCGCTCACCTACGGCTTCCTGCTGACCGGCAATCAGTGGAAGCTCACAGGCAGCGACGGTGATCACTGGATCCAGCCGGCCTGGTCGCTCTGCGTCAACAACGCCGAAGTGCTGCGCGACGTCGCGATCAAGGGCAGGGGGCTCGCGCTGCTACCGGAGTTCATCGCGGCCGATGCGTTACGGAAGGGCGAGCTGCGGACGGTGCTGGACAATTATTCCGCACCGCCGCTCGCGCTCTACGCGGTCTATCCGCCGACGCGGCATCTGTCGGTGAAGGTGCGGCTGTTCATCGATTTTCTGGTGGAGCGGTTTGGGCGCGAGGAGGAGGCGGCGTCAGGCCGGCCGAAATGATCCGCGCGGAAGAGCCGGGCCGGGATATGTCGGCTCCGCTCGCCATCAGCGTCTGCTTATTTGGGCGTAGCCACTGGATTTGCTCGCGCTGAGTTCTTCGCATTTTGACCCGAAACGGACGTTAAGCTCCAAGCCTGCTTTCTTATGGTACAGGGTAGCCTTAGCTGAAAATTCGTGCGGGGCTATCCAGCAGATGTCCATCATAGAGGAAATGATTGCTTCGCTTAACGCAAGTCATAAGGCTGAGAATGTGCTTGAAGGGCCTGAGCCGCAACCCTTGTTGAACCATACCGTTCTGGATCAATGGAGCGGGCAGAGCGGGTTAGCTAGGGATGTGTTGTACGATGCGTTGGCGCTCGAACTGGCGTCAGGATTTAACAAAGGTACCCTTGATTTCGATTTCTGTGATCGGGTCGTAAACGAACTGATGGGCCTTATGGGGCGGGAGCCGGATTTGCCTCCTCTATTTTGGGACGTTTACTTGGCCTTCGACGCGGGCGAGTTCTATCGTGATGACGACCGCAGCATCAACCCGGTAGACAGATTTACGCGGCCTCGGATTGCGGAGATTGTTCGAAGGTTTACTTCAACTTTCGACTGAGCGGGCCTTCCCTGCCGTCCGCTTGTGGCCCTTCTGCGACCTCTGGCGAGATCCACCATTCCACCACTATTGGCAGATTACCGGTCATCAGCCGTGCCTGACCCAAGCACCCCGATTTATGGGAACACCGCTTAGCTGGCCGAACGCTGCTCGGCGGGCCGGAGCAGATCGTCGAGCGCACTCATCGAGGCATCTCGAAGCGCGGCGAGCTCGCGTGCGGCGCTCTGGCATTCGGGTGGGGACATCGAGGGCGCCGCCAGTTCGATCTCGCGGCTGCGCTCGAACATGCGGACGAGGCCGAGCGCGCCGGCGGTGCTGCCGAGCTGGTGCGCGGATCGCGCGAGCTCCTTGTGATCGCCAATCGCTGCCGCCTTGGCGATGTCTGCGATCAGCTTGCCGCTGGTCTCCCCCAACAAATGATGGAGCTTTTCGATTTGCGCGGGGCCGAGCAGCTCGCGCTGGTCGTCGAGGAAATGCCGGTCGATCAATGCGCCTGCAGCGAGTTGCGCCGCGGCCGGCTCATCCGGGGCGTCCTCGATCGCCTCGCGCAGCGCGTTGATCACGATCGGCTTGCTCACGACCTTGGCGATGCCGGCGCTTGCGAGTCGCTCGCGGGCACTGGTGGACACGTCGGCGGTCACGGCGATGATGCGCGGCATTTTCGGCAGACCGAGCTTGCCGATCCGCGACGCCGCCTCGACGCCGTCCATGTCGGGCATGTGCAGGTCCATCAGGATGATGTCGAACGCCTGATCGCGCGCGAGCGCAATGGCCGAAGCGCCGTCTCTCGCGATCGTCGCGCGATGGCCGAGCCGGTTCAGAATGGCTTCGCCGACCTCGCAATTGACGGGATCGTCGTCGACCAGCAGCACGCGGAGCTGCCGCGACGGCGGCGGGACCGCGCCTTGCGCCACGCCGCTTGCGGCGAGGCCGAGCGGCACCTGAAGCGTGAACGTGCTGCCCGCGCCCGGCGTGCTCTCCACCGTCAGCTCGCCGCGCATCAGGCGCGTGAGCCGGCGTGCGATCGCCAGTCCGAGGCCGGTGCCGCCGAACCGCCGCGCGATGCTGTCGTCGGCCTGGACGAAATCGTCGAAGATGCGCTCGTGCATGTCGGGCGCGATGCCGATGCCGGTATCGCGAACGGTGATGCGCAGCAGGACATGATCGTCGCGTTGCTCGGCGGCCGCCGCGAGCGCAATCCCGCCGTGCGGGGTGAACTTGATGGCATTGCCGATCAGATTGAGCAGGATGCGGTTGAGCCTGACCGGATCGCCGTGCACGGATGTGTCGACCGTCGCATCGCAGGCGAGGTCGAAGGTCAGGCCCTTGCCGAAGGCTTGCGGACACATCAGCTCCGCGGCGGTCTCAATCAGCTGGTGGAGGCGGAAGTCGCGCGTCTCCAGCGTTTCGGTGCTGGCCTCCAGGCGGGCATATTCCAGGATGGCATCGACCAGCGCGATCAGCGTTTCGCCCGATGCCTCCGCAGTCGCGAGGTGGCGGCGCTGGGCCTCGCCGAGGCTGCCGTCGTCGAGCAGCTGCAGCACGCCCATGACGCCGTTCAGCGGCGTGCGCAGCTCGTGGCTGACGACGGCGAGGAAGCGCGACTTGGTCTCGTTGGCCAGCACGGCGGCCCTGCGCGCGCGCTCGGCCGCGTCATGCTCGGCCAGGGCGTGGTCGCGGGTCTTTTCGAGCTCCGAGGTGCGCTCGATCACCTTGCGCTCGAGCGTCGCGTAGGATTCGCGCAAGTGAGCGGCCATCCGGTTGAACTGGTCGCCGAGCGCTTCCAGCTCGTCGCCGGTCTTGATCGCGAGCCGCAGGCCGAGATCGCCGCTGCCGATCCGCCGCGCGCCCTGCGTCAGGATTTGGATCGGCACGGTCATGCGCCGGCTCAGCCAGAGGGACACCAGGACCGCGCAGGCGAGCAGGACGACCAGGAGAAAGGTCGCGCGTCCGATCGATGCATAGATCGGGGCGTAGGCCTCGCTGAGCGGAAGCTCGACGAACACCAGCCAGCCGAGCGAGGGGACCGTCGCATAGGTCGAGAGCACGCGCTGGCCTGACAGATCCCCCTTGACCAGGCCGCCCGAAGGCGGCCCCACGCCGTCGAGTGCGGCGCGCACGTCGGCATGCCCGGAGAGATCGGTCCGTTGCAGCGCCGGCCACAGATCGGGATGCGCGATCAGGACTCCCATGCGGTCGACCACATAGGCCTTGCCGGTGTTGCCGACCCTGATCCCGGCAACGAGGTCCCAGATGAAGCGCAGATTGACGTCGGCCACGATCACATTGGGATTCCGCCCGGTCCCGCGCGTGGCGAGCGTCATGAACGGCTCGGTGTCGCCGAGGAAGTAGACCGGCCCGTAATAGGCCCGGCTTTCATTGGCACCGCGGAAGGCCGGCGAGGCCGAGAGATCGGCCTTGCTGCCGACCCTGTCCGCGACACGGCGCGACACGCGCACCTGCTCGCGGCCCTGCGAATCGAGCTCGGCAATCTCCGCGATCGCGGGCGAGAGGCGCAGGAGCCGGATGGCGTTCAGGCGGTCGTCTTCGTTGCTCGACAGCTCCGGAGGCAGCCGCGAGAGCCATCTGATCTGGCTTTCGATCTGGCCGATGAACTGGCCGATCTGGATGGCCGCGCTTGCTGCCTGCTCGCGCTGGGTCGCCGCGAGAAGCTGCTTCTGCTCGCGATAGGAGAACCAGACGTCGAAGCCGGTGTTGATGGCGAGTGCGGCAAAGGCGAGGGCGACGATCGAGTAGAGATATTTTCGGAACAACCGGCCCGGGGGCGTCCGCAAATGTCCCTGGTCGATCGCCTCGTTCACTCGCGGATCTCGTCGGCGCGCGCCAGCAGCGTGAATGGAATGTTCAATCCGAGCGAGCGGGCGACCGTGCGGTTGATCAGCAGTTCGTATTTCCGCGGCGATTGCACCGGCAGATCCCCGGCCTTGGTGCCGCGCAGGATGAGATCGACGTAGTCGGCCGAGCGCACCTCCAGCGTCGGCCCGTAGCTCATCAGTCCGCCCGCATCCATGAAATAATGGAACGGATAGATCGTGGGGACGCGATGCTTGGCCGCCGCCGCCACGACCGCCTGACGGTGGACCACGAGGAAGCTATCGACCAGCGCAACCAGCGCCGCCTTGGGCGGTTCGGAAAAGCGCCTGATGGTTTCGTCGATGTCCGTTGGCGCGTTGACGGGCGCGGGGGCCACGGACACCCCTGATGTCGCGGCCTCCTGCTCGATCGATTCGAGGAAGAAGCGCCCGGCGCGGGGCGTGGTCGCCGGGTTGAAAAGGACGCCGACGCGCGCGAGACCCGGCACCGCCTCCCTGATGAGCTGAAGCCATTTGCCGCCCATTTCGGCGGTGCTGTTGGTGAAGCCGGTGACGTTGCCGCCGGGATGCGCGAGGCTTTCGACGAAGCCGTTGCCGACGGGATCGTTGGCGGTCGCGAAAACGATCGGGATGGTTTTGGTGGCGGCAAAGACTGCGGCGGTTTCGATGGTCGAGCCGGTCAGGATCACGTCCGGCTTGAGCTCGAGCAACTCCTGGACCGCGGTCTTGAGCTTGTCCGGTCCGCCGAAGGTCGAACGAAGTTCGAGGCGGAAGTTGACGCCTTCGACCCAGCCTCGCTGCCTCAAGCCGACGATGAGACCACCCAGGCGGGAGGTCGGGCTGTCGGTCATGCTCCGTCTGGTCAGTTCGTCGTCGAGCGGCAATCCCGTCAGCGAGGCAACGATCCGCATGCGATCTGACGTTGCGCCGAGCGCAATCCAGCCTGCGGCGGTTGTGCCTGCGAGGCGAATGAAGCCGCGGCGATCGAGCGCGAACGCGGAAGGCCGTTCGGTCATGGAATTCTTTGCACGATGGTCTGTCCCAGCCGGATGCTTAACGCGAAAGGGCGGTGTCCACAATTGATGAAAAAATGCGCTTATGAATGTTCATTCGCAGCATTCGGCAGTCCGATACCGTATTCCTACCCCGCCAAAGAGTCGCTGTTTCGAGCTTTGTCTGCTCCGTGACGATCTGCAACGCATTGTGGCGTTGCAACATTTTCCGTCTCGTTGAGACGACGGTGCGGAGAAGTCGATCTCTGAGCGGCTGATTTTTTGAAGCGTTGTTTCAGGGTTTGTTTCGAAGGTTTTCGATGCGCAAAATCTATCTTCTTCCGGCCCTCGTGGGCCTGCTGACCTCTGTTGCGGCCGGGCCGCTCGCTGCTCAGGGAGTAGTGCCGAAGCAGAAGGCTGCGCCGGCACCCAGAGCCGCCGCTGCCGGTGCGGCGCCGGCTGCCGCCGCCGGTGCGCCGGTCGCTGCTGCGACCGAGACGCCGACCGCCGGTGCGGACGACAAGACGGCCAAGGCGATCGACGGCTTCCGCTCCGCCAAATTCGGCATGAACGAAGCCGACGTGCGCGCGGCGATGACCAAGGACTTCAGCGCCAAGCCCGACGCGATCAGGGCGCAGGACAACGCGTCCGAGCTGACGCACAGTCTGCTGCTCTCCGTTCCCGAGCTGCTGCCGAACGGCGGGACTGCCGAGCTCTCTTATGTGTTCGGCTACAAGTCCAAGTCGCTGATCCAGGTCGGCTCGGTCTGGTCGAAGGGGACCGACACGGCGATAACGCCGGAGAAGCTGTTCTCCAACGCCAACATCCTGCGCGCCCATTTCATGGGCGAAGGCTTCAAGCCCGATTCGATCGCGATGAACATGCCGGTTGCCGGCGGCATCGTGATGTTCCGCGGCAGCGATGCCAAGGATCGCTCGGTGATCCTGCTTCTGCAGGGCACGTTCGAGAACAAGGAGAACAACCAGCGTGTGCTGACCCCGACCAGCCTGCTGCTGTTCTACGTGGCCGACGCCAAGAGCCCCGACATCTTCAAGCTGCCGCCCGGCCAGTTCTGATGCCGGACGACTTCACGACATTCTCCCACCCGGTTGTGGATCGGCGCGAATGCCGATGAAGAGGATATGAAATGCGCGGACCATCTGCGACGCGACACAATGACGAGCTGACGACGCTGCGGAGGCTGGCGCGCTTCCGCTCGATGTCGCTGCTCTGCGCGATGCAGATGGTCTTCCTGCCGGTGTTCAGCGTCCGCCTGCAGGCGCAGACGGCGAACGTGATCACCCCGGACGGCCGCACCGGGACGAGCCTTCAGACATCAGGCAGCGTCACCAACGTCACGACGTCGACGATTTCGGGCAACAACGCCTTCAACTCGTTCTCGCAGTTCAGCGTCGGGCAGGGCAACACCGTCAATCTGCAGCTGCCGACCGGCACGCAGAACCTCGTCAACATCGTTCGCGACGCCCCGGTCTACGTCAACGGCACGCTGAACTCCTACATGAACGGCGCGATCGGCGGTAACGTCTATTTCGCCGACCCCAAGGGGTTCGTGGTCGGCCGCAGCGGCACGGTGAATGTCGGCAGCCTCAACGTCTCGACGCCGACACGCGAGTTCACCGACAGCCTGATCGGCGCAGGCGGGCAGATCAACCAGTCGGCGGTCGGCAATCTGATGGCGGGCTCGTTCCCGGTCTCGCCCGACGGCAACATCCGTATCTATGGCCGCATCAACGCGATCGACGGTGTGCGCCTGACCGGGCAGAACGTCTTTGTCGGCGGCGCCAGCCAGCGCGACATCGCCAATCTCGACCACGCCGCGAAGTTCGCAGCCTCCGTCAACTCCAAGGGCCTGCGCAGCGCCAGCGCGATCACCGTGAGCAACGGCTCGATCCATATCGGCGCCGTCAACAATGCCAGGGTCAACGGGCGTCTCACCGCGCAAAGCAAGAGCGCGACGCCGAGCAACATCACGGTTCAGGCCGGCAACAACATCGATGTCGGCAAGAAGGCCAATCTCAACATCGCAAGCGCAAACGGCAATGCCGGAGAGATCCGCCTGAAGGCGGCGCAGAACCTGACCGTCGCGGGCGGCGCCAGGTTCGATGCCAGTGCGAAGACGGGCAATGCCGGTCTCGTCGACTTCAGCGCGAACGGGATCATCGACATTGGGAAAGGCATCAAGGTCGATCTCAGTGCGGACAACGGCAAGGCCGGCACGCTGCTGATCGACCCGACCGACGTGGTCGTGGGTGATGCCGCTCAGGGCGACACCGGCGTGACGCTGTCGAACAGCTCCATCGTGAATGCGCTCGCCGGGCTCAGCGCCGGTGCCGACTACCTCATCCAGGCCGATCATTCCATCACGCTCGCCGCGCATGCGATGATCGATGCCCGCCGTCTCGATGGCTCCGGCCATTCGACCGGCAACGCCAACAACGTCATCATCGACGCGCCGAACATCGAGATCATGAATGGCGCGCAGATCCTGGCCCAGTCGGTCAACTTCGGCGGGACCACCTACGCCGACGGCAACGTGACGCTGAGGGCAACGGCGAGCGACATCAAGCTGTCCGGCCAGGCCACCGCCACGACGGCGATCACGGTCGACGGCAAGATTACCGGCGGCATCGTCTCGATCACCGCAACCTCGACGGCCGTGTCGAGCTTCCTGAACGGTTCGGTGGCCGGTGATTTCGCGCTTGTCGGCTCGACGCTTGCCGCCTCGCTGCTCGGGCTCAATGGCGGCTATGTCGCGGCAAGCGCGACTGCGACCATCAACATCAACAGCCATGCCGACATCAACGGCCGTGGCGACGTCACCATTTCCGCGCATGCCACGGAGACCGCGTCGGATCCGGCGGTCGCCTCCACCTTGCTCGGCAGCCTCACGCCGGTCGCGGCCGGCGTGGTCGTCGGCAAGATCGACGGCACTGCCACGACCAACGTGGCCTCGGGCGCGACGGTCAACGCCGGCGGCAACCTCGAGATCAAGGCGCTCAACGATGCGACCATCGCCATCTCGGCCCTCGCGGCGTCGACGAGCGCGCAGATTGTCCCGACGGTGGCCTATTCCACGGGATCGGTGACAACGACCGCCAACGTCGCGACCGGCGCGCATATTGCTGCCGGCACGGTGAACACGAGCGGCAGCACCCTGAAGGTGCGCGCGATCAACAACAACTCGTTCTCGACCAGCGCAACGTCGGTTGCGGCGAGCGGGCCGAATGCGAGCGGCGCTGTCGGCGCCGCGGTCGCCATCAGCGACGTCACGACGTCTGCGACCGCGACGCTCGGCGCATCGCTCGGAACCAGTGCCGGCGACCGGATGAACGGTTCCGTTCTGGTCGAGGCGACGTCCGACACCACGAGCAATTCCACGATGGCCTCGGCCATCGCCGGCCTGCCGGCGCTGGTCGCGGCCATCCAGGAATTCGCGGTCTCGAACGTCGCTTCGCCGACGCACTTCGTCATGGACCACATGACCTCGCTGGTGCCGCTGAGCTTCGATTTCAAGGTCGCAGGCGCACTCTCGCTTGCCAACAGCACGCAGAGCGCGACCGCTGCGATCGCGCAGAATCCGAGCGGCGGCGCGCCGAGCATCTATGCCAGCGGCAACGTCGCTGTCGCCAGCAACGTCATCGATCGCGGCGTTCGCAGCAATGCGACGTCCAGCGCGATCACGAAGGACGTGTCGACAGGCGAGGGGACGGCGATCAGCGCAGCCGTTGCCTGGGGCAATTTCACCCACAATTCGAACGCCTATGTCGGCAACGGCACGCTGATCAACGCGGCCAATATCGCCGTCGATGCCACCACCGAATTGCCGATCACCAACACCTGGCTGAAGTGGGATGGACTGGGTGCGGTTCTGAGCCATCTCAACGGCAATCTCGGCGTCGGCGGCAACATCCTGACGAGTTATGCCAACGCCACGGCCGACGCCGGAGACACGATCGGCATCGCAGGTTCGCTGAACCATTTCGTCGTGAACAACAACACGACGGCGTGGGTGGCCGGTTCCGCCAGCCTGACTGCGACCTGCACGACCGCGACCTGCGGCAGCAGCTGGTCGGCCGGCATGGACAATGGCGACGTCCATACCTACAACGCCAGCATTCAGATCGCGGCCACCACGACCACGGCGTCGATCGACGCCGCCGGCAATGTCGGCACGCTCGGCTTCCTGTTCGGCAACACCTCGGGCGGCTCCTCCGTCGGCGGCGCGCTCAATCTCGTCCAGTTCAACACCAATACCATCGCCGGCGTTTCGGACCGTGCGACGCTGCGTGCGGCGGACGACATCGCCGTCAACGCGATCACTTCCGACCGGTTCGTCGCTGTCGCACCGTCGTCCGGCAAGGCTGCCGGCACGCTGGCGCTGAACGGCATCACTTCGCTCGGTTTCCTGAACAACACGACGCACGCGTCGATCTCGAGCCAGGCCACCGTCTATGCCCCGACCGTCGGCATCCTGGCGCAGCAGGATCTGTCGGTCGTGACGCTGTCCGGCGCGATGAGCTATAACGGGAGCGGCGGTTCGGCGGTCGGCTTGTCGGTCGCCTATCTCGGCGCAAATACCGACACCTCCGCCTATATCGGCGACAACCATTCCGACATCCGGCCCGGCGTGTTCAGCGCCAACGATCCGTTCGCCGGCACCAGCGGCGGAAGCGGGGCGGTCAATGTCGACAATCTGACACTCAGCGCGACCACTTCGGGACGCATCACCGCGGCCGCCGTCGCAGCAGCCGTCTCCGATCCGGCATCGTCCAGCTTCTCCGACAAGGCAGGCGCTGCCGGCGCCGCCTCGACCGGAGGCGCAGCCGGCGTGACGACGGCGGCGGGCAAGATCGGTTCGACCTCGGGATCGAGCACCAGCGGCTTCAGCCTCGATCTCGCCGGCAGCTCGTCGGTGAGCGACGTCTCGCTCGGCACAAGCGCCTATATCAGGAACACGACGGTCAACAAGTACACCACGACCGGCGCCGTGCTGACCAACACGATCGTTCAGGCGCTGAACGACACCATGCTCAACAATGGTTCGGGCTCGGCGGCGCTCAATCTGGCCGGAGGGTCCGCCACGGGGGCTGCGATCGGCGGCGCGATCGCGGCGGCGATGTCGAACAATGCGACGCTCGCCTATATCTACGGCACCACCATGAACAACCAGAGTTCGGTGACGGTGCAGGCGCTCAATGGCGGCTCGGAGACCGTCGTTGCCATCGGCGTGGCGGGATCGAAATCCAATTCGGCGTCGCTGTCGGCCTCGGTCGGCATCATCACCGACAGCGCCAACGCCTATATCGAGAGCTCGACGATCACGGGGCAGGCGAGCGGCGTCAATCGCGCGCTCGAGGTCGACGCCTACCAGACCACGAACATCGCGATCGGCGGCGGCTCTCTCTATATATCGGGCGGCCAGGCCGGAGTCGGCATCGGGCTGACCTATGCCTCGATCGCCGATCCCACGGGCGGAAACGCGACCGACGCGCATATCCGCAGCACGGCGATCTCGAATTACGACACCCTGTTGGTGATGGCCGACAGCGCCAGCGTGATTGCGGCCGGTGCGGCCTCAGGCGGGGGCGGGGCCAGCGCCAACGGACTTGCCGGCGCGATCGTCGTCAGCGAGATCACGCCGACCACGACAGCCTATATCAACAGCGGCTCGACGGTGAGCATCAATGTCGGCCGCGTGACGGTGCTGGCGGACAGCGGCGCGGTGTCGGCGCTCGACACTGCGCTCGGCAACCTCGTCAAGAAGTCGAACAACAATCTTCTCGCGTCGGATACCTGCACGGTCGCCGGTGGCACGGGCGGGCAGAACTGCATCGACTTCAGCGCGGCTGCGCTCAACGGCGGCACGGGCAACGGTCCGGGAGCCAGCATCGTCTCCGTTGCGGGTCTCATCCAGGCGGGCAAGAACAATGTCGGCGCCTCGATCGTCTACAACACCATCGCAACCACGCATTCGGCCTATATCGCCAACGTCCTGATGACCGCCGGCAGCAACGGCAATGTCAGTGTGAGCGCGGTGGATTCCTCCAAGATCCAGGCGGTCACGATTGGCTTCGGCCTTGCCACCGGCCAGTTCGCCGGCGTCGGCGGCACCACGATCAGCTCGATTGCCAACACCGTTTCGGCGGCGATCGGCAACAATTTGTCCAGCACGACGCAATCGTCCGTCACGGCCCGCAACATTTCCGTCAACGCGACCGACAATTCCAGCATCACCGGAACCGCCGCCGTCGCGGGCGCCTCGACGCAAGGCAGCGCCGCGGGCCTTGCGCTCGTCTACAGCAGCATCGCCAACAATGTCAGCGCCGGCGTCATCGGGTCCAAGCTGACCGCATCGGGCAACGTCGCGGTCGGTGCGAACTCGAATGCCAGCATCTCGACCGTCGCCGTCGGTATCGCGATGTCCTCGCAGGTCGGGCTGGCCGGTTCGGTCGCCACCAATCTGATGGGGACCAACGTCACCGCCAGCATCACCGCCGCCGGCACCAACGGCATCAACGGCGCCGACGTCACCGCCACCAACAATGTCGGCGTGACCGCCGGCAACAATGACAAGGCGGCCGTGTTTGCCGGTGCCGTGTCGATCAGCAAGGGCGCCGCCGGCGGCGCGGGCTCGCTGGTCACCAACCAGATCACGGGAACCACCGCGGCCTATATCAGCGGCGCGAACACCAAGGTCGACGCGCTCGGGACCAGCAGCACCGATACGCTGTCGGTCAACAGCGGCACGCTCGCGCACGCCTTCGATCTCGGCACCGCCCACGCGCCGACCGACACCACGCCCGACCTCACCGAGACCCAGGACACCGTGCGCGGCCTTGCCGTGGTCGCGAGCTCGCACCAGGCGGTCGTGACCAACGTCGCCTCGGTCGCCGCGAGCAGCGGCATCTCCATCATGATCAACCCGATCACCAACGTGATGAGCGGGCAGACCCGGGCCTATATCGACAGCGCTTCCATCGACACGCGCCTGACCTCGTCGACGCTGGCGCCGCAGATCGAGGTCGCCGCGTCGAGCTTCTCCTATTCCGGCGCGTTCGGTGCCGGCATCGTGGCTCCCACCGGCAACGGCGGCGGCGGTGCGACCATCATCAGCACCACGATGCAGCGCGGTACGTTTGCCTACATCACCAATTCGACTGTCGGCGGCGTGCAGTCGTCGAGCGCGACAGTCGGCGCCGTCACCGTGAAGGCCAATGCCGAGCAGGACGCGTCCTCGATCGCGATCGGGTTCAACACCGGCTCGGTCGGGCTGAACGTCTTCCAGGCGACGACGGAAGCCTATGTCGATGGTGGCGCGCTGACGGCCGCATCGCTGACGGTGAACGCCACCAACAACACCGGCATCTTCTCCGCGAACGGCTCCGGTGCCTATGGCAGCCAGGCCGCGATCGGTGCGGCGTTCCTGGTCCAGGTCTCCTCGAACCGGACCGAGGCCTATGTCGGCGACGAATTCCACTATCAGGGCAACGGCGCGGCGCATACGACCGCGCTCAATCTGAGCGGCGCGCTCGACGTTGAGGCCACCACCAAGAACCGCTTCGAGGCCTATGCAATCGGCGGTGCGCTCTCGACCGGCACGGCGGCGATCGCCGGCATGGCCAACATCGAGATCGCCAACAACACCACCATCGCCGGCGTCTACGACACCACATTGCAATCGGTGACGGGTGGTGCGGCTGGCGCGGTCACCATCAACGCGACCGAGGACGTGGCGATCAAGGAGATCGCGGGGGCGCTCGCGGTTGGCGCCAGCGGGGCAGGGGTCGGCATCGGCGCCGCCGCCAACGTCATCAGCTTCAAGAGCCAGACCATTGCGGAAAGCCGCAACAGCAATCTGAACTCGGCTGGCGCGATCAACGTCAATGCGCTCAGCACCAAGGAGGTGCTGTCCTACGCGGTCACCGCGGGCATCGGCGGCAGCGTCGGTATCGGCGCGACGGTCGGCGTCATCATCATCGGGACCAACACCGCCGACGCCGGCACCCAGGGCCAGCAGACCGGCCAGCTCAATCAGGGCAACAACGGCACCATCGCGTCCGTGAACAACGGCACCAACCACACGCAAGGCAGCAACGCGGTCGCCAGCGGCACGGCCGGCAATCCGAACAGCGCCAACGTCAGCTCGACCTACGACGTCAGCAGCGTGCTGAGCGGCGGCAACGACGCCGTCGTCGCGCAGATCGCTGGCGGCAACGTCACGGGCACGCAGGTCAATGTCACTGCCACCAGCGCCAATGCGGCCAAGATGTATCTGCTCGGCGCCGGCTTTGCGAAGAATGTCGGCATCGGGGCCGGCATTGGCTACACCAGCGTCAACAGCACCGTGCTCGCCAATCTGAGTGACTACGGACGCAACGGCTCCGGCGTGCTGGTGGCCGCAGATACGCCCTTGGCCGTCTCGGCACCGATTGTCACCGTTGCGGCGGTGGTCAAGGACGCGACCACCGGACCTTATGCCGGCAAGACCATCGACACCGAGGCGATCGCCGGCGGTGCGGCGCTCTACTTCGGCGCCGATGCGGCTGTCGCGGTCGGCAATGTCAGCAACTCCGTGGTGGCGATGCTTGGCGGCCAGATCACCGGCACGGGCGGCACCGGCACTGGCGCCGCCGTCATGGCGCAGGATTCGACGACCCAGGTGGTCTTCACCGGCGGCGTCACCGGCGGTGCCGTGGCCGTCGGCGCTTCGGTCGCGTCGGCAAGCCGAACGAGCTCGGTCGCTGCGAGGGTTCTGAACGGCTCCACCGTCAACGTCACGACTCTGGCAGTTGGAGCAAGCGGCGCCGGCACCTTGACCACGACGTCCACAGCTCTTGGCGGCGGCATCGTCGCGGGCGTCGGTGCGGATGCGGAGGCCCACGAGAACTCGTCCGTGTTGGCGGAGATCGGCAGCAGTGCCTCGATCACGACGTCGGCGGCCGGCGTCGGCACGCTGGTGTCGGCATCGATCGCGCCCAACCTGTCGAGCGAGGCAATCGGCGTCTCGGTCGGTGGCGGTGCCGTCGGCGTCGCCATCGCCAAGTCCACGGTCGGCGCCACGGTGACGGCCGATGTCGGCGACAATGTCAGCTTCTCGGGCGGTGCGCTCGCGGTAACCGCCATGGCGCTGGTTCCGACCGTCGGCACCACGACGTGGGCCAAGGCGCTCGCCGGCGGCGGCGGCTCGCTGATCGGCGCACAGGGCAGCCTTGCCGTGGCGTCCGAGAACGCGACGGTGAGCGCCTATGGCGGGACGGGGATCCGGCTTCCCAACGCCGACGTCACCATCGCGGCCGAGAACGACAGCGCCCAATACGCCGAGGGGACCGGCCTTTCGACTGGCTTCCTGGCGCTCGGTGCGACGGTCGCGCAGACGTCGTCGAACGCGCACACCTACGCCTATCTGGGTGCGCCGGCGGACATGGATAATCTCAACCACGGAAGTTACACGGGCATCCTCCGGATCACGGCCACCGGCACGGATACCAACGTGTCCAACGCGACGGTCGGCGCAGGCGGCACCTATGCCGGCGCGGCAGCGGTCGCCACCACCAGCTCGACCGCCGTGACCAACGCACGGTTCGACGGTGGTGCGACGGACGACACGCTCTATTTCGGCGGCCTCCGCATCAATGCCAAGCACACCACGAATTACGCCGCCAGCGGCGACGCCTATCAGGCCTCGACGGCCGGTGTCTCCGCCGGCAAGGCGCAGAACGACGTCGACTCCACCACCACTGCCGAGATCGGAACGCACCTGATCATCAATTCGGCGGGCGGCAACATGGTCGTCATCGCCAACGACATCGTCAACCAGGGCGGCGGCGGCGCGCGGTCGGGCTCCGGCGGCTCGTTCTCGGGTGCAGCCGCACTCAGCACGTCGACCGTCACCCAGCACGTCAACACAAATATCGGGGCCGGCACGGTCCTGAGCCTCAACGGCGATCCGCGGACGTCGGCGGCGTTCATCAATATCGAGGCCTACAACACGCTGAACACCAACGATACGGCGAGCCTGGCCACGGCCAGCTTCTTCGCCGGCGGCGGCGCCGAATCCAACATGACGGCGAACGCCACGCTCGCGGTCAACATCAATGCGCGCGAGCTGTTCAGCGTGGGCAAGATCTATATCGGCACGGCGGCGAAGATGGCGGCGGCGAACAACGCCAATGCCAGCCTCTACGGCGCGATCGCGGGCGTCGGCGCCAGCACCAACAGCTGGGTCCACGCCAACCAGTCCGTCAATGTCGGCGACAACGCGAAGATCGCGGCCTGGCGCGACATCACCATCTACGCGGGCCTCGCCGGTGACGGCAGCGTCTTCAGCAGCGTGCAGGCGACGGCAACGACGGTCGTCTACAACAACACCGCTATTCCGATCTCCGCGCTCTATCGCGGCACGGCCAACGCCGACGACACCACGAGCCTGACGCTTGCGCCCACCTCGAGCGTGCTCGGTGTGCGCGACATCTACCTGGGCGCAACCCAGGGGCAAGTCACGGCGGCCGGCAACGGCAGCAACTACAATCCGTATCTGGACATCTTCAGCGCCAAGAACAGCGACAATCACAGCCACACCAGCGGAACCGGCGATGTCGCGCTCAATGGCACGGTGGTGGCCGGCGTCAACAACGATGTGACGATCACGATCGAGCTCGGTGCGGCCGCGCCGACACTGAGCACGACCAGTCCGTATACCCTGCTGACAAACGGCTCTTCGTCGGTCCTCGAGCTCGTCCCCGACGTCAATCATTTCAGCCCGGTGATGAGCTGGAACCACCAGACGGTCCAGTATGCCGTCGTCGGCAACTTCAATCCCTACCAGCTGGTGGTCAACCAGCTGGCGACGCTGACCGGCCTGACCGCGGCGCAGGTCCGCTCGCAGCTCGCGGCGGCGACGCCCACGTCGCCCGCGAGCATGTCGCCGTCCGGCACCGATCCGACCGGCGACATCCAGCGCCAGATCGACACGCTGATCAAGCAGGCGCCGTTCACCTCCGACGCGCCCGGCAACGCCTTCGCGTTCGGCGACATCCTGGTGTCCGCCGGCAACGTCTCGATCCTGGCGCAGAAGCTCACCGGCAACAGCGGCACGAATCCTGCCGCGCCCGCGGTCATCGCGCGCAGCTCGCCCTTGATCAAGATCGAGAACAAGGGTCTCGACTTCATGAGCCTGGGCAATCTCACGGTCGCCGATGTGACCGGAGGCAACATCACTTACCGCCAGATCGACCATGTCGACCCGGATTCGCACTCCAACGTGACTTTCACCGCGATGCCGAGCGCCTCGCCGGTCATCGACGTCTCCGCCACCTACAACCGCCTGGATCCGGACTCCGGCCAGGGTATCGACCAGAACGGCAACGTGCTGACCCGCACGCCCGACATCTATTTCAACGGCGCCGTCAACAACGCGAACGGCCTGCTCAAGATCATCAACAATCTCGGCAGCGTCGTCGCATCGCAGTCGCTCAGTGCCGCGACCGTCCAGATCGTGGTGCCCAAAGGCACCTTCACCTTCCTCGGCGGTATCGGGAGCTTCTACGACAGCGGCAGCGCGGTCACCTCGCAATGGGCCACCACTGAAAACAGGCCGGAAGACACGCTGACCGCGGTGATGACGGCGGCGACCTATCTCGGCGCCTACGGCGACTACTATACCGCTCCGCATATCGCTTCGGGAACCGATCACCCCTATTTCTATTACTGCTGCACCGACGGCAGCCACGGCGTGTATCAACCCGTCGGCAACGCCGACGCCAGCACGATCTTCACCGCGCGCATGCTGATGACGTATTACGACGGCACCTCGCTCTATTCATCGATCTTCCTGCCGGTGGGCAGGGGTACGCCTGGGAACACCAGCACTCCCGATGCCGGCAGCGTGCCTGACATCGCGACCCTCAAGATCATCGAGGGGCAGTCGCAGGACTCGTCCAATGTCGTGCTCGCGCAGTGGAAGAAAACGACTTATGACGGCCGCAACGTCTACACCGATAGCGGTCCGTACAAGACGCCGTTCAACTGTGCGTCAGCCTGCGACAGCTCGGGCTTCTTCCAGGTGATCAACATCCAGCCGGATGCGATCACGCCGAAGACCGCGGACGCGCCGGCCACCGCGACTGCCACCCGGACCATCAGCGGCCAGGCGGTCATCATCTCGGCGTCGGTGATCAACATCAACGGCACCATCCAGGCCGGCTCGAGCAGCAATTACTCGGTCGACATCGGCGCCGCGGCGTACGATGCCATCTACGGCAGCAACGGCCTCAAGAACCGCAACGGCGGCGCGGATTTTGCCGCGGCCCAGGCCAATGCGCGGAACGGCGTCTATTACGACATCTCGGGCTCCGTGACGGCGTCGGCCAGCGGCGACGCCAAGATCGGGGTCAGGTACAACGCTCTCACCGACCAGCTCATCCTGAATGGCGTGGCGCAGGGCGCCGGCGGCTACGTCTACCTCAACGGCAAGATCATCTCGACCTCGACCGACAGCACCCAGACCCAGGGTAACATCGAGATCAAAGGCGGCGCCGGCACGGTCACCGTCAACAACACCAGCGGGCTCCAGCTGGTCACCAACACCATCAATACCAGCGTCACTGCCCAGAGCGTGGTCGAGATCGTCGACCAGCTCAAGGGGAAGACGACGTGGTGGGTTTATGATCCCAAGGCTGCAAGCAGTCAGCAGGTGTCGCGGTACGAGACCAACAGTGTCACTGCGGCCGCGATCGACCCGTCGATGCTTACGGCCAGGACCGGTACGGCGGGCGTCCAGTACCGGACGCAGGAGAACATGCTCTATCAATGGGTCGACACCGCGACGCTGGATCGTCTACCCACCAGCACGCAGTTCGACTACGGCTGGAGCTTCACGCCCAATCAGGTCACCGGCGAGAACTGGACCCGCTCGACCAACCTGGTTTCAGGCACGCAGAGCAGCAACTATCAGAAAGTCACCACCGCCACAGGCAGCTATCACTGGGCGGGAGGCGTGAACCCGGATGGGAGCCCCGTTGGACTCAACACCCATTCCAACGCGTGCTGCGGCGCGGACGCCCAGTACAACTGGTACCAGGCGATCTATGATCACCTGACGCTCACGCTGACCAACACGGTCAAGGCGTCGAACCCGATCAACATCAAGTTCATCGGCGGCAGTAGCAGCGACGTCGTGGTCAATTCGACCTCGGGCATCGTCATCAACGGGTCGATCAACAACCAGCAGGGCACGACGACGCTTGCCGCCACCGGCGCCAACTCGTCCATCACGGTCGCCGCCAATGCCAACAACCCGGTGATCTCGGGGACGAGCGTGACGCTTCGGGGTGACGGCGGTATCGGCACGCTCGGCACCAACAAGGCTCCCGTCCAGGTGCAGATCTATGGCGGCAGCCTGACCGCCAGCTCGATCGACCGCGACATCGCGATCTCGGCGATCGGCGCGCTGTCGATCAATCAAGTGAAGGTGAATTCGGCAGGCACCACGCCGCAAGGCAGCGTCTTCCTCTCGGCGACCGGCGACATCAACTCGGCGTCCGCCTACAACATCGCCAATCCCGTCGTGATCGGCAAGAACATCGAGATCAACTCCACCTCCGGCGCGATCGGCGCGAAGAGCGCCGTCGTCAACGGCGCGTCCACCCTGACCAACATCAATCCGCTGGTGATCCAGGCGACAGGGACGATTCAGGCCAACGGCACGGTCGATGGCGGCGTGCTCGACAGCGCCTCGGCCACCGGCACCTACATCATTCAGTCAAAGGGCGATCTGCGCCTCGGCACGGTCCAGTCGACCGGCGGCCCGGTCTTCCTGGAGGCAGCGGGCTCCGACAACAACCCGGCCAACATCCTGAACGGCCGGGCGGCAGTTGGTCTGACCCAGGCGCAGAGCCAGCATCTTCAGGACGTCCAGGCCAGCCTCGACCTGCTCAGCGGCAACGCCGCCACCAATGCCGTCAACAGCTACCAGTCGATGGTGACGTCGGCCTACAACGACTACTTCCAGCTCAAGAACATCGCCTTCCAGGACGGCAGCACCTACAATCCGACCTCGGTGGGGCTGACGGTGCTGCGGGCGCAGGTGGCTGCCAAGCTCGGCATCATCGATCCCGCCAATGTCACGACCACGCAGATGCAGGTCGAGGCCACGACGCGGTTCCTGCGGGATCAGTTCCTGCTCGGCAAGATCACCACCGACGAGCTCAAGACCTCGCTGACAACATTGCTCGGCACCGCTCCCACCGATCCGCTGGGGACCGTGTTCGGCAGCTCGCTGTCGTCGACCCTGTTCACCAAGCTGTTCGACGGCGTGGCGACAGCCAATCAGCGCATGCCGAGCAATACGGCGCTGCAGACGGCGCTTGGCGCCTATAATGCGAACTACAGCTACACGCTCGCATCGACCGAGCGGGTCTACAGCATCATCACCGCGGGCTCGCAGTGGACGCAGAGCCAGCTCGCCTACACGGTGTCGTCGTCGGCCGTCGGCGCGGCACCGCCGCCGATCGACGAGAACGTCGTGGCCAATGTCAGCGCCAACCAGATCATGCTCTACGCGCCGCGCGGCTCGGTCGGCAATTCGGCAGCGCCCCAGACGTTCACCTTCACCAGCGTCGATTCCTCGTCGCTGACGCCGGAGCAGAGGGGATTGCTCGCCACCGCCGGTCCCGGCCAGCTCACCGTCGGCGCGGTCACGGACCCGACGACCCATG
Organism: Bradyrhizobium sp. 61; assembly: GCF_023073075.1. NCBI lineage: Bacteria > Pseudomonadati > Pseudomonadota > Alphaproteobacteria > Hyphomicrobiales > Nitrobacteraceae > Bradyrhizobium > Bradyrhizobium sp. 61. Next base: position 304,914 of record NZ_JADPIU010000064.1, on the reverse strand, counting down.
TCACGACCTATACGGTCAGCCTGTCGCAGCAGAACCTCGTCGTCGTCGACAACCCGATCGCGATCTCGGCCAAGGCGCTGACGAACATCTATCTCGGCAGCAAGAACAGCCTCGCGCTCGGCGGCGTCACCGCGAACTACGGCCCGATCGCGGCCGCGCAGGCCAACGGCATCGAGGTGACCGGCCGCGGCGACGTCAAGCTCGACGCCGTCAACAGCATCTCCGCCAACGCAAGCGGGGCCGTGATATCAGGTGATATCGGCAACCTGACCCTGATCGCCGAGCACGGCAATGTCGGTGCCCCCTCGGGAACCGCCGGAAGCAACCCCGCGAACAATACGAACGCGCTTCAGATCGCGTTCGCGGATCCGTCCAACGACCAGCTCGACCAGGTCTCGTCGGCGCAGGGCATCTACCTGAAGCAGACCACCGGCGATCTCATTCTCGGCAACATCGCCGCCGGCAATGCGATCCAGCTCGCCGCGACCGGCAGCATCTATGCCGAGGCCGGCTTCACCGATCGTACGGCGATCCACATCCTGGGCGCCGACCTCGATCTGCGCGCCGGCGGCAACATCGGCTTCAACGGCTCGACCTTCCAGCCGCTGCAGGTGAATATCTCCGGCGCGGTGACCGGCTCGGCGGTCGGCGACCTGAGCATCCTCGCCGTCACCGGCGATCTCATGGTCGGCACCAGCGGCACCTATGGGATGCTGACGGCCGGCGGCGCGCTGACGCTCAACGCCGCGCGCGGCGGGCTCACCGTCAATGCCGACATCACCAGCGGCGGCCTGATGCAGCTGCTCGCCAACCGCGGCATGAATTTCGCGGCCGGCACCAGCGCTGCGCCGGTGGTTGCGACCAGCAGCTCGGACGGCGTCACTCTTGTTGCCGCGACGCTGACGATGGGCGCCTATTCGGCCATCAACGCGGCCGGATTGATCTCGCTGACCACCACGGGCGATGCGACGATCGGCCAGCTGAACTCGTCGCTGTCATATGCGGCGGCCTCGAACGCGCCCTCGATCATCGTCACCGCCGGCGGCGTCGCCTCACTGGGCGCGATCATCGACAATGGCGACGGCCAGACCAGGTTCGTCGCATCCGGCGCGGGCGCCGAGCTGTCGCTGAGTGCATCGAACGGCATCGGCAGCGCGACGATGCGGCTCGGCTTCAACGCCGCGCTGTTGAGCGCAAGCACGAGCGCCGGCGGCATTTACCTGAAGGCGCTGACCGACACCGAGGCGAGCCTGCTGTCCGCCGTGAACGGCAGCGTGGACATCCTCGGCACAGGCGGCCTGACGCTGGCCCAGGTGCTGGCGGGCACGGCGACGGGCGCGAGCGGCTCCTTCAGCGCCGTCGCGAACAACGGCAGCATCGTCATCGGCACCGCTGCCAGCAGCGGCTCGCAGACGGTTCACGCGACCCAGAATGTGACGTTCAAGTCGCTGACGACGACCGGAAATGCCGGCGACGTCGGCAACATCAACGTCACCGCCGACAACGGCTTCATCCTGGCGCAGACGGTGACGTCGGGCGGCGTGACCACGCTGGGCTCGGTCTCGGCCCACGGCTCGGCTACGCTGCTTGCGGCCACGACCATCACCGGCAACACGCTCGCCGCCACGACCGGCTCGGCCGTGCTGACCGCGACCGGCCCGATCGACTGGAACACGCTCAACGTCGGGACGACGCTGGGCGCGACGGCAAGCCAGGGCAGCATCACCTTCAAGACCGCGCAGAGCGGCGGCACGCAGACCATCCGCGCCCATGACAATGTGACGTTCAATGCGCTGACGACGACCGGCATCACGGGCGATGCCGGCAGCATCAACGTCACCGCCGACAACGGCTTCATCCTCGCGCAGACGGTGACGGCTGGCGGCGTGACGAGCCAGGGTTCGGTCTCAGCCAACGGCTCGGCGACGCTGCTTGCGGCCACGACCATCACCGGCAACACGCTCGCCGCCACGACCGGCTCGGGCCTGCTGACCGCGAGCGGTCCGGTCAACTGGAATGTCCTCAATGTCGGCACGACGCTGGGCGTGACTTCAAGCCAAGGCAGCATCACGTTCCAGACGGCGCAGAGCGGCGGCACGCAGACCATCCATGCCCACGACAACGTCACCTTCAACGCGCTGACGGCGACAGGCATCAACGGCGACGCCGGCAGCATCAACGTCAATGCGGATAACGGTTTCATCCTGGCGCAAACGGTGGTGTCGGGCGGCGTGCCAACGCTGGGCTCGGTCTCCGCCAATGGCTCGGCGAGGCTGATCGCGGCGGGGACCAACACCGGTCATAACCTCACGGCCACGACCGGCAACGCAGTCCTGAGCGGCACCGTCGTTCGTTGGGATAATCTTAGCGCGGGCGGCACGCTCGACGTCACCGCGACGGCCGGAGGGATCACCGTTGGCACCGCCATCAGCGGCGGCACGCAGACCCTGCATGCCGTCAACGATATCGTCTTCAGCCAGCTCACCACGACCGGTATCCCGGGCGATGCCGGCGACCTCTACGTCAAGTCCGACACGGGCTCGCTCCTCGGCGGATCGATCACGGCCAACGGCGAGACGCGTTTCGATGTGGCCGGATCGGTCTCGTTCGACCGGATCAGTGGCGACATCGTCAAGATGACGTCGTCGGGTGACCTGACGATCAACTGGGTCAGCGTCGTCCGGGAGCTCGACCTGGCGGCTGACACGATCAACGTCAGGGGCGAGCAGATCCGTTCGAATCCCGCGATTCCGCTGATCATGAACATCACCGGCTATAACGGCGGCGTCGCGAAGTCCGCCAACATCTCGATCGATCCGGACAGCATCATCGTCAACCAGTTCAGGGTGGTGGACGCGAACTTCTGGACCGACGCGCATGCGGTCACGATCCTGAACGGCTATGTCCCGGGCCAGCTCATGCTCACCACCGCGACCCAGCAGGTGCTCCTGAACAACCGGACGCTGGCGCCGACCAACGGGCCGACGCTCCAGCTCTACCAGCCGGGCGGCGTGTTCACGATGAGCCAGATCGGCAACGCCAATGTCAGCAACGCCTACGTGGTGTTCTACACCGGCGACGTCTCGGCGAGCGTCACCAATTACGGGCCGACCCACACCTGCTGCTACGACTTCACCGGTGCCAGCATGGTGCGCAACATCCCGGTCGACGGCGAGGGCAAGGAGAGCATCGAGACCTGGCTCGCGAAGAAGGATGGCGGGACGTTCTATTTGCTCGGTCTCTCCGGCCAGGCGCGGCTCGATGCGCTGCTGACGCCGCGTCCGGTCGAGACCATCGGCTCCGGTCCCGCCGTCAACATCGAGGGACTGAGCGACCTGCGCAAGCTGCGCCGTCAGGGGCAGCGCGTGGGTCGCCCTGGCTGGAAGGATGCGGCGGTCGAGACGGCGAAGCCGTCCGTTGGCCGTCTCGCACAGGCATGGTAACGAGATTCGGGATGCGGATTTGGGGGGCAGCGTTGGGGGTGGGGCTTGCAGCTTGCTGCATCGCCCCTTCGCGCGCGCAAGTGCCCTCGATCAATCCCGGCGTGATCCAGAACGACGTCGACCGGCAGCGCCGCCAGCTCGAACGGCAGAGCGCGCCGCCCAAGCTCACCGGTCCCGCGGTGATCGGCGGTGAGCGGGAAAAGTCCCAGCTGCTGAAGCCGGGGGGGCCGAAATTCCGCCTGCGCAAGGTCGAGTTCGACGCATCCAAGTTCATCACGCCGGCAGAGCTGGACGAGATCGCGAAGAAATATGTCGGCAAGAACGTCGACATCGCCGCGCTATTGCAGCTCGTTGCCGACATCAACGCCATCTACACCGAGCGCGGCATCGTCACGGGCATCGCGACGCTGCCCGATCAAGACGCCAAAGGTGGTGTGGTCAAGATCAAGCTGACCGAGGGCCGGCTCCAGAAGACGACCATCGAGGGCAACAAGCAGACCCGCACCGATTACATCCTTCAGCGCGTGAAGGAGCCCGAAGGCGAGGTCCTCGACGTTCCAAAACTCAATCGCGACGTGATCTGGTTCAACCGGACCAACGACGTGCAGATCAAGGCGCTGCTCCAGCCCGGCACGAGCTTTGGCCTGACCGATCTCCAGTTCGCCGTGATCGAGCCGCCGGTCGACACCTTGCAACTCTTCACCGACAACCAGGGCGCGGAGAACACCGGGCGCTGGGAGGGCGGAGCCTTCTACAAGCGCCACGGCCTGTTCGGCGTCGACGACCGCCTGACCTTCTACGGCGTCCGCGCCGACGGCAATCTCAACGGCAACGCCGCCTACAGCATTCCGGTCAATCCCTGGGGTGGCCGCGTCGGCGTCAGCTATACCGAAGGCAAGATCAAGATCATCCAGGGACCGTTCGTCGCGCTCGACGTCACCGGACGCTCGAGCCAGGCCGCGGTCAATTTCAGCCAGCCGGTCTGGGTGACGCAGAACTGGCTGATATTGCTCAACGCCGCCGAGACCGAGGGCAAGACGGTCAGCCGCTTCGCCACGGTCTCCGTGACCGACGACCACTACGACAAGGCCACCGCCGGGCTCTCGGTGACCAATTCCGGCAACACCTATTCGATCACGGTCTCGCCGGCAGTGAACTACATCACCTGGCATGATTATGTGCTCGGCAACAACCGCGCGTTCAACACCTATACCGGCTCGCTGATCGCGACCAGCGCGGCGGGGCCTCAGAATTTCAGCGCCAATGTGCTGGCGAGCTGGCAGTACACGCAGGAAAAGCTGCTGCCGGGTGACCAGATCTTCTCGATCGGCGGTCCTACCACCGTGCGCGGCTATCCCTCCAACTCCGCATCCGGCGACAGCGGCTATTATTTCAACGCCGAGTTGCACTACAATTGGTCGTCGTGGCTCAAGGGGTTCGACACCTACATCTTCACCGACTGGGGTGCGGTCTATTCGACATTCCCGGGGATCACCGAGCTCGCTTCGGTCGGCGTCGGCTTCTCATGGACCTATGCGTCGTTCATGACGTTCGAGGCGAATTACGCGACGCCGTTGAAGATGGCCGTCTCGACCCAGAACCATTACGAGGCCTATGGCCGCGTCATCTTCCGGCCGTTGTTGATGTTCCAGAAGCCGGAGAGCCCCGCGCCGGTGGCGGCTGCCGCCGGCAAGAGCAGGTCGTAGCGACAAGCCGCCTCTCTCTCCGTCGTCATTGCGAGGAGCCCGCGACAAAATTGCAAAGCAATTTTGCGCTGGTGCGACGAAGCAATCCAGAATCCCTCCGCGGAGACAGCCTGGATTGCTTCGCTACGCTCGCAATGACGGGGGATGGAGCGGGGGCGCGGCGACTAACGCCGCAGTGTGAATTCCTCCGCGCTGCGACGGTGCTCCCACTTCGCCTGCTCGAGCTCCGGCTGGTCGCATTCGACTTCCGGATAGCCGATGCAGAGATAGGCGATGAACTTCCAGGTCTCAGGCACGTCGAGAGCGGTGTGAACGCGCTCCGGATTGAGGATCGACACCCAGCCGATGCCGATGCCGTCGGCGCGCGCGGCGAGCCACATCGCGGTGATCGCGGCCACCACGGAATATTCCGTCGTCTCCGGCATGGTCGCGCGGCCGAGGCCGTGGCCGATGTCGCTCGCCTTGTCCGCGAACACGGCGAGGTGGCCGGGCGCCTGTTCGAGACCGGACAGTTTTAGCGTCGCATAGCGCGCGGCGCGTTCGCCGGAGTAACAGTTCAGCGCATCGGCATTGCATGCCCTGAAGTCGTCGATCACGGCGCGGCGTCGTGCGGCATCTTCGACGACAACGAAGCGCCAGGGCTGGCTCAGGCCGACCGAGGGCGAGAGACAGGCGGTCTCGATCAGGCGATCGATGGCGCCGGCCGGCAGCGGATCGGCGCGGAAGCGGCGCACGTCGCGGCGCCACACGAACAGCTCGCGCAAGTGCTGACGGAAGGTGTCGTCGAACTCGACCATGAGATCAGCCTCCCACCCGGAAGGATGCCGCCACCAGCAGAATGAGGATCTCGCCGGTCTGCTCGAATGCGCCGAGGATGTCGCCGGTCTGCCCGCCGATCTGGCGGATGGCAAGCCGCGCCAGCATCAAGCCGGCGAGGGACAGCAGGATCAGGCTGACCAGTGCCTTGCCGGGCCCGAGCGCGAGCGCGAGGGCGAGCGTTCCAACAGCGAAAGCGACGGCGACGCTGCGGCCCGGCGGCGATCCCGCGCTTGCCGACAGTCCATCAGGCCGCGCCGGCGGGACCAGCGACATGAAAGCCGGCACGCCCGCGCGGGCAGCAGTGTGCGCGGCGCACAGCGCGAGCGCGACGGCCCAGGGATTGGCGATCGCCGCGAGCGCGCTCCAGCGCAGGCCGAACGACAGGATCAGCGCGCAGACGCCATAGGTGCCGATCCGGCTGTCGCGCATGATCTCGAGCTTGCGTTCGCGCGTCCGGCCGCCGCCGAGCCCGTCGGCAGTATCGGCAAGGCCGTCCTCATGCAGCGCGCCGGTGATGAGCGCGGTCGTGGCCAACGTGAGCAGGGCGGCGACGTTCGGTGTCAGTCCGAACCGGCTGGAAATCTTGTAGACCAAGGCACCCGCGAGGCCGACCAGCAGTCCCGCGACGGGGATTGCCCAGGTCGCGCGCGCGATGGCGCCTTCGCCTGCAGGCTTCGACGATGCCACCGGCAGGATCGTGACGAACGATGCCGCCATCCTGAGATCGGCAACGACGTCCCGCAAAAGCTCGGCGGGCGGCATCATTTCAGTTTCATCGGCAGGCCGGCCACGACGAACTCGACTTCGTCGGAAACCGCCGCGATGACCTGGTTCATGATTCCGGCGGCGTCGCGATAGCTGCGCGCCAGCGCGTTGTCGGGCACGATACCGAGGCCGACCTCGTTGGTGACGAAAATGACGGGGCTCTTCTGGCCGCCCATGAAAGCGGCGAGCTTCATGAGTTCGTGTTCCCAGTCACGCCCCGCATGCATGATGTTGGAGAGCCACAAGGTCAGGCAATCCACCAGCCTTGGGCCGGCGCCATCGGTCTCGATCAGAGCTTGCAGGAGATCGAGTGGTACCTCTCGCTCGATCCAGTCGACGGCCGCGCGCTTGGCCCGATGCTTGGCGATGCGCACCTCCATTTCGGCATCGAGCGCCTCGGCCGTCGCGATGTAGATGGGCTGGCCCGGAAAGCTGCGCGCGCGCTTTTCCGCGTGGGCGCTCTTGCCCGATCGTGCTCCGCCGGTGATCAAGATGACGGCCATAAAGGTCTCCTGTGGGCCTGACTAATCACCAATCGCGGCCAAAGACAAAGCCGAAATCAGGCGGCCGGGGGCTTGCGCTCGGGCCGTGCTTTGCGCAACAGGGGCGGGACAGGAGGTGGGCGTGGTTTTTGCGGGGGCGATGGCGGTGGCGATGGCGGTGGATGCCCTGCTGGGCTGGCCGTCGTGGCTGTTCGCGCGGATCGGCCATCCCGTGACCTGGCTGGGCCGGCTGATCTCTGCCATCGACGCCGCCTGGAATCGCGATTCCGATCCGCCGGCATTTCGCCGCGCTGCGGGCGTGGCTGGAGCGCTTCTGGTGATTGCGATCTCGGCCGCAATCGGCTGGGTACTTCAGTCCTTGCTCCCCTGGGGATGGACGGAGATCATACTCGTGGGTGTGCTGGCCTGGCCGCTGGTCGCCTTGCGCTCGCTCCATGATCATGTCGCTGCCGTCGCGAAGCCGTTGCTGGCCGGCGACATCGCTGCTGCGCGCGATGCGGTTTCGCGCATCGTCGGACGCGATCCCGCAACGCTCGACGAAGCCGGCATCGCGCGCGCGGCTATCGAGAGCCTTGCGGAAAATGCCTCCGACGGCATCGTGGCGCCGGTGTTCTGGGGCGCGCTGTTCGGACTGCCCGGCATTTTGGGCTACAAGGCGATCAACACGCTGGACTCCATGATCGGTCATCGCAGCGAACGCCACGAAGCTTTTGGCTGGGCCGCCGCGCGCATCGACGATGTCGCAAACTTCATTCCGGCGCGCCTCACCGGCTTTCTGTTCGTGCTGTTGGCAGCGCGGCGATCGGAGGCGCTGTCGTGCATGACGCGCGATGCTCGCCGTCACCGCTCGCCCAATGCCGGCTGGCCGGAGGCGGCCATGGCCGGGGCGCTTGGTGTGCGGCTCAGCGGCCCCCGCATCTATCACGGCAGCGCGACCGATGAGCCCTGGCTCAACGATGGCGCGCGCGATCCGCTTGCCGCGGACATCAGCCAGGGGTTGACGATCTACCGCCGCGCGATGCTGCTGCTCGCCGGCGTGCTTGCGATCCTGGCCCTCGCGTGAAAGAACGGGACATGCGCGAGCACGGTGGAAATCTCGATCTGGCCCAGCAGCGTTTTGGCGGGCGCGCGGAGGACTGGATCGATCTGTCGACCGGGATCAACCGGCTGCCTTATCCCGTGGGCGAGGTGAGCGCGCGTGCATGGAACGCGCTGCCATCGCGCGCCGAGATCGAGAGCCTGCATCAGGCGGCACAGCATGCCTACGGCACAAGCGCGCCGATCGTCGCAATGGGCGGTGCCCAGGCCGCCATTCAATTGCTGCCGCAACTCGCGCCAGCCGGCCGCGCGCGCATCCTTGCGCCGACCTACAATGAATATGCCGGGGTCTTGTCGGCTGCAGGCTGGGATGTCCAGGAGGTCGGCGAGCTCGACGCGCTGGCGGGCGCGGATCTCGCCGTCGTCGTCAATCCCAACAATCCCGATGGTCGGCGTTTTGCGCCAAAGGATTTGCTGGCGCTGCTGCCGCGCGTCGGCCGTCTCGTCATCGACGAGAGTTTTGCCGATGCTGCCCCGCAGCTGTCGCTCGTATCTGAGGCGGATCAGCCTGGGCTGCTGATCCTGCGCTCGTTCGGCAAGTTCTATGGTCTTGCCGGCCTGCGGCTTGGGTTTGCGCTCGGCCATGCGACCGACATCACGAAGCTTGCGGCGGCGTCAGGTCCGTGGCCAGTGTCAGGAGCCGCGATCGCGATCGGCTGCCGCGCCTTGCGTGACGATGCCTGGGCCAAGGCGACGTCAGCGCGGCTTGCGCGCGACTGTGTCCGCCTCGACGACATCGTGCAGTCGCAAGGCTGGCGGCTCGTCGGTGGTGCGCCGCTGTTTCGTCTCTACGAGACGCCTGATGCGCTTGCTGCGCAGGAGAAACTGGCGCGTAGCCAAATCTGGTCGCGCGTATTCGCGAAAGAGCCGGCATGGCTCCGCCTCGGGCTTCCGGGCCGCGAAGCCGAATGGACGCGCCTTGCCGAGGCGCTAGCGCGCTAGCGCGAGCAGGCCGCCGACGTCGAGGTGCTGTTCGATGTGATCGGCGAGGGCATCGAGCGCGCTCTCAACCCTCGCATGATAAGGCTCATTGCCTGCCGGAATGTCGAGCTTTGCGAGATACGCCTTGCGGAAATCATCCGACGTGAACAGGCCGTGCAAATAGCTGCCTTGCACGCGCCCATCGCTGGAGATCGCGCCCTCCGGCTCTCCATTCAGTTTCGCAAACGGGCGCGCGCGATCCGGCCCATCGGTGCGGCCGATGTGGATTTCGTAGGCGTCGATCGGCTGGTCCGTGGCGGCATGCACGGCCGCGACGCGCGTCAGCGTCTTCTGCGGGCTCATCATTGTGGCGACGTCCAGAAGTCCGAGACCCGGCGTGTCGCCTGCGGGGCCTTCGATGCCGTCGGGGTCTGCGACGCTGCGCCCGAGCATCTGATAACCGCCGCAGAGGCCAAGCACATGGCCGCCGCGGCGGTGATGCGCCAGGAGATCTATGTCCCAGCCCTGCGCGCGCAGGAAGGCGAGATCGCCGCGGGTGGATTTCGAGCCGGGGATGATGACGAGACGGACGTCGCCGGGGATAGCTTCGCCCGGCCGCACCATCACGAGATCGACGCCAGGCTCGAGCTTCAACGGATCGAGATCATCGAAATTGGCGATCCGCGACAGCGCGAGGCAGGCGATCTTGCACTGGCCCGGCTTTCGCGCATCACTCAGGCCCAGCGCGTCCTCGGCCGGCAGTTCGCCGGCGCGCGCGAACCAGGGCAGCACACCAAGGCCGCGCCATGCGGTCTTCGCTTCGATCAGCTTGTAGCCGTCGTCGAACAGCGAGGGGTCGCCGCGGAACTTGTTGATGACAAAACCTTCGATCATCGCGGCATCGTCGGGGTCGATCACGGTCTTGATGCCGACGAGCTGGGCGATGACGCCGCCGCGGTCGATGTCGCCGACCAGCACGACGGGGATGTCGGCCTTGCGCGCAAAGCCCATATTGGCGATGTCGGCCTTGCGCAGGTTGACCTCGGCCGGGCTGCCGGCGCCTTCGACCAGCACCAGATCGGCGCGCGCCTTCAGCCGCTCGAAACTCTCCAGCACCGCGCCCATCAACGACGGCTTCATCGCTGCATATTCACGCGCCCGTGCGGTCGCGATTCGCTTTCCCTGGACGATGATTTGTGCGCCGACATCGGTCTCGGGCTTCAGCAGCACCGGGTTCATGTCGGTGTGCGGCTCGACGCCGGCGGCCAGTGCCTGCAGCGCCTGCGCCCGGCCGATCTCGCCGCCGTCGACGGTGACGGCCGCGTTGTTCGACATGTTCTGCGGCTTGAAAGGCAGAACGCGCAGGCCGCGCCGCGTGAAGGCGCGGGCGAGGCCGGCGACGATGAGCGACTTGCCCACGTCCGAGCCGGCACCCTGGATCATCAATGCGCGCGCCATGGTGTTTTCAGAACCTGGGGCCGTGCTCAGAACTCGACGCCGGCTTGCGCCTTGATGCCGGAGCGGAAGGGGTGCTTGACCAGCGTCATCTCGGTGACGAGGTCGGCGATCTCGATCAGCTCGTCCTTGGCATTGCGCCCGGTGAGCACGACATGCGTCATCGGCGGCTTGTGCGTTTTCAGGAAGTCGACGACCTCGGCGATGTCGAGATAGTCGTAGCGTAGCGCGATGTTGATCTCGTCGAGCACGACCATGCGCAGATTGGAATCTGAGATCAGCTCCTTGGCCTTCGCCCAGCCGGCCTGCGCCGCGGCGATGTCGCGGGCACGGTCCTGCGTCTCCCAGGTGAAACCTTCGCCCATCGCATGGAACTGGCAGAGCTCGCCGAAATGGCCGGTGAGCAGGCGCCGTTCGCCGGTGTCCCAGGCACCCTTGATGAACTGCACGACCGCGCATGGGAAGCCATGGGCGACACAGCGGACGATCATGCCGAAGGCGGAGGAGGACTTGCCCTTGCCGGCGCCGGTGTGGACGATGATGAGGCCCTTCTCGCCGCTCTTGGTCGCCATGATCTTGTCGCGGGCGACCTTGATCTTCGCCATTTTCGCGGCGTGGCGGGCGTCGGTTTCCTCGGCCGTTTGGGTATCCGGTTCAGGCGTCATCTGACAGGGTCCTTCGGCTTGACAAGAGGCGGCCGGGGGCAAATGGTGGCCCGGCGTTGGTTCCTGTCCTATGACAGGCGAAGAGGGAATGCGATAGGGTCCGAATCGACAAGATTCGGGTCCAAACTGCAGCCGCCCCCGCGACCGTGACCGGAGAGATTTCCGAAGCCACTGATCCCCCAGGGGATCGGGAAGGCGGGGATCGAAGGGCCAAAAGCCCTGCTCCGCAAGCCGGGAGACCTGCCAGCGCGGACGAGTTTTGGACCGGCGGACGGGGTGTTCCGCGACGGGGAAACGGACCTTCGGGGGAATGGTCCGTGTGCCTCTTCGCCTCCCGCTGTTTATCCTGGAAGAGGCGATGACCGTCACACTTCACGTCTGTATTACCTGCCGTGCCGGCCAGACGCTCGACGAGGGTGAGACGACGCCCGGCAAGCGCCTGCATGGTGCGATCCTCGACGCCGGCGTGCCCGAGGGCGTCAATGTGGTTCCCGTTGAATGCCTGTCGGCATGCAGCCAAGGTTGCTCAGTTGCGCTCAGCGCGCCCGGCCGCTGGTCCTATGTCTATGGTCGTCTGTCAGAGGCCCATGCGAGCGACGTGGTCGCGGGTGCTGCGGCGTATGCCGCCGCGCCCGATGGCCTCGTGCCCTGGCGCAGCCGTCCCGAAATCTTCCGCAAGCAGTCGCTTGCCCGCATTCCCCCCATTGCCGTTGTGCCGGAGGCCGCCGAATGAACTCGCTCGCAAAAGTCCCTGTGACGGTGGTCACGGGTTTTCTCGGCTCCGGCAAGACCACGCTGATCCAGCATCTGCTCGCAAACCCCGACGGCAAAAAGCTCGCCGTGCTCGTCAACGAGTTCGGCAGCGAGGGCGTCGACGGCGAGATCCTGAAATCCTGCGCCGATGCGAATTGCCCGGAGGAGAACATCGTCGAGCTCGCCAATGGCTGCATCTGCTGCACCGTCGCCGACGATTTCATTCCGACCATGGAAAAGCTTTTGGCGCGGCCGGTGCGGCCCGATCACATCCTGATCGAGACCTCGGGCCTGGCGCTGCCGAAGCCGCTGCTGAAGGCGTTCGACTGGCCTGAGATCCGCTCGCGCATCACGGTCGATGGCGTGATTGCGCTGGCCGATGCCGAGGCTGTCGCCGCCGGCCGTTTTGCGCCGGACCCGGCTGCGGTGGAAGCGCAGCGCGCGGCGGACGAAAATCTCGATCACGAGACGCCGCTGTCGGAAGTGTTCGAGGACCAGATCGCCTGCGCCGATATCGTGCTGCTGACCAAGGCCGATCTTGCGGGCGCCGCAGGGATCGAAGCGGCCAAAGCCGCCATCACCGCCGAGATGCCGCGCCGCGTGCCGATGCTATCCGTCACCGATGGCGTGATCGATGCGCGTGTCATCCTCGGCCTCGGCGCTGCCGCAGAGAACGATCTCGCCGCGCGCCCCTCGCATCACGACGGCGAGGAGGATCACGAGCACGACGATTTCGCCTCCGTCGTGATCGATCTTCCTGAAATCGCCGACATCGACGCACTGGTCGCGTCGGTGCAGCGTCTTTCGCGCGAGCAGAACGTGCTGCGCGTCAAGGGCTATATCGCGGTCGCGGGCAAGCCGATGCGCCTGTTGCTGCAAGCGGTCGGCGAGCGCGTGCGCCACCAGTTCGACAAGCCTTGGGGCGCAGCTCTCAGGCAGTCGAAGCTTGTCATGATCGGCGAGCACGGCGATATCGACGAGGCCGCGATCAAGGTCGGACTTGGGCTTTCAGGATCTGGTATCTGATGCACGTCGTCTTCCGCGAGAGCCGCGGTCTCGAGGAGACCGCGACGCCAAGGGACATCGGCCAGGACCCGGCCGATCTCGTGGTGCTCTCGTACTCGGATTCCGACCTTGCCGCGTTCGCGGCCGGCTGGCGGCGCGGCCGCAACAGCCTGCCGTCGCTGCGGCTCGCCAATCTCGCGGAGCTGCGGCATCCGTTGTCGGTCGACACCTATATCGAGCGCACGCTGTCGCAGGCACGCGGCATCCTGGTGCGCCTGATCGGCGGTGAATCCTACTGGCCGTACGGGCTCGCGGCCCTGCAGCAGCTTGCGAAGGACCGCAATATCGTGCTGGCCGTGCTGCCGGCCGACGGCCGCGACGACACGCGGCTCGATGCCTACTCGACCCTGCCGGTTTCGACGTTGCGCCGGCTCAAGGTGCTCTGCGACACCGGCGGTCCTGTTGCAGCCCAGGCCGCGATCGCGCAGCTCGCGCTGGCCTCGGGCCTTTACGCAGGACCGGTCGTCGGCGAGATGAACGTGCCTGAGATGGGCTTTTACGATCCCGCGCGTGGCGTCATTGCTGCGCCGATGGCAGGCGAGGGAAAGCCGCTCGCGCTCGTGACCTTCTATCGTTCCTATCTCACCGCCGCGGATACAGGGCCGGTCGACGCCCTGATCGCGGCGCTGCGCGAGCGCGGCTTTGACGCGTACGGCGTGTTCGTCACCTCGCTGAAGGCTCCGGGCGTTGCGGATTGGCTGCGGACGTATTTCGCGACGAATCTCCCGGCCGCGATCGTCAACGCGACGGCGTTCTCGGCGATGGGCGACGACGGCACGACACCGTTCGATGCCGCATCGTGTCCCGTCTTCCAGGTCGCGCTCTCATCGGCACGGCGCGAAGACTGGGCGGAGTCGCTGCGCGGCCTGTCGCCCGGCGATCTCGCGATGCATGTGGTGCTGCCGGAGGTCGACGGCCGCCTGTTTGCGGGCGTGGTGAGTTTCAAATCGGCCGCGGAGCGTGATCCCGACCTGCAATTTTCGCATCTGGCGCACCGGCCTGCTGAGGAGCGCGTCAAGGCCGTCGCCGCGCGCGCTGCGGCCTGGCGGCGCCTCGCGGAGGCGCCAGCCGCCGGGAAGCGGGTGGCGCTGGTGCTCTCGAACTACCCGGGCCGTCCGCATCAGATCGCGCATGCGGTTGGTCTCGATGCGCTCGCGTCGGTCGAGGCATTGCTGTCTGACCTGACAGAGGCCGGCTTCGACGTTGCGCCGGTTCAGGCGCTCGGCGAGACGCTGCTCAAGCAGAACTTGACCTGGAGCGTCGCCGACTACCGCGCGGCGCTCTCGCGCCTGCCGCAAGCCTTGCAGGATGATCTCGCGCAGGCCTGGGCCGCGCCGGAGGAGGACCCAAGCTGCCGCGACGGCGCGTTCCATTTCGCTGCGATCCGATGCGGCCGGTCGGTCATCGCGGTTCAGCCCGAACGCGGCGATGCGACCACGCGCGATGCCGACTATCACGATCTCGCCCGCACGCCGCGCCATGCCTATGTCGCGTTCTATCTCTGGCTCCGCGGGCAGGCCATCGATGCCGTCGTGCACATGGGCGCGCATGGCACGCTGGAATGGTTGCCCGGAAAATCCGTGGCGCTGTCGTCCGCGTGCTGGCCCGAAGCGTTGATCGGCGATCTGCCGGTCATCTATCCCTTTATCGTCAACGATCCCGGCGAAGCTGCGCAGGCCAAGCGGCGCATCGGTGCAGTCACCGTTGGCCATCTGCCGCCGCCGCTCGAACAATCCGCGGTGCCGGAAGGCCTGGGCCGGCTCGAACGCCTGCTCGACGAATACTCGACCGCCGATGGGCTCGATCCCGCGCGCCGTCAGCGCCTGATTTCTGCGATCCGTGACGAGGCGCGCGCGGCGGGCCTTGAGGACGATCTTGGTCTGGATGCAGCGGCTGCGCCGGCCGAAGCCATTCCGCGGATCGATCGCTTCGTGTGCGATCTCAAGGAGAGCCAGTTCGGCGACGGGTTGCACGTGTTCGGCCGCGGCGCCTGCGGTGATGCGGAGCGCGATGCGTTGCGTACCGCGCTCGCGGGGCAGCGCGTCGCGCCGGGGCCGTCGGGCTCGCCCTATCGCGGCCGCCAGGACGTGCTGCCGACCGGACGCAATCTCTTTGCCGTCGATCCGCGTGCGGTGCCGACGCCGTCGGCGCATGCGCAAGGCATCAGGCTCGCGGAAGAGCTGCTGCGTCGCCATTTGCAGGATCACGGCGACTGGCCGAAAGGCCTCGTGGTCGATCTCTGGGGCTCTGCGACGATGCGGACCGCCGGCGAGGAGTTTGCCATGGCGCTGCATCTCGCCGGCCTTGCGCCGCGCTGGGACCACGCCTCCGGCCGCGTCACCGGCTACGACATCATCGCACCGGCCGAGCTCGGGCGCCCCCGCATCGACGTCACGCTGCGGGTGTCGGGCCTGTTCCGCGATGTCTTCTCCGGCCTTGCGCAATTGTTCGAGGCCGCCGCCGAGGCGCTCGCGTCGCGCGAGGAGGAGGGCGACGAGAATCCCTATCGCCACCGCACCTCGCGTGTGTTCGCGCCGCGTCCCGGCCAATACGGCGTCGGCCTCTCGGCGATCCCGGATGCCTTCACGGCCGAGATGCGCGATGCCGCCGGCGAAGCTTGGCTGTCGGCATCGTCCTGGGCGTTCTCCGCGGACGGTGCGATGCAGCCGGACCGGGCCGGCATCGAGGCGCGGCTCGCATCCGCCGATGCTTTCGTGCACGTCCAGGACCTGCCGGAAACCGATCTTCTGCTTGCCGCCGACTATGCCGCGCATGAAGCAGGCATCGCTGCCGCCGCAGCGCATCTCGGTGCGGCAGGACCATCGCTCTATCACCTCGATACGACGCGGCCCGAGCAGCCGCATGCGCGGACGCTGACCGAGGAAATCTCCCGTGTCGTCCGTGCACGCGCGGCCAATCCGGCCTGGATCGCCGGCATGATGCGGCACGGTTTTCGCGGCGCCGCCGAGATCACCGCGACGCTGGAGCACATGGCCGCCTTCGCGCATCTGGCCGGTGCCGTGCCGCCGCATCTGTTCGATCTTTACTATGACGCGACGCTCGGCGACGCCGATGTCCGCACCTTCATGGCCCGCGAAAACCCGGCGGCACTCGCCGCGATGGAGACCTGCTTCACGCGCCTGCACGAAGCCTCGCTCTGGCGAACGCGCCGCAATTCGATCGCGGCCGCGCTGAAGGAGGCTTCATGAGTGCGGCCGCGATCAAGGGCTGGTGTCCCGGCGCGCTGCGCCCGATGCAATCGGGCGACGGGCTCGTCGTTCGCGTGCGCCCGTTCGGCGGGCGCCTCGAAGCGACACAGGTGGCCGGCCTTGCCGAACTCGCCGAACGCTACGGCAACGGCCTCATCGATGTGACGAGCCGTGCCAACCTCCAGATCAGGGGCGTCAGCGAGCAGGGCCATCGCCGGCTGCTCGATGGACTCGCGTTGCTGCGGCTGCTCGACCCCGATACCGACATCGAAGCCCGGCGCAACATTTTGGTGACGCCGTTCTGGAACAGCGGTGACGAGACACAGGCGCTCGCCGCGGAGCTTGAAGAAGCGCTCGCGGACAGCACGCTCGATCTTCCCACAAAGTTCGGCTTCGCCATCGACGATGGAAAGTCGCGCGTACTCGCCGGCGATTCCGCCGACGTACGCATCGAGCGCGATCGCGGCGGCCGGCTCCTGGTGCGGACTGATGGCGCAAGGCTTGGCCGCTCCGTCGCACGCGGAGAGGCCGTGAGCACGGTGCTCGCGCTCGCAAGCTGGTTCATCTCGTCCGGCGGCGCGAAGGGCGGGCGAGGGCGCATGGCGGCTCATATCGCGGCCGGCGCGGAATTGCCTCAGTCGTTGAGCGGCGAAACCGAGCCTGCTCCGGTCATGGCCGCGTCACGACCCGGGCATTATCCGCATGGCGCCCTGGTCGGCGTCGCGTTCGGGCAGATGCTGCACACGACGCTCCATCAGTTTTCCGGCTGCGGACATGCGCTGCGCATGACGCCATGGCGGATGGTGCTGAGCGAGGGCAAGCGCGAGATGCCGAGCGGGGCAGGCCTCATCACCGAGCCCTACGATCCGGCGTTGCGCGTGATTGCCTGCAGCGGCGCCCCGCGTTGCCGCGAGGCGCATGCCGACACCCGCGCGCTCGCTTCCGCCCTTGCGCCGCGTATCGCCCTCGATACGCGCCTTCACGTCTCGGGCTGCGCCAAGGGCTGCGCGCGTTCCGGCGCGTCCGCGGTGACGCTGGTTGCGACCAGCGCCGGCTTCGATCTCGTCCGCGACGGCTCGACCCGCGATGAGCCGGTTCTGCGCGGCCTGAATGGCGCCGACATCGTCAGCGATCCCTCCATCCTGGTCGGAGGCCACTGATGCCGCACACCTACGAGACCGACGGCGCGGCGATCTACCGGCAATCCTTCGCGACGATCCGTGCCGAGGCCGATCTTGCCCGCTTCACGCCGGACGAGGAGCAGGTCGTGGTGCGGATGATCCACGCCGCCGGCATGGTGGGCCTTGAGGCGCATATCCGCTTCACATCAGGCATGGCGACTGCTGCGCGCGCGGCGTTGCAGAAGGGCGCCCCAATCCTGTGCGACGCGCGCATGGTCTCGGAAGGAATTACGCGCGCGAGACTGCCTGCGGCCAACGCCGTGATCTGCACGCTCGGCGACGAGGCCGTTCCCGCGCTCGCGCAGTCCATGCGCAATACGCGGTCCGCAGCGGCGCTGGAGTTGTGGCGGCCGCATCTCGACGGCGCAATCGTTGCGATAGGTAACGCGCCGACCGCGCTGTTTCATCTCCTCAACATGCTTGAAGACCCGGGCTGCCCGCGGCCCGCGGCGATCATCGGCTGCCCGGTCGGCTTCGTCGGCGCGGCTGAATCCAAGGCTGCGCTGATGGCCGATCCGCCGGTGCCGGCACTGACGGTCGAGGGCCGTCTCGGCGGCTCCGCGATCACGGTCGCCGCCGTGAATGCGCTCGCGAGCCGGAGCGAATAGCCATGGGACGCATCATCTGCTGCGGTCTCGGCCCCGGTGCCCCTGATATGATGAGCGTGCGCGCCGACCGGACGGTGCGCGGCGCGAAACATGTCGCCTATTTTCGCAAGAAGGGTCGGCCCGGCCAGGCGCGGCGGATCGTCGAAGGCATGTTGTCCTCCGACGTCACCGAATACGCAATGGAATATCCGGTTACGACGGAGCTCGCTTTCGATAGCCCGGAATATGTGCAGCTGCTGGCCGGCTTCTACGACGAATGGGCGGAACGGCTGGCGCGGCTTTCGCGGGCGGTCGACGTCGTCGTGCTCTGCGAGGGCGATCCCTACTTTTACGGCTCCTTCATGCATCTGCACACGCGCCTGCAAGGCCGTGTCGAGATCGAGGTGATCGCGGGCATTCCCGGCATGGTCGGCTGCTGGAACGGCGTCGGCCGGCCGATCGCGCTTGGTGACGACGTGACGACGGTGCTGATGGGCACGCTCGCGGAAGACGAGCTCGAACGGCGCATGCGCGATTCCGATGCGCTGGTCATCATGAAGACCGGCCGCAATCTCGCAAAGGTGCGCCGCGCGCTGGCTTCCGCCGGCCGGCTGGACGATGCCTGGCTGGTCGAGCGTGGCACCATGCCGGGCGAGCGCGTGGTCCGGCTTGCCGAGATCGATGCCGCCGAGTGTCCTTATTTTGCGATCGTACTCGTGCACGGTAAAGGCCGGCATCTGGACGCCGCCGAATGACGGGCACGCTGACCATCGCGGGCCTCGGGCCGGGCAGCGATGCGCTGGTGACGCCTGAGGTCTCCGCCGCGCTTGCCGCCGCGACGGATATTCTGGGCTATGCGCCCTATGTTGCGCGCGTGCCGCCGCGGGCAGGGCTCGCCTTGCATCCTTCCGACAATCGCGAAGAACTGCAGCGCGCGGGCGAGGCCCTGCGGCTTGCGGCCGAAGGCGGGCAGGTCGTCGTCGTCTCCTCCGGCGATCCCGGCGTCTTCGCGATGGCGTCGGCCGTGTTCGAGGCGCTCGAACAGGCGCCGCAATGGCGCGAGCTTCCCATTCGCGTTTTGCCTGGCATCACCGCGATGCTGGCGGCGGCCGCGCGCGCTGGTGCGCCGCTCGGCCATGATTTCTGCGCGATCAATCTCTCCGACAATCTCAAGCCGTGGGCGGTGATCGAGAATCGCCTGCGGCTCGCCGCCGAAGCCGACTTCTCGATTGCGATGTACAATCCGCGCTCGGCAAGCCGGCCGGAGGGATTTGGCCGCGCGCTCACAGTTTTGAAAGAAGCCGGCTGCGGCGAGCGCCTCGTGATTTTCGCGCGCGCGATCAGCACGTCGGACGAGCGGATCGAAACTGTCGCGCTGAACGACGCGCGGCCCGAGATGGCCGACATGCGCACGCTGGTGATCGTCGGCAATTCGCAGACGCGCCGCGTCGGCCGCTGGGTCTATGCCCCGAGGCAGGCGCGATGACCGAGCCACTGCATGATCTCGGTCACGCTCTCAACCCGCTGGCGATCGGGCAGCTCCGGTCGCTCGATCATGATCACGGGCAGGCCGAGCATGCGGGCCGCGTCGATCTTGGCGCGTGCGCCATCGCCGCCGGAATTGCGGGCGACGATCCACGCGATGCTGCGCGCGCGCATCATGTCGAGCTCGCCGTCGAACGTGAACGGCCCGCGCGAGACGATCACGTCCGCAGCGAAGGGCAGCGGTGCTTCGGGCGGATCGACGAACCGCAGCGTGTAGGTGTGCTGTGGCTTGCTCGCGAATGGCGCGATGTGCTGCCGGCCGATGGCGAGGAACACGTTTGCGGGCGACTCGGGCAGCGCGGCGGCTGCGGCGGTGACGTCGGCGACTTCGATCCAGTTGTCGCCGGGCGCCCTCGTCCAAGGCGCGCGCTCGAGCGCGATCAGCGGCGTGCCCGTTTGCGCGCACGCCTGGACCGCGTGGCGGCTCATCTCGGCAGCGAAGGGATGCGTGGCGTCGATCACATGCGTGATGCGCTCACGGCGAATATAGTCGGCCAGCCCGCTCACGCCGCCGAAGCCACCGATGCGGGTCGGCAGCGGCTGATCGGCGGGCGCGCGCGTTCGGCCGCCATAGGAATACACGGCGTCGATGCGCGCGCGTGCGACTTCCGAGGCGAGCAAGCTCGCATCGGCGGTTCCGCCCAGAATGAGGGCGCGCGTCATGGCTGATCCCTGGCTGACCATCATCGGTATCGGCGAAGATGGCCTTGCCGGGCTGTCCGAAGCAAGCCGAAAGGCGCTCGCCAGGGCAGAAACTGTTTTTGGTGGCGAGCGTCATCTCGCGCTTGCTGACGTGGAGGGGCGCGGTCGCCCGTGGCCGGTGCCGTTCGACGCAGACATCGTGGTGAGCTGCCGCGGCCGGCCGACGGTGGTGCTCGCCTCCGGCGATCCGTTCTGGCACGGCGCGGGTGCAAGTCTCGCCGAGAAGCTCGATGCCAACGAGTGGATCGCGCATTCGGCGCCATCGACCTTCTCGCTCGCCGCCGCGCGGCTCGGCTGGCGCCTCGAAGCCATCGCCTGTCTCGGGCTTCATGCCGCGCCGTTCGAGCGTCTCGTGCCGCATCTGGTCCGAGGTGCGCGCATCATTTGCCTCGTGCGCGACGGCAAGGCGGCCGGTGAGCTCGCCAAATGGCTGAGCGAGCGCGGGTGGGGCGCCTCGGCGTTCTGGACCCTCGCCGCGCTCGGCGGGCCGCGCGAAAGTATCGCTGAGCATCGTGCCGACAGCTTTGCGGGCGATCTGGGCGAAAACCTGGTCGCAGTAGCGGTCGAGGCGAGGGGCGGGCAAGGCATTCCCAGCAGCTCCGGCCTGTCAGACGATCTCTTTGCTCACGACGGCCAGATCACCAAGCGGCCGGTGCGCGCGCTGGCGCTCTCGGCGCTGGCGCCGCGTCACGGCGAGCGGCTGTGGGATATCGGCGCCGGCTCGGGTTCGATCTCGGTCGAATGGGCGCTGTGCGGCGGGACGGCGAGCGCCATCGAGGCGCGCGAGGATCGTGCCGCGAATATCCGCGGCAATGCGGCAGCGTTCGGATTGGCGCATCGGATCACGATCGTAACGGGGGCCGCGCCGGGCGCTCTCGCCGGACTGGAAGCGCCGGATGCCGTCTTCATCGGTGGCGGTCTCGATATCGCAATGTTCGATGCCATCTGGTCACGGCTCTCGCCGGGTGCGCGGCTCGTCGCGCATGCGGTGACGCTGGAGACGGAGGCACTGCTCGGCGAACTGCACCAGCGCCACGGCGGCGAATTGATGCGGGTCGAGATTGCCCATGCCGCGCCGCTCGGCCGCTACCGGTCCTGGGAAGCGTCGCGGCCCGTGGTGCAATGGAGTGCGGTTCGATGAAAGTCGCCGGACTCGGATTCAAGAAGGATGTCACGCTGGCTTCGCTGCGCGAGGCGCTGCTGGCGGCGGGTGGTCCTGAAGGCCTTGCAGCGGTCGCGACTGTCAGCGACAAGGCCGACGCGGAAGCGCTAAAGCAGCTCGCGCGCGAATGCGGTGTGCCGATCAAGGCGGTCTCGGCTGAAGCGTTGGCCAACATCCATACGCCGACGCAGTCAAAACTCGTCGCGGAAAGGTTCGGCACCGGCTCGGTCGCTGAAGCCGCTGCGCTCGTTGCGGCTGGCCCTCGCGCGCGATTGATTGCGACGCGGGCGATCTCGCGGGATCGCACCGCGACCGCCGCGATCGCGGAAGGAGACGGCGCATGACGGTGCACTTCATCGGTGCAGGGCCGGGCGCTCCGGATTTGCTGACGTTGCGCGGACGCGACCTGATCGCGGTCTGTCCGGTCTGCCTCTATGCGGGCTCGCTGGTGCCCGAGGGCGTGCTGGCGCATTGCCCGCCCGGTGCGCGCATCGTCAACACCGCGCCGCTGTCGCTCGACGAGATCATCGCGGAGATCGCGGCCGCGCATGCCGCCGGCAAGGATGTTGCCCGCTTGCATTCCGGCGATCTCGCGATCTGGTCGGCGATGGGCGAGCAGCTGCGACGTCTGCGCGCGCTCGGCATTCCCTACACGGTCACGCCGGGCGTGCCGTCCTTCTCGGCCGCCGCAGCCGCGCTGGAGACCGAGCTGACGCTGCCCGGTCTTGCCCAGTCAGTCGTGCTGACGCGCACGCCGGGCCGCGCCAGCGCAATGCCTGAGGGCGAAAAGCTCGCAGCGTTTGCCGCCACCGGTGCGGTGCTCGCGATCCATCTGTCGATCCATCTGCTCGACAAGGTCATCGCCGAGCTGACGCCGCATTACGGCGCGGATTGCCCCGTCGCGATCGTCTGGCGCGCGAGCTGGCCGGACCAGCGCATCGTTCGCGCCACGCTGGCGACGCTCGATGCCGCCGTCGGCACCGAGATGGAGCGCACCGCACTCATTTTGGTTGGCAAGACGCTCGGCGCTGCGGATTTTGACGAGAGCCGCCTCTATGCCGTCGACTACGACCGCCGCTATCGGCCGGTCGGTGCCGAACCGCGCTTTCCGGAGGCATCGTGATGCCGGCAGGGCTCGTCATCTCTGCGCCGGCCTCCGGCGTCGGCAAGACCACGCTGACGCTGGCGCTGGCGCGCGCCTGGCGCAATCGCGGATTGAACGTGCAGTGTTTCAAGAGCGGACCCGACTATATCGATCCCGCCTTCCATGCCGCTGCGACGGGGCGCGCTTCCGTCAACGTCGATAGCTGGGCAATGGATCGCGAGACGATTGCTCATCTCGTCGGTCGCGGCACTGATGCCGATGTCGTGCTCGCGGAGGGCTCGATGGGCCTGTTCGACGGCGTCGCCGCGCGCGGCGTCTCCGGCACCGGCGCCACCGCCGACATTGCGGAGATGCTGGGCTGGCCGGTGCTGCTGGTGATCGATCCCTCCGGACAGGCGCAGACGGCGGCGGCGATCGCCGCAGGCCTTCGTGACTATCGCGCCGGTGTGCGCCTTGCCGGCGTGGTGCTCAACCGCGTCGCCAGCCCACGTCATGAAGATCTTGTGCGGCGTGCACTCAACGACGCCGGCATCGCCGTGTTCGGCGCGCTGCCGCGTCATGCCGAGATCAGCCTGCCGAAACGGCATCTCGGCCTGGTGCAGGCCGAGGAGCAGGCCGAGATCGGCAAGCTGATCGACGAAGCCGCGCGCTTCGTCGCCGAACACGTCGATCTCGACGCGGTGCTGCGGGCGGCCGCCGCCTGGTCGCCGCAACCGGCGGCAAACGGCATGAATGTGACGCCGCCCGGCCAGCGCATTGCGCTTGCCCGCGATGCCGCGTTCTCCTTCATCTATCCGCACATGCTGGAAGCCTGGCGCGCGGCGGGCGCCGAGATCTCGACATTCTCGCCGCTTGCCGATGAAGCGCCCGATGCCAGCGCCGATGTCTGCTGGCTGCCCGGCGGCTATCCCGAGCTACACGCGGGGAAGATCGCGGCCAATGCCCGCTTTCGCAGCGGCTTGCGCGCCTTCGCTGACACACGGCCGGTGCACGGCGAATGCGGAGGCTATATGGTGCTGGGAACCGCACTGACCGATGCCGACGGCGTCCGTCATGAGATGACGGGCCTGCTCGGACTGGAGACGAGCTTTGCCAAGCGCCGCATGCATCTCGGCTATCGTCTCGCTGCACTCGCCGCGCCGATGCCGGGGCATCAGGCCGGCGCGCGCCTGCGCGGTCATGAGTTCCACTATTCGACGATTGTCGCACAGCCGGATACGCCGCTCGCGGTCGTGCACGATGCAACAGGCGCGATCATCGCCGAGACCGGCTCGCGCCGCGGTCATGCCACCGGCACGTTCTTCCACCTGATCGCGGAGGACCGGTGAGCGGTTTTGTCACTTTCATCTCGGCCGGCCCCGGCGACCCCGAGCTCCTCACGCTCAAAGGCGCCGCGCGGCTGCGCGATGCCGACGTCGTACTCTATGACGACCTCGCCTCGGGCGCGATCCTCGATCTGGCCCGGCCCGGCGCCAATCTCGTCGCGGTCGGGAAGCGGGCAGGGCGGCCCTCGACCAAGCAGCACCACGTCAACCGCCTGCTGATCGACTACGCCGCGGCCGGCGTCCGTGTGGTGCGGCTGAAATCGGGCGATGCCGGTATCTTTGGCCGGCTCGAGGAGGAGCTGGAGGCGCTGCGCGAAGCCGGCATCGGCTACGAGATCATTCCCGGAATCACCTCGGCCTGTGTCGCCGCCGCGCAAGCCGGCATTCCCCTGACCCGGCGCCACACCTCGCGCCGGGTGCAGTTCGTGACCGGGGCCGATGTCACCGGCGAGCTGCCGCAGAATTTGAACTGGGCGGCGCTGGCGGATCCCGAAGCGACCACCGTGGTCTATATGGGCCGGCGCACCTTTCCGGCGCTTGTCGCAAAATTGATCGAGCACGGCCTCGCGCCGGATACCTCGGCGCTGTTCGCCGAATCCCTCGGTCGTCCCGACGAGCGGCTGGTCCGCACCACCATTGCCGAGCTGGCCGAACAGCTTGCGCGGGGTGGCGCTGCCTCGACGGCCGCCGTGATCCTGTTCGGCGCGCTGGCGGGCGATTATCCGTCATGACCGTCCCGGCCGCCCTTCGCCCCTTGACGCCCGGCTGGCGAAAGGGGCACACAGGAGAGGCATGGTGCTCGAGGCGGCGCAAACCGCCGGAGCATAATCGGGAATGGGGGTGGGCGGACAGTTGCGCCGCCCAAAACCCCAGCCGCCCCCGCGACTGTAAGCGGTGAGGGGCTCCGATCAGCCACTGGGCCGCAAGGCCCGGGAAGGCCGGAGAACCCCAGTGAACCGCGAGCCAGGAGACCGGCCGTGCATGTTTTGTGGCCAAGGCCGTCGGGTGTGACGGCAGGAAGGAACTGAACCATGCATATCGAACCCGGAGTCGTATCGGGCGCCAAGCTCGTGTTGAGTTACGCAACCGGCATCGCCGTCGGCGGCGTTGCGCTGAAGCTCGCGGTCGAGACCGTGCGCGAGCAGGGCATCACGTCGTTCGCGGCGCGGACGCTCGCCACCACGGGCCTCGTGTTCGTCTTCTTCGAGATCCTGCCGCACTTCCCGGTCGGCGTCTCCGAGGTGCACTTCATCCTTGGCTCGACCCTGTTCCTGCTGTTTGGGGCGGCGCCGGCGGCCTTCGGCCTTGCGTTCGGACTGTTGTTCCAGGGCATCTTCTTCGAGCCGCCCGATCTGCCGCAATTCGGCATGAACGTCACCACGCTGCTGGTGCCGCTGTTCGGGATCCAGGCGATCGCCGCGCGGATCATTGCCCGCAACACCGCCTATGTCGATCTCAGGTATCGCCAGGCGCTGGCGCTGTCGACCACGTATCAGGCCGGCGTCATCGCCTGGGTTGCGTTCTGGGCGCTCTATGGCTCCGGCTTCGGTGCGACCAACCTCGTCAACATCGCGACCTTCGCGGCCTCCTACGCGCTCGTCATCGTGATCGAGCCGCTGGCCGACCTCGGTGTGCTGGCGCTGGCGAAGTCGCTGCGCGGCGTCACCGCGCCCGGCCTCGTTACCCCGCGTTTGCATAACGCGGCTTGAGAGACAAGCGAACGGGCGGCCGTGATGGCCGCCCTTCGCACTCACGATGCTGACACTCTCCCTGATAGGCATCGGTTGCGGCGATCCCGGGCAGCTTACGCGCGCCGCCGTTCAAGCCATCAACGCGGCCGATCTCATCCTGATCCCGCGCAAGGGGACGGCGAAGTCCGATCTCGCAGATCTCAGGCGGACGATCTGCGCGGATGTGCTCACCAATCAAACGACGCGCATTGCCGAGTTCGATCTTCCCGTGCGCGATGCCGGTGAAGCGGATTATCACAAGGGCGTGGACGATTGGCACGAGGCCGTGGCCGCGGCCTGGTCGCAGACGATCGCCAGCCATCTCGGTGATGATGGCAAGGTCGCGCTGCTGATCTGGGGCGATCCCTCACTGTATGATTCCTCGCTGCGCATCGCGCGGCGGCTCGATCCCTTGCCTGATATCGAGGTCGTGCCCGGCATCACCTCGATCCAGGCGCTGTGCGCGGCGCATGCGCTGCCGCTCAACGACATCGGCGAGCCTTTCCTGGTCACGACGGGACGCCGCTTGCGCGAAGGCGGCTGGCCGCAGGGCGTCGATACCGTGGTGGTGATGCTCGACGGCAGCACGGCATTCCAGTCGCTCGATCCGGCCGGGCTGAACATCTGGTGGGGCGCTTATCTCGGCATGCCCGATCAGATCGTCATGTCGGGCGTTCTGGCCGAGATCGGCCCGCGCATCGTCGCCGCGCGACAGGATGCGCGCGAACGGCATGGCTGGATCATGGACAGCTACATTCTCAAGCGCAGGCCGTAAGCGAGGCAGCATGCTCCCCGATTGGGTCACCCGGAAATGCCCCGATGTCTCCGCCGTCCATCGCGAGGCGGCGCTCGCGCGTCAGGCGCAACTCACAAAACCGGCCGGCGCGCTCGGCCGGCTGGAGCAGCTTGCGGTCGAGCTTGCGGGCCTGCAGGCGACCGAGCAGCCGCGCGCCGCGCGAGTGCCGATCATCGTCTTCGCCGGCGATCACGGCATCGTCGCGCAGGGCGTGTCGGCCTATCCGCAAGGAGTGACCATCGCGATGATGGCGAATTTTGCCTCGGGCGGTGCCGCGATCTCGGTGCTGGCGCGTGAGCTTGGCTCAAACCTTGAGGTCGTCGACGCCGGTACGCTGGCGCAGGAGGCGATGGCAGGAATCGTCACCGACAAGCCGCGCAGCGGCACGCGCGACTTCAGCGTGGAAGCAGCGCTCACCCCCACGGAGCTGGCATTCGCCTTCGAAGCCGGTCAGCGCGCAGTCGCGCGCGCAGAAGCCAGCAGGCCCGATCTTCTGATCTTCGGCGAGATGGGCATCGGCAATACCACGACGTCGGCCGCGATTGCGGCGAGCCTGCTCGGCATCAGTGCCGAGGAGATCGCGGGCTGCGGTACCGGCGTCGACGCGGCCGGCCGCGCGCACAAGGCGCGCGTGATCGACGCTGCGATCGCGCGTCGCGGCGTTGCAGGCGCTTCGCCGGAAAAGATCCTGTGCGCCGTCGGCGGCCTCGAAATCGCGGCGATTTGCGGCGCCATCATTGCGGCTGCGCAAGCCCGCATTCCCGTGTTGATCGATGGCTTCATCGTATCGGTGGCAGCGCTGGCGGCGGTGCGGCTGAACCCGTCGTGCCAGCCATTCCTGCTGCCGTCGCATCAATCGGCGGAGCAGGGGCATCGGCTGGTGCTGCGTGCGCTGAACGTGCAGCCGTTGATCAGCCTCGATCTCAGGCTCGGCGAAGGATCGGGTGCGGCCATCTCGCTGCCACTGGTGCGGCTCGCGTGCAGCCTTCACAACGACATGGCGACCTTCGCGCAGGCCAATGTGCCGGATCGCCCGGCCTGATCCGGCTCAAGCCGCGCGCTGATTGACCGCGATGACGCGCCAGCCCGTGGCGAGCCGGTCGATCCGGGTCAGTGACAACGGATCGATCACGAAGCGTAGGGCCGCTTGTGGTGTCAGATCCAGCGCAATGCAGAGCGCGGCGCGGATGGTGCCGGAGTGAACGACGAGCGTTGCGGAGCCGGCGCCGATTTGCGCGAGACCCAGTCGGACGCGCGCGACCTGATCCTCAAAACTTTCGCCGCCCGGCGGCCGCGCGTGCGCCGGATCGCTCCAGAACTGCGCATAGGTCTCCCCGCCGGTCGCAGCGAGTTCGTCATGCCGCCGGCCGGTCCAGTCGCCAAAATCCTGCTCGCCAAATTCGGGCACCAACGCGGGTTCGAGTCCCAGCGCGCGCGCCGTCTCAACCGTACGTCGCGCCGGGCTCACCAAGCTCGCAGCATCTGGCGGAAGCCTCTGCCGCAACGCCTCCAGTTGCACGCGATCGCCGAGATCGGCGGGCGCGTCGGCCGCGTGGATCGTCCCTTTGACGCCGTCGACGGGCGCATGCCGTATCAGCCAGAGGAAGGTCTCGCCTTCCATGCCTATCTCCAAGGAAGTTGGTCGCTGTGGTAATAACGTCGCACCGGCACATTGACTCTGTCTTGTCGGTAATCCTAGATGGCTTTGACGGTTTCCCCGAGTGGGGATGAAAAGGGAATGCGGTGCGGGGATTTTGTCCCCAATGCCGCGGCTGCCCCCGCAACTGTAAGCGGCGAATCTTGCGTCACGAGCCACTGGGTATCTCGGTCCCGGGAAGGCGATGCAAGGTACTGACCCGCGAGCCAGGAGACCTGCCGTCAGCCGTGGTCACACGCGAAGATGTCGGTCGGGGAGTACAGACATTCGGCTTCATCGGAAGGCTCAAAGGCCGGAGGTGGGACCTGGTTCGCTGTGACGTGCCACTGACGTCATACCGAGGTCCCGAACTGTGTCTTCCATTCGTCTTGTACGACCGCGTTGCTTCCTGCTCGCTTCCGCCGCGCTTACTTCATTTGCAGTCGCCGATCTGCCCGCAGCGCTGGCGCAGCAGGCCCGCGAGCCGCTGCCGCCGGTCGAGGTGTCGCCCGCCCAATCCCGCAAACCGGCAAAGCCGGCGGCCCGGGACGCGCAGAGCCCACGCCGCGCAGCATCGCGCAGGCCCGCGGCCGCATCGGCCGCGGCCAAGCCCGTCGTGCCGACCGCGGCGGCGCAGACGCCGCTCAACACCAATGTGGTTGCCGAGAGCGCCTCGCGCCTCGGCCTGACCGTGCAGGAGACACCCGCGACCGTCGAAGTCATCTCGGCCGCGACCATGCGGGAGCAGGGCTATCGCACCGTGTCGGAGGTTGCGCAGGGCGCGGTCGGTGTCACCTCGGGCGACAATCCGGCCGAGCCCGCGGCTTTCTCCATGCGTGGCTTCACCAACAGCCAGATCAACATGCTCTACAACGGCATCAAGATCGGTCCGCAGAACATGACCTCGCGGATCACGGATACGGCCAATCTCGCAGCCGTGGAATTTTTGAAAGGTCCGGCCTCGCTGATGTCGGGCGAAGGTGCCGCCGGTGGCGCAATCAACTTGATCACGAAGCAGCCACACACCGGGCCGATCCGGAATGAGGCTGACTTTTCCTGGGATTCGCTCAACTCGTTCGGCGTCCACTACGGTTCGGGCGGCAGCACCAATTTGCAGGGGCTGGACTACCGCTTCGACATCAGCCGCGCCTCGCTCAATGGCTTTGCCGACGACACCAATACCAAGACGCTGGATGTGTCCGGTCAGCTCAATTACCGCATCTCCGACAGCCTCAAGATATGGGGCGCGATCGAGTACCGGGAAGATCGCTCGAAGGCCTATTGGGGCGCACCGCTAGTACCGATCGCCTTCAGCGGTTCGCATGCGACGAGCGGCATTGTTTCGGGCAATTACGTCTCGAACTTCAACAAAACGAATCTCGGTGCGATCACGATCGACGATCGTACCTTCAACACCAATTACAACGTTCTCGACAACCGCAACGTGGCACAAGAGGTGTGGCTGCGCGGCGGCTTCGAACTGAAGCTGGCGCCTGACCTGACGCTGAAGAGCCAAGCCTATGCCTATGGCGCGGAGCGTACCTGGTTCAACAACGAGATCGAGGCTTTCAATGCCAGTACGGGCCTGCCCAACTCGAACATGGTCGATCGCGAGCGCTTCTATGTTGCACATAGCCAACGCCTTGTCGGCAACATTACCGACCTGATTTGGGACGCTAATATCGCAGGCTTCGACAACCGCCTGGTCACGACACTTTCGTCCAGCTATCTCGATTTCGTCAGGCCAGGCGCGGCCAACTTCCCGGACGATTACGTTTCGCTCGTCAATCCCGACCGTGGCCTTTACGGCCTGCTCACGACGCAGCAGCAGACCGCGCGCATCGACAACGAGGCGCTGTCGTTCGAGGACCGGGTGAAGCTCACGCGAACCTTCGCGCTGGTCGGCGGCCTCCGCGTCGAGCATATCGGGCTTGACCGCAACTCGACCGACGCCGCCGGGCTGGAAAAGGCGAACTTCCCGTTCTCGAAGTCCTGGGCACCAGTGACGGGGCGCATCGGCTACACCTGGGACGCCGTTCCCGGCGTGACCTTCTTCAGCCAGTACGCCACCGGCGCCGACGTCTCAGCCAACAACATCTTCCTGCTTGGGCCAGCCCAGCCGCTCGACCTGACGACCTCGCGCACCTATGAGACGGGCGTCAAGCATCTGTTGTGGAACAACAGGGCGGAATGGTCGTTCTCGGCCTACGATATCCAGCGCAAGAACGTCTATGCGGCGGCTGGCGGCATGCAGCTCAACATCGCGGGACGGCAGGAGTCGAAGGGCGTCGAGCTCGCCGCGGCCGTGCGCCCGATCGAGCCCCTGCGGCTCTGGGGCAACATCGCCTATGTCGATGCACGCTATGCCGACTACAATTTTGCCGGTGGTTCGTTCTCCGGCAACACGCCGCCGAACGTGCCGCGTGTCGTGGCCAATGCCGGTGCGTCGTACCGGTTCTTCACGCCCTGGCCGGTGGAGCTCGGCATCACGGGCCGCTATGTCGGTGACCGCTACAACACCGATGCCAACGTCGTGACGATGAAGGCCTACACCGTCGCCGACGTCTACGCCTTCGTCGACATCCCGAAGACGGTGTTCAACGCGGTCGACCAGGCCCGTCTGGGCTTCCGCGTGCGCAACATCACCGACAAGCGCTACGCGATCTGGGGCGATCCGTTCTATCCCGACCAGATCCTGCTCGGCGCGCCCAGGACCTATGAGCTCTCGGCCGCGTTCAAATGGTAGGGCGCTGACCACATGATGAACGCGATCGTGCTGCTGCATCGCTGGCTCGGGATCGCGTTCTGCCTGCTGTTCGCGATGTGGTTCGCGAGCGGAATCGTGATGCACTTCGTCCCGTTTCCGTCATTGACGGAGGCGGAGCGCTTTTCCGGACTTACGCCGGTTGATCGCGGAGAGGTGAGGATTACGGTCGCGGATGCCGTCGCCGCGAGCGAGATCGCGGACGCCACGCGCGTTCGCCTGGTCCAGCGGAGCGACGGGCCGGTCTATGTCGTGTCGGACCGGTCGCGTGTGGGCGCGGTCCATGCCTCCGACGGACGGGGTGCATCGGTGACGTCCGCCGACGTCGCGGTCGGTATCGCGCGGGATCATGCCCGGCAACGCGCGCTCGATGCCGCGCGGGCGGCGATGATTTCGGGCGCGGATTATGATCAATGGAGCGTACCCAACGGCTTTGATCGACACCGGCCTCTGTTGCGCGTCGCTCTTGGCGATGCGGCCGGAACCGAGGTCTATGTCTCCTCGCGCAGCGGCGAAGTCGTGCTGGATACGACCCGCAGCGAGCGCGGGTGGAATTGGGCCGGCAGCGTCCTGCACTGGATCTATCCGACGGTCCTGAGGAGCAACTGGTCCCTTTGGGATCAGGTGGTCTCGACATTGTCGCTGGTGGCTTTTATCGCCGCGACGTTCGGCGCGGTGCTCGGAATTATCAGGATCAGGATTCGAGGGCGTCGGGTCTCGTCGCCTTATCGCGGCTGGCACGCACTGCATCACATCATTGGTCTCGTCGCGACCGTTTTCGTGCTGACCTGGAGTTTCAGTGGCTGGCTCTCGATGGATCACGGCCGGCTGTTCTCGCGCGGGGAGCTGACCCCGACCGAAGCGGGCGTGGTGTATGCCGCGCCTGACTGGACGACGGCCCCACCGGTCGGTCAGCCGTCGGCTCGCGAAGTCGAATGGTTCGCAGTCAACGGTGTTGTCTACCGGCGCGACCGGACTGGCCTTGCCAGTCAGACCTTGACCAAAACGGGGGAGGCGATCCGCAGCCGGCAGGTGGCATTCCTCGGCGAGAAGGATGTCCATGACCTGACGACGCGCCTTGCGCCGGGCTGTGGCGACCCATCCGTTCTGGCCGACAATGACGACTATCCCGCGCACTCCGTTGTCCCCGGAGCGCCCGTCTATCGCTCCCGATGCGGCGACCTCTGGTTCGACATCGACGGTGCCGACGGCCGCGTGCTGCAAAGACTGGATGCCTCGCGGCGGGCCTATCGCTGGTTCTATAGCGCGCTTCACACGCTCGATTTTCCCGTTCTCATGGCGCATCCGCGTCTGCGCGATATCCTGGTCGTCGGGCTCTGCTTGCTAGGGCTGGCATTTTCCGTCACTGGCATTGTCATCGGCTGGCGGCGCTTGCGGTCGACCTTCGCGGCTTGAGCTGCGTATCGAACAAATCATATGCGCCATGCAAATTGCGGGTTGCGCGGGCGATGGCAGGCGCGGATGATCGTCCGAGGGGCGCAGCGGTGCGCTCTCTCAATGGGGCGATCGTGATCGATGTCAATTCAGCGCAAGCGCCTCGGCATGATGACCCCATCGTCCAACTCGGTGCTGGAGCCCGTCACCAATTCCATGCTGCATGGCGTGGCCGGCGTCACCGCTCATTTCTCGCGCTTCCGCGTTACCGAGATCGCGCTCGATGCCGCGGCGCTGAATCAGTTCGACGCCTCGGTGATGCTGCCGGCGGCGGATCTGCTGGCGGATGCCAGGGTCGATGCCATTGCCTGGAACGGCACGTCGGCGAGCTGGCTCGGTACCGGCCGCGACCGGAGCCTGTGCGAGGCGATCGCGGCGCGGACCGGAATCCCGGCGACGACCTCGACGCTCGCCTGCATCGACGCCGTCCGCGCGCTCGGCGCCGGACGCGTCGGCCTGGTTCCACCCTATACGGACGACGTGCAACGGCGGATCGGCGATGTCTGGGTCGAGGAGGGGATCGCCCCTCACGCCGAGCGGCATCTCGGCCTGCGCGATAACTTTTCCTTCGGTGAGGTCACGCCCGCGACGATCGCCGACATGATCCGCGCGGTCGCGGCGGACGGCGCCGATGCCGTCGTCATTCTCTGCACCAATCTCGACGGCGCCGCGCTGGCGGCCTCGCTCGAACGGGAGTTGGGCATCGCCGTGCTGGACTCGGTCGCGGTCACGTTGTGGCGGACGCTCGAACTCGCCGGTGGCGACATCGCGGCCCTTGCGGCGTGGGGCCGGATCTTCCAGACATCAGCGATCATCAAGTGACGGAGACGCCTGTGACGCAGCTCGATCTCGCCATTCGCGGCGGCACCATCGTGACGGCCAGCGACGAGTTTCGCGCCGATATCGGCATTCGCGACGGACGCATCGTCAACATCGCCGACCGCATTGAAGGTGCGGCGCGCGAAATCGACGCGACAGGTCTGCTGGCGCTGCCGGGCGGGATTGACAGCCATGTTCACATCTCCCAGGCCTCCGGCTCCGACGTGGTGATGGCCGACGATTTTGCTTCGGCAACGCGCGCGGCGGCGGCCGGCGGCAACACCATGGTGCTGCCCTTCGCGCTCCAGGAGAAGGGGACGTCGCTGCGCACCTGCGTCGAGAACTACCGCAAGCTCGCCGAGGGCGAATGCTACATCGATACCGCCTTCCACCTCATCATCTCCGACCCCACCGCGGTCGTGCTCGGGCAGGAGCTGCCGGCTCTCGTCAAGGACGGCTACACCTCGTTCAAGGTGTTCATGACCTATGACGACCTCGTGCTCAGCGACAAGCAGTTGCTGGAAGTGTTCGACGTCGCGCGCCGCGAGGAGGCGCTGGTCATGGTCCATTGCGAGGGCTACGACGCGATCCGTTTCCTCACCGCCAAGCTCGAACGCGAGGGCCACATCGCGCCCTATTATCACGGCGTGTCGCGGCCGCAGGCCGTCGAGCGCGAGGCGACGCATCGCGCCATCAGCCATGCCGAGGTGATCGGCGTTCCCATCATGATCGTCCACGTCTCCGGGCGCGAGGCGATGGAGCAGGTGCGCTGGGCCCAGCAGCGCGGACTGCCGGTGCATGCCGAGACCTGTCCGCAATACATCACGCTGACGGCCGACGACATGAAGGGCCTGAACATGGACATGTCAGGCGCAAAGTATGTCTGCTCGCCGCCGCCGCGCGATGCCGAAAGCCAGCAGGCGATCTGGGAAGGCATCACCACCGGTGTGTTCCAGACCTTCTCGTCCGATCACTGCCCGTTCCGCTACGACGATCCCAAGGGTAAGCTGGCGCCGAATTCCCGCACCTCGTTCCGCTGGGTGCCGAACGGCATTCCCGGCGTCGAGACCCGGCTGCCGATCCTGTTCTCGGAGGGCGTCTCGAAGGGACGGATCAGCTTGCAGAAATTCGTCGAGCTGACCGCGACCAACCATGCGCGGATCTACGGGCTCTATCCGCGCAAGGGCTCGATCGGCGTCGGCTTCGACGCCGACGTCGTTCTATGGGATCCCAAATTGAAGAAGCCGATCCGGCAGGCCGACCTGCACCACGGCGCGGACTATACGCCGTGGGAAGGCTTCGACGTCACCGGCTGGCCCGTCACCACCATCGCGCGGGGCCGCGTGGTGTACGAGAAGGGCAGGATCGTCGGCGACAAGGGTGCGGGCGAGGTGCTCAGCCGCGGCAAGTCGAGCCTGGTGTGACGGAAAAATAATCGCATCGGGACGACGCCATGTCGTCTGTTGCGCATACCATCCTCGCGCTGCTGCGACATCATTGATCCCTTTTCGCCGGCCGCCTTTCGGTGTAGCTCTGCGCCCACTTGTTAGGCGACCGGGCGCCAATGCTGATCGCCGCCGAAATCATGCAGGAGACACCAGGGATGTACCCGAAAGTTCAGATGTTCATCGCCGGCGAGTGGACCGACGGCACCTCCGGCAAGTCGGAGGACATCCTCAACCCCGCCACCGGCCAGCCGATCGGCAAGACCCCGCACGCGTCGCGCCAGGACCTTGACCGCGCGCTGGAGGCCGCCAAGGCCGGCTTCGAGATCTGGCGAAAGACTTCGCCGTTCGACCGCTACAAGCTGATGCGCAAGGCCGCCGACATCATCCGCTCGCGCGCCGCCGAGATCGCACCCGTGATGACCATGGAGCAGGGCAAGCCGGTCGTGGAAGCGCAGGGCGAGACCATGCTCGCCGGCGACCTCATCGACTGGTTCTCGGAAGAAGCCCGCCGCGCCTATGGCCGCATCGTGCCGCCGCGGATGGGCAACGTCTCCCAGCTCGTGACCAAGGAGCCGGTCGGCCCGGTCGCCGCGTTCACGCCCTGGAATTTCCCGATCAACCAGGCGGTCCGCAAGATCTCGGCCGCGCTTGCCGCCGGCTGCTCGATCATCGTCAAGGGCCCGGAAGAGACGCCTGCAAGCTGCATGGAGCTGGTGCGCGCCTATGCCGACGCGGGCATTCCGGCCGGCGTCGTCCAGCTGGTGTTCGGCGTGCCGTCGGAAGTGTCGGAATATCTCATTCCGCACCCGATCATCCGCAAGATCAGTTTCACGGGCTCGACCGCGGTCGGCAAGCATCTGGCCGCACTCGCGGGCCTGCACATGAAGCGCGTCACCATGGAGCTCGGCGGCCACGCGCCGGCGATCGTGTTCGCGGACGCGGACCTCGACAACGCCGCCAAGATTCTCTCGGCCAACAAGTTCCGCAATGCCGGCCAGGTCTGCGTCTCGCCGACGCGCTTCCTGGTGCATGAGAGCGTGTATCAGCCCTTCGTCGACAAGTTCGTCGCGGCCGCCAAGAGCCTCAAGGTCGGCAACGGCCTCGACAAGGACACCCGCATGGGCCCGCTGGCAAACCCGCGACGCGTCGACGCCATGGAAGGTCTGGTCTCCGATGCTGTCCAGCGCGGCGCCAAGGTCCAGGCCGGCGGCAAACGCATCGGCAACGAAGGCTTCTTCTTCGAGCCGACTGTGATCACCGACGTGCCGCGCGATGCCCGCATCATGAACGAGGAGCCGTTCGGACCGCTTGCCCCGATCACCTCGTTCCGCAGCTATGACGAGGTGGTGGCCGAGGCGAACCGCCTGCCTTACGGCCTTGCGGCCTATGCCTACACGACCTCGACCAAGACGATGCAGGCGATCGGCTCCGACATCGAGAGCGGCATGGTCTCGATCAACCACCATGGCCTCGCGTTGCCGGAAGTGCCGTTCGGCGGCATCAAGGATTCTGGCTACGGCTCCGAGGGCGGCCTCGAGGCGATCGAGGGTTATCTCAACACGAAGTTCGTGACGCAGGCGAGCGCGTAAAGAAAAGTCGCGTTGTCATTCCGGGGCGCGCGAAGCGCGACCCCGGAATCCATCGCGCAACACGTGATGCAGACAAATGGATTCCGGGCTCGCGCCAAGCGGCGCGCCCCGGAATGACGGTGGATAGACCTGCGTTGCCTGACGGGCGAGACATGGACAACAGCCGTCACCCGAGCAAGCGCGTGTCCCTTGCCGGGATGCATATCGACCGGAATTCGGCCGTGCCGCTGCATCTGCAGATCGCGGCGCACATCCGCGACGGCATTTTGCGCGGCGTCTTTCCGGCTGGAACGCAATTTCTGGGATCCCGGGAGATCGCGCGCGAATTGGGCTGCTCGCGCACGGTGGTGTTGACCGCCTGGGATCTGCTCTACGCCGAGGGCTATCTTGAATCGATGCCGCGCGGCAGCGTCATGGTGGCGTCCGTTACGACACCGCATGTGGAGCCCGCATC
Organism: Bradyrhizobium sp. 61; assembly: GCF_023073075.1. NCBI lineage: Bacteria > Pseudomonadati > Pseudomonadota > Alphaproteobacteria > Hyphomicrobiales > Nitrobacteraceae > Bradyrhizobium > Bradyrhizobium sp. 61. Next base: position 268,214 of record NZ_JADPIU010000064.1, on the reverse strand, counting down.
CGCTACATCGCGCGCGCCCAAGCCCGCCCATATGTCGGAGCGCTGGCGCTCGCTGCTTGCCTTCGACTACGAGACCAACTGGCCCTCGGAATTCAGCCCGGGGGCGCCTGACATCTCGACCTTCCCATTCAAGGACTGGTCGCGCCTGCTGCGCCAGACCTGGCAAAATCCAAGAGAGCAGGAGTGTCTCGATCTTCCCTCGGAAGGCCATCCGCGCTTGCGGAGCGAGATCGCGAACTTCCTCGGCTCGGTGCGCGGGCTCGTCTGCTCGCCGGAAGAGGTCGTCGTCACCTCAGGCACATCGGGCGCGCTTGATTTCTGCAGCCGCATGATCCTCGATCCCGGCGACGAGGTCTGGGTCGAGGAGCCCGGCTTCGTCGAGGCCCGCTGGGCGCTGACGGCCGCCGGCGCGAAGCTCGTTCCCATTCCGGTCGATGACAAGGGCCTTGTCGTCTCAGAAGGGATCCGGCGCGCGCCAGGCGCGAAGCTGATCGTGGTCACGCCGTCGCATCAGTATCCGCTCGGCGTCAGCATGGGGCCGGAGCGGCGGCTCGAGCTGCTCGATTGGGCCAACAAGAACGACGTCTGGGTGATCGAGGACGATTACAATTCGGAGTTCAGGCACCAGGACAGCATGATCGCCTCGTTGCGCTCGCTCGATCGCGAGGGGCGGGTGATCTATTTCGGCACCTTCTCGAAGATCATGATGCCGAATTTGCGGCTCGGCTACATCGTTGCCAACAGGCATTTCATCGAGGGCTTTTCCAGGGGCCGCGCGCGCATCGATGTGCATACCTCCGGCATCGGACAGCTCGCTCTGGCCGAGTTCATGCGGGAAGGGCACCTGCTGCGGCATCTGCGCGGGATGCGGCGGATCTACGCCGCGCGCCGGAAGGCACTGATCGATGCGATCACAGCGCTGATGCCTGACGATCTCACCGTATCCTCCGCCGTCACCGGATTGCACCTGGTGGCGCTGTTCACTGAAGCAATGCATGCACGCATGAGCGACCGAGAAGCGGCGGCGGTGCTGAAGCAGGCCGGCATCCACGTCCAGCCGCTCTCGCAAAATTTTCTGGAGCAGCCGACGCGGCAGGGCCTGGTGTTCGGCTACGGGCGGCTGCGGGTCGAGGATGCCTCGTCGCTGCTTGCGAGAATCGCGGCTTGCATCGGCAGCGGTCGCCGCAACGCACCATCCGACCCGGCAATATCCTCCCTTACTGTTCGTACAATAAAGAGAAGCTGAGCCGACCGTCGTGCATAGCTCGTAGGCATGCGGCTATCCCGCATCGCCGTTCAATCGCCTGCAAATTAGACAGACGTTTTTGAGTGCTCCGATTGCAGTGCAGCGGGCGTCACGATTTGCGCGGAGAAATCCATGGTGCGCTGCAAGTTCCTCGCGTGGAACGGTTCGCGTTCGTGTGCTCTCTGCGCGAGCATGGCTGCACCAAAACGTGCAGCCGGTGTTGCGCTGCATGATGTCGGTCCTGCGCTGGTCTAGTGGTTTGCGACAACTCTGGCCCTATCCCGAGCCCATCGCTCTGTCGCACGCTCGCAGGCGGTGGCATGACAGGGGATGATGATGAGCGCTCTCGGATCGGCATTGGACGTTGCGATGGCCGGCAAGCACCCGGCGTCCGGTTCGGACGTCATCCGTAACTGACCCCGCACATGAGTTCCTCTGAAAATCACTGGGAAGTCGGCACCGATATCGGCGGCACCTTCACCGACATCATCGCCATCAGGCGCGACTCCGCGGAGGCGCGGATCGCAAAAGTGCCGTCGCGCCCCGACGCGCCGGTTCAGGCCATGCTGGAGGCGATCGAGGCGGTCGGCTTGCGCAAGAGCGAGGTTAAGCGCTTCGTGCACGGCACCACGCGCGTCACCAACGCCATCGTCGAGAACCGGCTGCCGAAAGTGGCGCTGGTCGCTACGGACGGATTTGCCGATGTGCTGGAGATCGCGCGCTATCGCCGCCGCGATCTCTATCGTCTCGACATTCCGCCGAAATCGCCGCCGCTGGTGCCGCCCGAACGATGTTTTGGGCTCGCCGAGCGCCTCGATCACGAGGGCCGGGTGCTGAAGGCGCTGGATGAGACCGAGATCGAGCGCCTGGTGACCTGGCTGAAGCAGACCGGCGTGCAGAGCGTCGCCGTGGCGCTGCTTCACGCCTACGCCAATCCCGTGCACGAAAAGATGCTGGGCGAGCGCCTCAAGGGCGTCGTCGCCCACGTCTCGCTGTCGCATGAGGTCAATCCCGAGGCGCGCGAATACGAACGGACGTCGGCGACCGTGTTCAACGCGGCCGCGATGCCGATCGCGGTGGAATATCTCAGCGAGCTGGAGCAGCGGCTGCCGATCGGCGCCGGCTTGCAGGTGTTTCATTCGGCCGGAGCCATGGTCCCGATCTCGGCCGTGAAGCGGCGGCCGCTGGTGATGGCGATGTCGGGCCCGGCGGCCGGCGTCTCTGCCTCCGTCAGCATCGCGCGCCAGCTCGGCACATCGCGCATGCTCACCTTCGACATGGGCGGCACCACGACGGACGTCTGCCTGATCGTCGACGGCCAGGCCGAGATGACCGACGGCCGTATGCTCGGTGACAAGCCGCTGCGTCAGCCGATGCTTGCGGTTCATTCGATCGGCGCAGGCGGCGGATCGATCGTGCGCAACGGTCCGGGCGGTCTCACGGTCGGGCCGGAGAGCGCCGGCTCCGAGCCCGGGCCGGCCTGCTATGGCCGCGGCGGCACCGAGCCGACCATCACCGACGCCAATGCCGTGCTGGGCTATCTCAATCCCGAGACCAAGCTTGGCGACCGCATCGGCATCGACATCAAGGCCGCGGAACGCGTCATCGAGCCGATTGCGCGCGCCCTGGGGCTGAGCCTGACCGAAACCGCGCTCGGCATCATCAAGGTCGCCAACGCGACCATGGCCCGTGCCCTTCGCCGCGTCACGGTCGAGCGCGGCATCGACGGCCGCGACTGCACGCTGCTCGCCTTCGGCGGTGGCGGTCCGATGCATGCCGCAGGCCTTGCCGATCTCTACGGGATTGCAGAGGTCGTGGTGCCGAGCGCCTCGAGCGCGTTCTCGGCGCTGGGCTGTCTCACCGCCGATTTCAGCTTTCTCCAGCAGCAGACGCTACGCGCTGCCCTCGACGGTATCGATCTCGCGCGCGTGTCGGAGCGGATCGGGACGTTGATGGACGACGCTTCCGCGCCGCTGATCGCCAACGGTGTCGCCGAGGCGGAGATCCAGGTCGAGCTGGTGGCGCTGATGCGCTACGCGGCGCAGAATGATGCCATTCCGGTGCCGTTCACGTTGCCGCTCGACGTGACCACGCTGAAGAAGGACTTTCTGGCGCGGCACCACGAACTGTTCGGCTACGCGACCAGTGAGCCCTGCGTCATCGAATCCGTGCGCGTGCAGGCACGGCGCCCGTCGACGACGGTGGTGAGCCGGCCGGCGACTGCGGTGAGGGCGGTGTCGTCAGGCAAGCGCGCCTGCTCATTCGACGGCCTCCACGATATCCCGACCGCGATCATCGATCGCGCCAAATTGACCGATGTCGTCAGCGGCCCCGCGATCATCGAGGACGCATGGTCAACGGTGGTGGTCCCGCCGGGCTGGCAAGCTAAACCCGATGTATTAGGCAACCTGTTCCTGACGCGGAGGGCGGCATGAAGCTCGATCCGTTCGTCGTCGAGGTCATCAGGCACGGGCTCTCGGCCGCGGCCGAGGAAATGAGCCTGGTGATGACGCGCTCGGCGCGCTCGCCGCTGCTGCGCGAGGCCGGCGATCTGTCGTCCGCGATCACGGATGGCCGCGGCGGCCTGGTCGGGCAGGGCCGCGACATCCCGATCCATCTCGGCGCGATGGCCTACACGATCCCGGAACTCCTGAAGGTCGTGCCGGTCGAGAGCCTGAACGACGGCGACGTGCTGATCTACAATGTCGGCGCGCTCGGCGGCAATCATCTCAACGACGTCAAGGTGGTGCGCCCCGTCTTCGTCGACGGCGAGATCGTGGCCTTTGCGGTGAGCCTGGCGCACTGGCCCGACATCGGCGGCACCTGGCCGGGCAGCTATTTTGCCAAGGCGATCGACACTTTTCAGGAGGCGATGCGGATTCCGCCGGTGCTGATCGCCACGTCAGCCGGCGTCAACACGCCGATCGTGCAGCTGCTCAAGGCCAACGTCCGCGATCCTGAGTCCTGCGAGGGCGATCTGCTCGCGCAGATCGCGGCGACCAAGGCCGGCGAGAAGCGCATCGTCGAGCTTTGCCGCGAGCACGGCAAGGCGGTGTTCACGGCGACGCAGTCGCGCCTGCACGACCTCTCCGAAATTGAGATGCGGGAGGCGCTCCGCGATCTGCCTGATGGCGTCTACGAGGGTGAAGACTATCTCGACGACGGCGGCGTCAACAACGCGCCTGCGCGCATCCATGTGAAAATCACCATTCGCGGCGACGAGGCGACCTTTGACCTCTCCGGCAGTTGCGACCGCGTCTCGAACTTCTGCAACACGACGCCGTTCATGGCGCGCTCGGCGGTCGCCTATGCGGCACGCATCATGAGCGGGCGCGACATGCACCAGAATGCGGGTGCGCTCCGGCCCTTGACCATCATCACGCGCCCGGGCTCGATCCTGGAGCCGGGCTGGATGGCGTCCGTTGCCGCCGGCAACCACGAGACGTCCATGCGCATCGTCGATGCGATTTTTCGCGCGATGCAGGACACCATCCCCGAACGACTGTCGGCCGGTGGCGCAACCACTGCGGGCGTGCTGTTCTTCGCCGAGCCGCGGCAGAACGGTTCGTGGAAAATGCTCTACGAGGTCCACGGCGGCGGCGAGGGCGCGCGGCATGATCGGGCCGGCATGTCGGCGACCCGTGTGCATCTCTCCAATACGTCGAACACGCCGGTCGAGGTGATCGAGGCGAGCTACGCGATCCGCCTGGAGCAGCAGGCCATTCGCCGGCATTCCGGCGGCGCGGGGGCGTATCGCGGCGGTGACGGCTCCGTTCGCACCTATCGCATCCTCGCGCCTTCGATGCACCTGACCACCTGCATCGAGCGCATGGTGATTGCGCCATTCGGCATGCAGGGCGGCGAAGCCGGCAAGGCCTGCCGCATCTCGCTTGTCAGGCAGGGCGCGAACGTCGCCATCGACGGCAAATCGAACCTGGTGTTGCAGCTAGACGATCTCGTCACGATCGAGATGTGCGGCGGCGGCGGCTACGGCGCCGCGGCTGCGGAGTGAGGGGATTGCGATGAGCAAATTGTTGCGAACCGGGTTGAATGCGGGCGAAGCCGCGCCGATGGCCGTCGTCGGCGGCGAGGGCGTCTATTTTCACCTGTCCGATGGCCGCAAGCTGATTGACGGCAGCAACACCGGCGGCGGCCTCGGCCATCGTCACCCGGCGATGGTGGAGGCGATCCGCCGCGCGGCCGATACGCCTGTTGTCAACGAAGGCTGGACCTGGGTCGGCCGTGAGCAGGCGGCCGACGATCTGATGGCGACGGCATTCAAGGGCGAGGACGACTGGGTCGGCGCGGTGCGCTTCTGCATCAGCGGCAGCGAGGCCAACGATATGGCGCTGTCGCTCTGTCAGGCGCTGACGCAGCGGTCTGCGCTGGCGACGCGCGAGCGCGCCTATCACGGCATCACTGGCCTCTCCCGTGCCATGACGGTGCAGCCGCAATGGCACGGCGGCCTCGCGGTGCACGCAGGCGGCTCGAAGCTGCCGGCGCCGATGGCGCCGGTGCGGATTCTCCGGGCGCCGGATGGCGCGATCTATGGCGCGCCGGCCAACAACACCCCGCCCAGCGAATATCTGGCGGATGCCACGCGCCTGCTTTCGGACACGGCCGCGACGATCATCGACTACACCCAGGGTGGCATCTATTACGACGGCGCCTATCAGGACGAGGTGGCGCGCCACGCCCGGCAAGCGGGATCGTACTGGATCGCGGACGAGGTCGTCACGGGCGCGGGCCGCGCGGGCCGCTGGTTCGCGTTCCAGGGCGCCCAAAGCCGCCCCGACATCGTGACGCTCGGAAAATCTCTCGGCGGCGGGGCGGCGGCCGTGGCTGCGGTCGTGGTGTCGAAGGACATCGTCGAGCGGCTCAAGGGCACGAGTTGGCAGAATTACGGCACGCTGCGCGGCCATCCCATCAGCATGGCTGCCGTCAGTGCGTACCTGAAAGTCGTCAGCGACGACAAGATTCTGGAGCACGTCCGGAAGCTCGAAAAGCTGTTCACCCGCCGCCTGCTCGCGATCGCGCAAAAGCATCCGAGCGTGCAGCGCGTGGCGGGGCAGGGGCTGCACTGGACGGTGGAACTGCACGGTCCGGATTGGCGCAGCTGGCATGCCGATACGACCGAAGTGCCGATTGCCTCGCGGGTGGCGGAGCGGGCACTGGAGGCGGGCGCCGTGATCGGCACCAGCGGTGAGCAGACCTCGCTGTTCCTGGCACCGCCGCTGGTGATCTCGGAGCAGGAAGCCGAGCGGTTGCTGGATGCGCTCGACCACGGCCTCGACATCGCAGACGAGGAGCACGGGTGAGCGCAGACCCCGCAGCGTCCTACCGCTCGCCGGCCTGGCCGGCGGACGAGCCTTGGCATCTCGCGATGCCGGAGGGGACGCTCTACGACGCGCTGGCACGCGCGGCGATGGATCGGCCGTCGCATCCGGCGACGGTGTTTTATGGTGCGAGCCTGAGCTATGCCGAGCTACGCGAGCGGGTCGATGCCTTAGCCGGCTTCCTGCAGAACGCTTGCGGCGTGACGCGCGGCGATCGCGTCATGATCGCGCTGCAAAACTCGCCGCAATATGTCATCGCTTACTACGCGGTGATGCGGGCGGACGCCGTGATCGTGCCGGTCAATCCCATGAACAAGACGGCCGAGATCGACTATCTCGCCGAAGACAGCGGCGCCAAGGTCGCGATCATCGGAAGCGAGCTCAACGACATATTTGCGCCGCTGGCGGGCGAAGCTATCACTCATACGATCGTCGTGCAGTATCGCGACGAGATCCCGGACGCGACGCCCTACACGTTGCCGTCCTGCGTGACTGAAGCGCCGTCGGAGGTGCCGCCGTCGCCAGGCCGGCATTCCTGGTCATCTGCGATCGCGCAAGGTTTGCAGCCCGGCGCAATGAGCGCGGGGCCGGACGATCTCATGATCCTGCCCTACACCTCGGGCACAACAGGCAATCCCAAGGCCTGCATGCATACGCATCGCAGCGCGCTGTTCACGGCCGTCTTGCAGGCACGCTGGTATGGGCTCGACGGCGACGATGTGATGACCGGCTTCATGCCCCTGTTCCACGTCGCGGGCATGCAGGGCTCGATGAATGCCGCTGTGGTGACAGGCGCCACGCTGCTGTTGATGGCGCGCTGGGACAAGGATCTGCTGCCGGATCTGTTCGAGACCTATAGCGTCACATTCTGGAACGCGGCGCCGACCATGATCGTCGATGTGCTCGCCAGCGTCCGGTTCCGCGATCGGTGCTTTGCAAAACTCAAGGTGCTGACCGGAGGTGGTGCGGCAATGCCGACCGCGGTGGCCGAACGGCTCAAAGGCCGCTTCGGCCTCGATTTCGTCGAGGGCTACGGCATGACCGAGACGATGTCGCCGACCCATCTCAATCCGATGGCTGCGCCGAAGCGCCAATGTCTCGGCATTGCCGTGCACGAGACCGATGCGAGGGTCGTCGATCCCGAGACTTTGATCGAGCTCGACGACAATGTCGTCGGCGAGATCGTCGTGCACGGGCCGCAGGTGCTGCAAGGCTATTGGAACAGGCCGCAGGCCGACGCTGAGTCCTTCATCGAGCTCTCGGGAAAGCGGTTCCTGCGCACGGGCGATCTCGGCTATCGCGATGCCCAAGGCTATTTCTTCGCGGTCGACCGCCCGAAGCGGATGATCAATGTCAGCGGCTTCAAGGTGTGGCCGGCCGAGGTCGAGGCCGCGATGTACCAGAACCGCGCCATCCGGGAATGCTGCATCGTCTCGACCCCCGACGACTACCGCGGTGAGACCGTCAAGGCGCTGGTGGTGCTGGACGAAGCCGCGCGCGCGACGATTTCGGCGGACGACATCGTCGGTTGGGCTCGCGGCGCGATGGCGAGCTACAAGGCGCCGCGCGCCGTCGTCCTCGTCGATGAGCTGCCGCGCACCGCCAGCAACAAGATCAACTGGCGGCTTTTGCAGGATGCCGAATGGGGGCGGACGGCATGAAAGCTGCTTGGCTGGAAAAACGGCGCAAGACCGCGTTATGCTGCGCGCGCCGGCACGCCCCTCAAGCTACGATCCCCAGCCTCACCAAAAAATTCAAGAAACCAGGAACCCGCTGATGCGTATCGTCACTGTTGCCGCCGCCCAGATGGGCCCGATCCAGAAGGCCGACAGCCGCGAGGCCGTGGTCAGGCGCATGATCGCGCTGATGGACGAGGCGAAAGCCAAAGGCGCCGACCTGATCGTCTATCCGGAACTGGCACTGACGACGTTCTTTCCGCGCTGGTATTCGGAGGACCGGGCCGAGTTCGATACCTGGTTCGAGCGTGAGATGCCGAATGCGGCGACCAAGCCGTTGTTCGAGCGTGCGGCGCAGCATCAGATGGCGATGAATTTCGGCTACGCCGAGCTGACGCCGGACGGGCATCACTTCAACACCGCGATCCTGACCGACAAGTCCGGCAAGATCGTCGGCAAATATCGCAAGGTCCATTTGCCGGGCCATGTGGACTACGACACCAAGCGGTCGCACCAGCATCTGGAGAAGCGCTATTTCGAGCCGGGCGATCTCGGATTCAACGTCTGGCGCGAGCTGGGCGGCATCATCGGCATGGCCATCTGCAACGACCGGCGCTGGCCCGAGACCTATCGCGTCATGGGCCTGCAGGGCGTCGAGATGGTGCTGATCGGCTACAACACGCCGTCGGTGAATGCGGAGAAGAGCGAGGAAGGCGTCGAGAAGCGCCTGTTCCACAACCGCCTCTCGGTGCAGGCCGGCGCCTATCAGAACGCGACCTGGGTGGTCGCGGTGGCCAAGGCGGGCGTCGAGGACGGCCATCCGCTGTTCGGCGGCAGCCTGATCGTCGATCCCGATGGCGAGATCGTCGCCGAGGCCAAGACGGAGGGCGACGAGGTCCTGGTTCACGCCTGCGACCTCGACGCCACCACCTTCGGCAAGACCACGATCTTCAATTTTGCCCAGCATCGCCGCATCGAGCATTACGGCCTGATCACCAGCCAGACCGGCGCGGTGCCGCCGCCGGAGAAATGACGCCGATGGCAGGCAACAGTACATCCGGCATTTCCCTGCGCGAGCTCGATCCGCGCGATCGCTACAAGCTGCTTTGCGGCGTGGTCGTGCCGCGGCCGATCGCGCTGGTAACGACGCTGGACGCGAACGGAGCGGTGAACGCCGCGCCCTTCAGCTTCTTCAATGTCTTCTCCGAAAGCCCTGCACTGATCGTGCTCGGGCTCCAGCACAAGCCGGATCACAGCCCGAAGGACACCACCCGCAACATCCATCGCGATGGCGAGTTCGTGGTTCACATGGTGGACGAGGCGCTGTCTGCCGCGATGAATGATTGCGCGGTCGATTTTCCCTCTGGCGACAGCGAGGTCGCGGCGACCGGGCTTGCGACGCTTCCCTCGGTCGATGTGAAAGTTCCGCGCTTGGCCGCGGCACCCTTTGCGCTGGAATGCCGGCGTCATGTCGTGCTGAATTTTTCGCCTGATCGCGAGCTATTGGTCGGCGAGGTGCTCAGGGTTCATGCCCGGGACGGCCTCGTCGACGAGGCCAACATGTATGTCGATCTCGAGGCCTACCGGCCGATCGGCCGCATGTTCGGCAATCTCTATACCACGCAGCGGGATACGTTTGCGCTTGCGCGCGAGAGCCACGCGCAATGGCTCGCGCGGCAGGACGCCAACGAGCTGAAGGACGCCTAGTGAGCCGAGAACTGCACCGTACCCAGTGCCATGGTGACGGCCGCCTGTGTCGGGTCGATCACGGGAATGCCAAGCGCGTCTTCCAGCGGACGGCGATGGCGCGCCATGCCGGCGCAGCCCATCACAATGGCGCGGGCGCCGTCCTCGTCGCGCAGCGCGCGGCCGATGTCGATCATCCTGGCCAGCGTGCCTTCGCCCGAGGCGGTTTCGGCGACGCTCATGTTGAGTGGCCGCTCGCCGGCGAGGCGGTCGGTCAATCCCATCTGCCTGAGGTAGCGCATGTGGCGCGGGATCGAGCGCTGGGCAATCGCGATGACGCCGAAGGTTTCGGCGCGGGCCAGCGCCGTCAGCACGCCGCACTCGGCGATGCCGAACACCGGCCGGTCGGTGCCTTCGCGACAGACCTGAAGACCGGGATCGCTGTAGCAGGCGATGACGAACGCAGCCGAGCTGTTGTCGCCTTCGACCAGCCGGCGCAGCGGCATCGCAACGCCGTCGACATCGGCCTGGCTTTCAATGCCGAACGGACCCTCGGCCAGCGACTGGCAGACCAGTTCCGGCCCACCCTCGAAACCGAGCGGCTTCAAGGCGTCCTCCAGCCCTTGCGTGACCGCAGGGTTGGAATTCGGATTGATGACGAGAATGCGCGGCCGGGGCATGTTGGTCTTCCCTTGAAATGGCGATCACGTAGCTCAGGCATATCATGGAGTGCCTCATGACTGAACCCACATACGACCTGATCATCCGCGGCGGCCGCGTCGCCACCACGACCGATGTGTTCGAGGCCGATGTCGCGATCTCCGGTGAGACCATCGCAGCGATCGGCCGCGGGCTTCCGGCGGCGAAACGCGAGATCGATGCGCGCGGCAAGCTGGTGCTGCCCGGCGGCGTCGACAGCCACGCCCATATCGAGCAGTTGTCCGCGGCCGGCATCATGAATGCCGACACCTTCGAGAGCGCGACCGTCTCCGCCGCTTTCGGCGGCACCACCACGGTAATTCCGTTCGCGGCACAGCATGTCGGCATGAAGCTGCCGCAGGTGGTGGAGGATTATCACGCGCTGGCCAAGAAGGGCGCCGTGATCGACTACGCCTTTCACATGATCATCGCGGATGCGACCAAGGAGACGGTCGAGGAGCACATTCCTGCGCTGGTGAAGCAGGGCCATGGCTCGATCAAGATCTTCATGACCTATGACCGGCTCAAGGTCGACGACGAGCCATTGCTCGATATCCTCTTGGCCGCGCGCCAGTCCGGCGCGATGTTGTGCGCCCATGCCGAAAATCACGGCATCATCGCCTGGATGGTGAAGCGCCTGCTTGCGCGCGGCTACACCATGCCGAAATACCACGCCGTCAGCCATGCCCGCGTCTCGGAAGCGGAAGCCTTTACGCGACTGATCGGCATGGCGGCGCTGATCGACCAGCCCATCATGATCTTCCATGTGTCCACGGCCGAAGGCGCCAAGGTGATCCGCGATTCGCGCGGGCAGGGGTTGAAGGTCTACGCCGAGACCTGTCCGCAATATCTGTTCCTCACCGCAAACGATCTCGACAAGCCGGGCGCCGAGGGCGCCAAGTGGATGTGCAGTCCGCCGCCGCGCACGCATGCCGACCAGGAAGCGCTGTGGCAGGCGCTGTCGCTCGGCGATCTCCAGACCATCTCGTCCGATCATGCGCCGTATCGCTACGACGAGACCGGCAAGCTGCGCGCCGGACCCAATCCGAACTTCAAGCAGGTCGCGAACGGCCTGCCCGGACTGGAGCTGCGGCTGCCGCTGCTGTTCGACGTGATGGTGTCGAAGGGTCGGCTCGGCCTGGAAAAGTTCGTCGAATTGACTTCGACCGCGCCGGCAAAAATCTACAATCTGCATCCGCGCAAGGGCTCGATCGCGGTCGGCGCTGATGCCGATATTGCGATCTGGGATCCCAACCGCGAGACTGTGATCGCCGACGAGATGATGCACGACCTCGCCGGCTACACGCCGTTTGCAGGTCGCAAGCTGAAGGGCTGGCCGGTTAGCGTTCTCTCGCGCGGCCGGGTGATCATCGACGGCAACAAGTGCCTCGCGTCCGCCGGCAGCGGAAAATTCCTGGCGCGCAGCGGCGGCGAGGCGGCAAAGCCGACGGGGCGGCTCGTCGCCGACATGGATCCCGAGCGGAATTTTGGGGCGAAGCTGCTGTGACGGTGGATCGCGCGCGATGAAGATCGTCATCTTCGGCGGCACCGGCTTTGTCGGCCTCAATCTTGCCGAGGTGCTGCTCGCGCGCGGGCATGACGTCACGCTGTATGACCGCGCAGAGTTGCCGCCATCCGCGCGGCGATCGCTTGCTGACTACGGCGCACGGCTCAAAGCCGTGCAGGGCGATATCACCGACGCAGACGCCATCGACGCCCTCATTGCTGCGGGTTGCGATGCGATCGTGCTGGGCGCCGCGGTGACGGCCGGCGATGAACTCGAGCGGGCGTCGACCTCGCGCGTCCTCGAAATCAACGTGATGGCGCAAATCCCCATCCTGCTCGCGGCGATCCGTCATGGAGTTCGCCGTGTCGTCAATCTCTCGTCGGCCTCGGCTTATGGCGCCGCGGGTGCACGGGTCGAGATTCTGGACGAGGAAACGCCCTGCGATCCGGTCTCGTTCTACGCCATCAGCAAGTTCACCTCGGAGCGATCGGTGGCGCGCCATGCCGAACTCTTTGGCGGCGATTTCCTGAGCGTGCGTCTGAGCGCCGTGTTCGGTCCATGGGAGCGGCCCGGCTCGGTACGCGACACGCCAAGTCTCCAGTACCAGATCCTGGCTGCGTTTGCGCGCGGCGAGCCGGCGGTCATGCCTGAAGCAGGCATGAGAGACTGGATCTACGCGCCGGATGCGGCCGAAGCCGTCGCACTGCTCATCGAAGCGGAGCGGCCGCGCCATCGGCTCTACAACATCTCCCGCGGTGGGCTATGGCCAGCGCTGCAATGGGGCGAGGCCTTTGCGGCGCTGCATCCCGGCCTGCAATGCCGGCTTGCGGCGCCCGGCGAGCAGACGGCCATCAAGCTGCATGGATCCTATCGCGCGCCGCTGTCGGTGACGCGGATGGCGGATGAGTTCGGTTGGCGCGCGCAGCTCGGCTGCGCTGAATCCGCCGCCGCGATGAGCGCCTGGTTGTCCCATCACAAGGAGTGGATCTGAAATGCGGCTGCGGGGGCGCACGGCCATCATCACGGGAGCAGCTTCGGGCATCGGTCGTGCAAGCGCGAAGCTGTTTGCGGAGGAGGGCGCGCATCTAGCTTTGGTCGATCGCGATGCCGCGGGCCTTCAGGAAACGCTGAGCCTTGTGGGCAACGCCACGACGCATGTCGGGGACGTCGGCGATGCCGGTTTCGCCGAGACTGTTGTCGGCGACGTCGTGGCGCGGCTCGGCCGGCTCGACATCCTGATGACGGCTGCCGGCTTCTCTTGCGGCGGTACCGTGCTGACGACGAGCCTGGACGATTGGGATGCGGTGTTCCGCGCCAATGTCGGCGGCACCTGGTTGTGGGCGCGGGCCGCAGTGCCGCAGATGCAGCGGCAGAAGGGCGGCTCGATCATCACGCTGGCATCGCAGCTTGCGATTGCCGGCGGCAAGGGCAACAGCGCCTATATCGCCGCCAAGGGCGCCATCGTCAGCCTGACGCGGACGATGGCGGTGGATTTCGCAACCGACGGTATTCGCGTCAATGCGATTGCGCCCGGCGCAATCGACACGCCGATGCTGCGCCGCAGCTTTGCCCGCCATTCCAATCCGGACGAGGTGCGCGAAGCCTCCCGCAACCGCCACGCCATGAAGCGCTTCGGTCAGGCGGAAGAAATCGCTCAGACCGCGCTGCATCTCGCCAGTGATGCGTCTTCGTTCACGACCGGCACCGTGATGGTGGTCGACGGAGGCTGGCTCGCGGCATGAGCGACGCGCTGGCAAAGCTTAAAGCGACCGTGCGCGCCGATCTCGCGATGATCGCGCATCCGGGCGCCGCGTGGCTCGAGCCGAAGACGGGACCGGATGGCAAGCCGGCGCTCGATGTCCTAATTGTCGGCGCCGGCCAGTCGGGCATCGCGATCGGCTTCGGCCTGATGCGCTCGCGCGTCGGCAACATCCTGCTGCTCGACAAGGCCGAGGAAGGGAAGGAGGGCCCGTGGCTCACCTATGCCCGCATGCCGACGCTGCGCAGCCCGAAGGACTATACGGGACCTGACCTCGATATCCCGAGCCTGACCTATCAGTCCTGGCACGAAGCCCGTTTCGGCAAGGAGAGCTGGCAGGAGCTGAATCTGATCCTGAGAGAGCACTGGGCGGACTATCTGCTCTGGCTGCGGCGCACGATCGGTCTGCCCGTGCGCAGCGGCTGCGAGCTTCTGGAGATTGCGCCTGCGTCAGACGGTCTGCTCGCCGCGCGTGTGAGACGCGCCGATGGCGTCGAGACGCTCTATGCCCGCAAGATCGTGCTGGCGACGGGGCAGGAGGGCATGGGCGACTGGATGATTCCCGAGCCCCTGCGCGATCTGCCGGCAGGTTCGGTCGCAACTGTTGCCGACGACATCGACTTCGAAAGCCTGCGCGGCAAGCGCGTCGCGGTGATTGGCGCCGGCGCCTCCGCCTTCGACAATGCTGCAACTGCATTGGAGGCGGGCGCCGCCGAAGTGCATCTGCTCTGCCGCCGTGCTCAGATCCAGGTGATCCAGCCCTATCGCTGGCTCACCTTTCGCGGCTTCCTGCGCCATCTCAGCGATCTCGACGATGCCTGGCGCTGGCGTTTCATGCGCAAGATCCTTGAGATGCGCGAAGGATTTCCGCAGCCGACCTACGACCGCTGCGCGCGTCACGCCAATTTCACACTGCACGAGGGCGCGCCGGTCGAGGGCACCAGGCAGACCGATGGCGGTGTCGAATTGCACACGCCACGCGGCACGATCACGGCGGAGTTCGTCATTTGCGGCACCGGCATCGACATGAACTTTGCCGGCCGCGGCGAGCTGCGCCGCTTCGCCGGCAATATCGCGACCTGGGCCGATCGCTATCAGCCGCCTGCGAGCGAGCACAACGCGCGGCTCGGCCGCTTTCCCTATCTCGCTGACGATTACGCCTTCACCGAGCGTGTGCCGGGCGAGACGCCGTGGATCTCAGACATCCATCTGTTCGCCATTGCCTCCACCATGAGTTTTGGTCCGTCGGGATCGTCGATCAATGCGATGACGACCGCCATTCCCAAGCTGGTCAATGGCCTGACGCGCGGCCTGTTTCGCGGCGATGTCGAACGTCACTGGGCTTCGCTCAGCGCCTATGACGTGCCGCAGGCCGTGGTTGCGCGGCCCGCGCGAAAAATGGAGGAATCGCGATGATCATCCATGCACCGCCGCGACGAAGCGCCTCTGCGGGATTGGCGCGCAACTTGCTTCTTTCTTGACCTGCCTTGCTGGCGTTCTTGCCGAAATTTTGGGGAAAACGAATGCGTTTTGTGTCTTTCAGGCCTGCGGCCTCAGTCCTCGCCACCACTGCGCTGTTGCTCATTGCCACCGCGCCTTCGCAGGCACAAACCAGGGCGGAGACGTTGCGCTATGTCACCGGCTCGGCCGTCAACACGCTCGATCCCAACATCCCCGGGTCGACGCGCGAATCCTTCGCGCTGAGCATGAGCACCTATGATCGACTGGTGGCATTCGGCCGCAAGCAGCTCAACGGCAAATGGGTGTTCGACCTCGACACGATCACCGGCGAGCTCGCTGAATCCTACGACGTCAGCCCCGATGGGCTGAAACTGACCTTCCGCCTGCGCAAGGACGCCAAGTTCCAGGATGGCTCGCCTGTCACGGCCGAGGACGTCAAATGGTCGCTCGATCGCTGCGTCACCGCGCCGATCCTCGGCAAGGCCCAGCTCCTGACGGGATCATTGACGTCGGCGGACCAGTTCAAGGTGATCGATCCCCTGACGATCGAGGTGACGCTGCCGAAACCCGACAAGCTCGCGCTGCCCAATCTCGCCACCGTCTATCCCCTGATCATCAACTCGAAGGTGGCAAAAGAGCACGCGACGCCGGATGATCCCTGGGCCACCGCATGGCTGAAGGAGCACACCGCCGGCAGCGGTGCTTACGTGGTCGAGACCTTCAAGCCGGGCGAGCAGGTCATCCTCAAGCGCGACGAGACCTGGAACCGCGGTTCGGCCAACAAGCCCGCATTCTTCAAGCGCGTGATTATTCAGTCCGTGCCGGAGCCGGCGACCCGCGCCAACCTGGTCGAGCGCGGCGATGCCGACCTCGTCGTCGATCTCCAGGCCAGCGACGTGCAGTCGCTCGAGGCCAAGGGCAAGCTCAAGGTGGTCTCGACCCCGCAGTACAATGCGATCACCTATGTCTCGATGAACAACCAGATGCCGCCCTTCGACAACGTCAATGTCCGCCGTGCCATCGCTTACGCGCTGCCCTACGACGACATGTTCAAGGCCGCCCTGTTCAGCCGCGGCGCGCCGCTGTTCGGCGCGACCTGGCCGGACGGCAAGCCGCTGAACGGCATCTATCCGTTCCAGCAGCCCGTGAAGGTCGACCTCGACAAGGCAAGGGAATATCTCAAGGCGGCCGGGCTCCCCGAGGGTTTCTCGACTACCTTCAGCTTCAACGTCGGCCAGTCCTCGACCGCGGAGCCGATGGCCGCGCTGGTGAAGGAGTCGCTCGGCAAGATCGGGATCAAGGTCGACATCCAGAAGCTGCCGGACGCGCAGATGTCGACGCAGATCAACGAGAAGAAGCTTCCCTTCTACACCGAGGGCATCGTAGCCTGGTTGCCGTCGACCGATTACTTCTACCGCAACTTCTACACCGGCAATCAGCGCTGGAATTACAGCTCGATCAACAACTCGGATCTTGCCGCAATCGCGCAGGAGGCACGGTTCGAGCCGGACAAGGCGAAGTATGAGGAAGCCGGCCGCAAGCTCAACGCGATGCATGTCGATCTGATGCCGCAGATCATGCTGTGGCAGCCGAACCAGGATGCGGTGATGGCGTCGTCGGTCGAAGGCTACACCTACGAGTTCCACCGCCAGGTCGACTATCGCGACGTCAGCCGCAAGTGACGTCGGACAACGAGAGGAGCTCTCAGAGGTGACGACCGGTCTTGGTGCAACCATGGTGCGGGCGGGCAGGCGGCTTCTGTCGTCGCTGCCGGCGCTGTTCGGTGTGCTGGTGTTCACCTTTCTGCTGATGCGCGTGCTGCCCGGCGACCCCGCGGTGTTCTTCGCCTCGGGGCCTAATGCCGGCAAGGAGGAGATCGAGCAGATCCGCAAGCAGATGGGGCTCGACAGGTCGGTGCCGGAGCAGCTCGTGTTCTATCTCTCCGACATCGGCCACGGCAATCTCGGCCGCTCCATGATGACGGGGCAGCCGGTGCTGAAGGACCTGCGCGAGCGGCTGCCGGCCTCGCTGGAGCTCACCTTCACGGCGCTCCTGATCGCGCTGATCGCGGCGGTACCGCTTGGCGTTGTCGCAGCCTTGAAGCCTGGCTCGATCGTCGATCACGGCGTGCGGCTGTTCTGCGCGCTCGGCGTCTGCGTGCCGACCTTCGTCTCGGGCCTGCTGCTGATCTATGTCTTCTACTATCTGCTCGGGCTGGCGCCTGATCCCACCGGGCGGATCGACGTGTTCACTTCGCTGCCGCCGCAACGGACCGGGTTCCTGTCGATCGATTTCCTGCTGACAGGAGATATCGAGGGCTGGTGGGCCGCCTGCAAGCAGCTGATCCTGCCGGCGGTAAGCATGGCGCTGTTCGTGATCGCGCCGCTGGCGCGGATCACGCGGGCCTCGATGCTGGTTTCGCTCGGCAGCGATTTCGTGCGCACTGCGCGCTCGGTCGGATTGTCCTGGCACAAGGTGGTCGTCACTTATGCGCTGCGGAACGCGATCCTGCCCGTCATCACCATCGCCGGCATCGTGTTCTCGACCATGCTGGGCGCCAATGTCCTGGTGGAGAAGGTGTTCTCCTGGCCGGGCGTCGCCTCCTATGCGCTCGATGCGCTCCTATCCTCCGACTATGCGCCGGTGCAGGGTTTCGTGCTGCTGATGGCCAGCCTGTTCGTGCTGGTGAATCTTGTGGTCGACGTCTGCTACGGCATCGCCGATCCCAGGGTGTCGATCGAATGACCAGCGCAACTCTCCGCCATTCGGTCTGGATCCTGCGCGGCAATCCGCTCACCGCCGTTGCCGCGGCCGGCGTTGCGCTGTTCGTCCTGATTGCGATCTTCGGGCCCTGGATCGTGCCCTATGATCCCGTGGTCTCCAATGTCTCGGAGGCTCTTTTGCCGCCGAGTGCGGCGCATCTCGCCGGCACCGACCAGCTCGGACGCGACGTGTTCAGCCGCCTCATCATCGCAGCGCGCCTCGATCTTGCCATTGCCGTCTCTGCGGTCGGCATCTCCTTCGTGATCGGCGCCGTCGTCGGCGCGTTCTGCGGCTATGCCGGCGGCAAGCTCGACCGAGGCGTCGGCCGTTTTGTCGATGTGATGATGGCCTTTCCGCTGTTCGTGCTGGCGATGGCGATGGTTGCCGCCTTGGGCAACCGGATCGAGAACATCGTGATCGCGACCGCGATCATCAATCTTCCGTTCTACATCCGCTTCGCGCGCGCCGAGGTCAACGTCCGCCGCAATGTCGGCTGGGTTGAAGCCGCGCGCGCCTGCGGCGAGAGCCATTTCTCGGTGGTGCTGCGCTTCCTGCTGCCGAATATCCTGCCGGCGATGGCAGTGCAGATCTCGCTCAATCTCGGCTGGGCCATTCTCAATGCGGCCGGCCTGTCCTTCATCGGCCTCGGCGTCAAGCCGCCGACGCCGGAATGGGGCATCATGGTCGCGGAAGGGGCGCGCTTCATCTCGACCGGGCGATGGTGGCTGGTGGCCTTTCCGGGGCTTGCGCTGATGATGGCCGTGCTGTGCTTCAATCTCCTCGGTGACGGGATGCGGGACATTCTCGACCCGCGGATGCGCACATGAGCGAGGAGCTGCTAGGGATCAACGACCTCCACGTCTCGTTCTCGACGCGGCGTGGCATGGTCGAGGCCGTGCGCGGCGTGACGCTCTCGGTCGAGAAGGGCGAGATGCTCGGCCTCGTCGGCGAAAGCGGCTCGGGCAAATCAGTCACCGGCTTTGCAACGACGCGGCTGCTCGATGCGGCCGGGCGCGTCACCGGCGGCAAGATCCTGTTTCGCGGGCAGGACGTCACAAAACTCAGGGGCGATGATCTTCGTCAGCTCCAGGGCGCCGCGATGTCGATGATCTTCCAGAATCCGCGGGCGGCCCTCAACCCGATCCGCGCGATCGGCCTGCAGATCGCGGATGCGATCCTCACGCATAAGAAGATATCGAAGGACGCCGCGCGCGCAGAGGCGCTCGAGCTGCTGCGCGCGGTTCAGATCCGCGACCCCGAGACGCGGATGAACGCCTATCCGCACGAGCTCTCCGGCGGCATGTGCCAGCGCGTGATGATCGCGATCGCGATTTCCTGCAATCCCGCGCTGCTGATCGCCGACGAGCCGACCACCGGCCTCGACGTCACCACGCAGAAGGTGGTGATGGATCTGCTCGCAAACATTGCCGCCGCGCGCGGCATGGCGACGATCCTGATTACGCACGATCTCGGTCTCGCCGCACGCTATTGCCGCCGCATCGCCGTGATGGAGCGCGGCCGCATCGTCGAGGAAGCGAGCCCCAAAAAGCTCTTCAGCGCACCGCAGCACGCCTATACCCGCCGCCTGGTGGCGGCATCGCCGACCGCGACGTCGCGGATCGAGGATCTCGTGACGGAGGAGGAGCGGGAACGGCATGCGACGATCGTCAGCAAGCCAAGGCAGGAGCTCCCGCACGGGACGCCACCGCTCCTCGAGGTGCGCAAGCTCGCCAAGCGTTTTGACCAGGGCTCCGCGGCGGTCGCGGATTTCTCGATGACGATGGCCGGCGGCGAGAGCGTCGGGCTCGTTGGCGAGTCCGGCTCCGGCAAGAGCACGACGTCGCGGATGATCTGCCGTCTTATCGATCCGAGCGAAGGCGATATCGTGTTCGACGGGCAGTCGATCGGCCACGTCGCCTCGCGCGACTTTCACCGTTCGCCCTTGCGCAAAGACATCCAGATGGTCTTCCAGGACCCGAACGAGAGCCTCAACCCGCGTTTCACGGCGTTCGACTGCATCGCCCATCCCTTGATGCGGCTCGACGGCATGCGTGCGGGCGATGCGCTGCGCAAGCGGGTGGAAGAGTGTGCGGAGCGGGTGGGCTTGCCGCTCGATCTGCTGCCGCGTTTTCCGCACCAGCTCTCCGGCGGCCAGAAGGCGCGCGTCGGCATTGCCCGCGCCATCGCCTGCCGGCCGCGGCTGCTGGTGCTGGACGAGCCGACTGCCGCGCTCGACGTCTCGGTGCAGGCGGTGGTGCTGCAATTGCTCGATCGCTTGCGCCGCGAGAATGACATCGCGCTGCTGTTCGTCAGCCACGATCTCAATGTCGTGCGCATGCTCTGCGACCGCACCATCGTGCTGCGCAATGGCGGCATCGTGGAGCAGGGGGAGAGCCGGGCGCTGTTCGACAATCCCAAGACCGACTACACGCGCAAGCTGGTCGAGGCGATTCCGCATATCGAGACCGGACCGGCACTGGCGGCCGCGCTTTGACGCCTGAACCGGTCGTAATCCAGATGAGATCCCGCTGGCGAAGGCCCGGTTAGTGGCATACCATTTGCACGCCAATGGGTTCTGGTTTCACCTGCCTTTGGCCAACGATGGCCGGCATCACGGCACTACTGGGAGGATTTCATGGATCGCAGGACCGTTTTGAAGGGACTGGCCGGCGCGGGCGGTCTGGCATTGACCGGCCTCTCGGCCCCGGCGATCGCACAAGGCGCCTCTGCGCGCACCCTGCGCTTCGTGCCGCAAGCCAACCTCGCCAATTTCGATCCCATCTGGGGCACGCAATATGTCGTGCGCAACGCGGCGGCGCTGGTCTGGGACACGCTCTACGGCGTCGATGCCAAGCTCCAGCCGCAGCGTCAGATGGTCGAGTCCGAGGAGACCACCGACGACGGCAAGACCTGGACCTTCAAGCTGCGCCCGGGTCTCAAGTTCCATGACGGCGAGCCGGTGCTGAGCAAGGATGTCGTCGCGAGCCTGTCGCGCTGGGCCGCGCGCGATCCAATGGGTCTGATGATCCTCGCTATCCAGCAGGAATTGACTCCGGTCGACGACCGCACCTTCAAATGGGTCCTGAAGCAGCCTTTCCCGAAAATGCTGTACGCGCTGGCCAAGAACAACGCGCCGTGCTCCTTCATCATGCCCGAGCGCATCGCGAAGACCGATCCGTTCAAGCAGATCACCGAATATGTCGGCTCGGGTCCGATGAAGTTCGCCAAGAGCGAATGGGTGCCCGGCGCCAAGTCGGTGTTCGAGAAGTTCACCGATTACGTGCCGCGGCAGGAGAAGGCGTCGTGGCTTGCCGGCGGCAAGAACATCCTGGTCGATCGCGTCGAGTGGCTGGTGATGCCGGATCCGGCCACCGCTGCGGCCGCCTTGCAGAACGGTGAGGTCGACTGGTGGGAGAACCCGATCTCCGATCTCGTACCCGTGCTGAAGAAGAACAAGAACATCAGCGTCGATATCGGCGATCCCCTCGGCAATATCGGCTCCTTCCGGATGAACCATCTGCACCCACCCTTCAACAATGTGAAGGCGCGGCGCGCGGTGCTGATGGCGTTGAGCCAGGAAGACTATATGCGTGCGCTGGTCGGCGACGACGATACGTTGTGGAAGCCGCTGCCCGGCTTTTTTACGCCGGACACACCGCTCTACACCGAGTTGGGCGGCGAGATCCTGAAAGGAAAGCGCGATTTCGATGCGGCCAAGAAGCTGCTCGCCGAGAGCGGCTATTCCGGCCAGCCGGTCACTTGCGTGGTCGCGCAGGACCAGTCGATCACGAAGGCGCAGGGCGACGTCACCGCGGATCTGCTCAAGAAGCTCGGCATGAATGTCGATTTCGTCGCGACCGATTGGGGCACGGTGGGCGCGCGCCGCGCGATGAAGACACTGCCGGGGCAGGGCGGCTGGAATATGTTCCACAGCTGGCACGCCGGCGCCGATTGCATCAATCCGGCCGCCTACACCGCCATCCGCGCCAATGGCGACAAGGCCTGGTTCGGCTGGCCCAACAGCCCGAATACCGAGAAGGAGATCACGGCCTGGTTCGACGCCAAGAATCTCGAGGAAGAGAAGGCCGCGATCGGGCAGGTCAACAAGGCGGCGCTCGAGGATGTCGTCTACGCGCCGACCGGCTTCTTCCTGACCTACACGGCATGGCGCAAGAACGTCTCCGGCATCACCAAGGGGCCGCTGCCGTTCTTCTGGAACGTGTCGAAATCCGCATGATGGTACGCTGAAGCCAGATGCTCTCTTACATCCTCCGTCGCATCGTCTCGACCTTGCCGGTGATGGCAATCGTCGCGCTGTTCGTGTTCAGCCTGCTCTACATCGCGCCGGGTGATCCCGCCGTGGTGATCGCGGGCGACCAGGCGAGCCCGGAGGATGTGGAGCGCATTCGCCAGAGTCTGGGTCTCGACCGTCCTTTCCTGATCCAGTTCGGAAGCTGGGTCTGGCGCATTCTGCACGGCGATCTCGGCACCTCGATCTTCACCAACCTTCCGGTCTCGACGATGATCGGACAGCGTCTCGGGCCGACACTGTCGCTGATGATGGTCACGCTGCTACTCACCATCGTGGTCGCGGTGCCGCTTGGCGTCGTGGCCGCGTGGAAGGCGGGGAGCCTGATCGACCGCGTCATCATGGCATTCGCCGTGTTCGGCTTCTCGCTGCCCGTCTTCGTCGTCGGCTATATCCTCGCCTATGTCTTCGCACTCGAGCTCGAATGGCTTCCGGTGCAGGGCTATACGCCGCTCACGGAAGGCTTCTGGCCGTGGCTGCAAAACCTGATCCTGCCATCGATCGCGCTCGGCTGCGTCTACATCGCGCTGATCGCGCGCATCACGCGTGCCACCATGCTTGAAGTCTTGCAGCAGGACTATATCCGCACCGCGCGGGCCAAGGGCCTCGGGCAAGGCGGCATCCTCTTCGTTCACGCGCTGAAGAACGCCGCGGTGCCGATCGTCACGGTGATCGGGATCGGCATCGCACTCCTGATCGGCGGCGCCGTCGTCACGGAAAGCGTGTTCGCGATCCCCGGCCTCGGCCGGCTCACGATCGATGCCATCCTGCGCCGCGACTATCCCGTCATCCAGGGCATCGTGCTCCTCTTCAGCTTCGTCTACGTCCTCGTCAATCTGATGATCGACGTCGTCTACACGCTCGTTGACCCGAGGATCCGCTATTGACCGATACGACCGTCAATCCGCAAGCGCTGCCGGCGGGCTTCGTTCTCGCGCCGCAACTGCCTGAAATCCTGCGGCCGGTTAGGATCCGGCGCGGCTTCATCGGCCTCTTGCGTGGCCATCCCACGGTCGCGATCGGCGGCGCGCTGCTGCTGACGCTGGTTCTGATCGCGATCTTCGCGCCCTATCTCGGGACGGTCGATCCGACGGCACTTGCGCCCGCCAAGCGCACCCGCGCGCCGTCCGCCGCGTTCTGGTTTGGCTCCGACGTGCTGGGCCGCGACATCTATTCGCGCGTGCTCTTTGGCGCGCGGGTCTCGCTCACGGTCGGCCTGTCGGTTGCGATCCTCGCATCCGCGGCGGGCCTCGCCATCGGCATCGTCTCCGGCTTCATCCGCTGGGCGGACGGCATCTTGATGCGCTTCATGGACGGATTGATGTCGATCCCGCCGATCCTGCTCGCAATCGCGCTGATGGCGCTGACGCGCGGCAGCGTCGGCAACGTCATCCTGGCCATCACCATCGCCGAGATCCCGCGGGTTTCCCGTCTTGTCCGTAGCGTGGTGCTGTCGCTGCGCGAGCAGCCCTATGTGGACGCCGCGGTCGCCTGCGGCACGCGCACGCCGATGATCATCCTGCGCCACATCCTGCCCAACACGTTGGCGCCGATGCTGGTTCAGGCGACTTACATCTGCGCCAGCGCCATGATCACGGAGGCGATCCTGTCCTTCATCGGGGCCGGCACACCGCCCACCATTCCGTCCTGGGGCAACATCATGGCCGAGGGCCGCGCGCTGTGGCAGGTCAAGCCCTACATCGTGTTCTTCCCGGCGGCATTCCTCTCCGTCACCGTGCTCGCCGTGAACCTGCTCGGCGACGGCCTTCGCGATGCGCTCGATCCGCGCATGGCCAAGAGCCTCTGATGTCGAGGGGTTGATCGCGATGGCCTTGCTCGAAGTCGAGAACCTCCAGACCCACTTTCGCACGCCCGGCGGCATCAACCGAGCGGTCGACGGCGTGTCCTTTCATGTCAACGAAGGCGAGACGCTCGCCATCGTCGGCGAATCCGGCTGCGGCAAGTCGGTGACCTCGATGTCGCTGATGCGGCTGATTCCGGAGCCGCCGGGCAGGATCGCAGGCGCTGTCCGCTTTGCGGGCAGGGACCTGCTGCAACTATCCGACCGCGAGATGCGCGCCATCCGCGGCAACGACATCTCGATGATCTTTCAGGAGCCGATGACGAGCCTCAACCCGGTTCTGACGGTCGGCCGCCAGATCCGCGAGACGCTGATGATCCATCAGGGCCTGGACAAGCAGGCGGCCGAGGCGCATGCGATCGAGATGCTGACGTTGGTCGGCATTCCCGAGCCGAAGCGGCGCGTGCGCGAATATCCGCATCAGCTTTCCGGCGGCATGCGCCAGCGCGTGATGATCGCGATCGCGCTGGCCTGCAATCCAAAGCTCCTGATCGCGGACGAGCCGACCACCGCGCTCGACGTGACCATCCAGGCGCAGATCCTGAAGCTGATGCTTGATCTCAAGCGCCGGGTGGGCGCGGCGATCATCCTGATCACTCACGATCTCGGTGTCGTCGCCGAGATCGCCGAACGCGTCATGGTGATGTATGCCGGCCGCAAGGTCGAGGAGGCGCCGGTGGCCGAGCTGTTCCGCTCGCCGCGCCATCCCTATACGCAGGGCCTGCTCGGCGCAGTGCCGCGGCTCGGCTCCTCGCTAACAGGCACCGCGCGGCGGCTGGCCGAAATCCCGGGGCAGGTGCCTGATCTGCGCAAGCCCATCATCGGCTGCGTCTTCGCCGGCCGGTGCGCGCTCGCGACCGATCTCTGCCGCCAATATGCACCTGGGCTCGAAGAGAAGGCGCCTCGCCACGTCGCCGCCTGCCACTATTCCGCCAAGGGGGCCATCGCGGCATGAGTCCTCCGCTGCTCCAGGTCAACGACCTCAAGAAGCATTTTCCGGTCAAAAAGGGCCTGTTCGGCCGCAAGTCCGAATATGTCTATGCCGTCGACGGTGTGTCCTTCGAGATCGCGAAGGGCGAAACGCTGTCGCTGGTCGGCGAGTCCGGTTGCGGCAAGTCGACGGTCGGCCGCGCCATCCTGCGGCTGTTCGACATCACCGCGGGCCAGGTGATCCTCGACGGCCAGCGCATCGACGACGCACATCCGAGCACAATGCGCCAGATGCGCCGCCGCGTGCAGGTGGTGTTCCAGGATCCGTTCTCGAGCCTCAATCCGCGCATGCGCGTGCGCGACATCCTGGCCGAGCCGATCCGCAATTTCGGCCTCGCCAAATCCGCCATCGATCTCGAAACCCGCGTGACGGCGCTGATGGATACCGTTCGGCTGCCGCGCGAGGCGCTCAACCGCCGGCCGCACGAATTCTCCGGCGGCCAGCGTCAGCGCATCGGTATCGCGCGGGCGCTCGCGGCGGAGCCCGAGCTGATCGTCTGCGACGAGGCGGTCTCCGCGCTCGACGTCTCGGTCAAGGCGCAGATCGTCAATCTCTTGCAGGACCTCCAGCGCGAGTTCGGCCTGGCGCTGCTGTTCATCAGCCATGACCTCGCCATCGTCGAGCACATGACCCATCGTGTCGCGGTGATGTATCTCGGCAAGATCGTCGAGGTCGCGCCGCGCCGCGAGATCTTTGCCGCGCCAAGGCATCCCTATACCAAGGCGCTGCTCTCCGCGGTCCCGCTGCCCGAGCCCGGCGCCCAGCGCAATCCCATCATCCTCAAGGGGGACGTGCCGAGCCCGATCAACCCGCCGAGCGGGTGCCGCTTCCACACCCGTTGCCCATACGTCTTCGATCGCTGCCGGACGGAGGAGCCGACGCTGCGCTCGACCGGACCCGAGCAATGGGTGGCTTGTCACCTCGAAGAGGCGCCGTAGCCCCATCAGCCCTGGCGGCGCAGGAAGCCTGTGATCGTGACTTTCTCCCAGATGCCGGCTGCGGCGAAGGGATCGGCGCGGTTGAAGGCTTCGACCTCGGCGCGGCCGGGCGCCTCGATCAGGAACAGGCTGCCGATCATGTTCGCGCCGTCGTCGGAGACGAGCGGGCCCGACATCACGATCTTGACGCCGAAGCGCGAGGTGTCGCTCAGGAAGGCCTTGTGGGCGTCGTAATTGGCGAGCCGGGTCGGCAGCGCGCCGACGCGATCGAGGGCGTGAATGGCGAACAGCATGGTGTCTCCGTTGACGTTTCGGTTTTCTTGGGACGTTTCTTGGGACGGCCGCGAAGGCGGCCGTCCGTGCTTGTGATGAGCGGTTGGGCTACTTGGCGCCGAGCTTGCCGGCGTCCTCGAAGGTCGGGCAGGTCCGCTGCTCCAGCGGCACGTCGAACGGCTGGTAATTGTCCTTGGTGATGACGGTCGGCTTCAGCACGATCTCGGCAATGACCGGCTGGTTGCGCAAGCTGCGGATCGCCATCATGGTGCCGAGACACCCTTGCGCAAATCCGTTGTAGTCGCCGCTGGCAAGCAGCTTGCCAGACTTGATCGCGTCGATCGCCTCCTTGGTGCCGTTGATGCCGATCACCTGGGCCTTGCGGTTGGCACCGTCGAGGGCCTCGATCGCGCCGACCGCCATGGCGTCGTTGGCCGCCAGCACGCCGTCGATCTGCGGGTTCGACTGCATCAAATTCTCCATGACCTGGAGCGCCTGGAGCCGCTGGTAGTTGCCGGGCTGTGAGGCGAGCAGCTTGGCGCCCGAATTTTCCTTCAGCGCGTCGTTGAAGCCGCGGACGCGGTCGACATTGGTCAGCGAGCCCTTGACGCCCTCGATGATGACGATGTTGCCCTTGCCGCCCAAGGTCTTGAGCAGGAAGCGCGCGGTTTCCAGTCCGAGGCTGTAATCGTCGGCGCCGACGAAGGAGAGGAACTTGCCGCCGGCGGAACGGTCCGTGATGTTGACGACGGGGATCTTGGCCTCGTTGATCTTCTCGACGCCCGGCACCATCGCCTTGTAGTCGACCGGCGTGAAGACGATCGCGCTCGGCTTCTTCACCACGACGTCCTCGATCTGGCTGAGCTGCTCGGGGATCGAGTCCGGCTTGGTCGGGATGTACTGCAGTGTCTTCGCGTTCAGCGCTTTCGCCATGTTGTCGGCACCGACCCGTACAGTCTGGAAGAACGGATTGGTCTGGTTCTTGGTGAACACGGCGATGGTCTCGCCGTCGGCGCGCGCTTGCGTGGTGAACGCGGCCGCCATCAGCAGCGGCAGCGCCAAATAACCCAGTGTCTGTTTCATGTAGCCTCCATCCCTCATTTTGCTTGTTGGATTTCTAAGAGCTCATTGCGCGCGGCGGCGGGTCTTCATGTCGAGCCAGACCGCGAGAATGACGATGATGCCGGTGACGAGCGGCTGCCAGTTGGCGCTGACCGACAACAGGTTCATGCCGTTCAGCACCAGCGTCAGGATCAGCGCGCCGATGAAGGTGCCGAACACGGTGCCAACCCCTCCGAACAGCGAGGTGCCGCCGATCAGCACGGCTGCGATCGCGGGAAGCGTCAGGCTTTCGCCGATGTCGGCTTCGGCTGAATTGAGTCGCGACAGGAAGATGATCGAGGCCAGTCCTGCCATGGTGCCTGATACCGCATAGACCAGCAGCAGGCGCCGTGCGACCGGAATGCCGGAGAGGCGGGCGGCGACCGGATTGGCGCCGATCGCATAGATCTCCTGGCCCCAGATCGTGCGCTGCGCAAACAGCGTTCCGATCCCGAGGAACACCAGCAGCAGGTAGACCGGGATCGGCAGGCCGAACAGATAGCCGCTGCCGATCTGGCGGAATCCTGCGGGGAAGCCGTGAAGGGTTTCGCCCGCCATGTACCAGTAGGTGAGGCCGTTCAGCACCCAGAGCATGCCGTAGGTGGCGATGAAGGAGGGGATGCGCAGAGCGGTGACCATGATGCCGTTGAGCAGGCCAACGATGCCGCCGCAGGCGAGCCCCGTGAGGATGCCGAGCGCCGGCGAGCCGGTCTTGTGGATCACGGTCCCGGCGATGCAGGCGGACAGCGCGACATTGGCGCCGACGGAGAGATCGAGGCCGGCGGTGAGCACCACCAGCGTCAGGCCGGAGGCGATGAAGAAGGTCAGGCTCGCCTGTCTCAGCACGTTGAGGATGTTGCCGAGGCTCAGGAAGGAGTCGTTGAGCACGGCGAGCACCGCGCAGATCAGCAGCGCCGCGAGCAGGCGGTAGAACACCTGGATTGCGTCCTGCGACAGGAACGAGCGGGGCGGCGAGAGGGCCTCTTTGGAGATGTCGGTCATGCGCGGCTCCGCAGGCCGTCGAGGAAGAGGGCGACGATGACGAGGACGCCGACGCTTGCGACCTGCACCGAAGAGGGCATCGAGATCAGGTTGAGCCCGTTGCGAAGCACGCCGACCGCGATCACGCCGAGCAACGTGCCGAGCAGCCAGCCATTGCCGCGCTCGAACGAGGTACCGCCGACCGCGACCGCGGCGATGGCGTCGAATTCGAGACCGAGGCCGGCGGTCGGGTGGCCGGAATTCATCCGCGCGGTCATCAGCAGGCCGGCAATGCCGGCCATGGCGCCGCCGATCGCGTAGACCGCGATCAGCAGCTTGTTCGGCGAGAGGCCGGCATAGCGCAGCGCCTCGCGGTTGCCGCCGAGCGCGAAGATGTAGGTGCCGAAGCGGGTGTGGTAGAGCAGTCCGTGGAAGGCCGCATAGGTCACCAGCGCCATCACGATGGGCACGGGCACGCCCAGAAGCGTCGCCGAATAGATGTCGCGCACGCTGTGGGGGATGCCGACCACGCTCTGGCCGTCGCTGACGATCAGCGACAGGCCCTGCGCCATGCCGAGCGTGCCGAGCGTCGCGACGAAGGGCGGAATGCCGACGATGGCGACCAGCCAGCCGTTGGCGAAGCCGAAGGCTGCGCCGACGAGAAGCCCGGCGCCGAGGCCCAGCAGCATCGACTTGGTCGCGAGCGACACGATGGCAACGCAGAGCGAAGTCAGCGTCAGCACCGCGCCCATCGACAGGTCCAGCCCCTCCGTCATGATGATCAAGGTCATCGGCAGCGCCAGCATGGTCAGAATGGTCGACTGCACCAGCACGTTGGAGAGGTTGGCGACCGACAGGAAGCCGGGCGCGATCGCGCTGAACAGGGCGATCAGGAGCACCAAGACGATGGCAACGCCGGGAATGCGCTGCAGCGGATTGGGTTGAGAGACGACCGCGGCTTCACGCATGATGCATCCCCAGTCGCACGATGTTCTCCTCGGTCAGTTCGCTGCGGGTCAGGTGTCCGGCGATGCGACCCTCCCGCATCACATAGGCACGGTCGCAGACATGGCAGATCTCGACCTGCTCGGACGAGATCATCAAGGCCGCCGCGCCTTCGGCGACCAGTCGGTCGATCAGCGCAAAGATCTCGGACTTGGCGCCGATGTCGATGCCCCGCGTCGGCTCGTCGAAGATGAAGAGCTTCGAGCCGGCCGCCAGCCACTTCCCGATCACGACCTTCTGCTGGTTGCCGCCCGAGAGCAGGCCGACGGTCTGGCGCGCGCTCGGGGTTGCGATGCGGAGCTGCCGGATCAGGCCGTCGGACGTGCGCTGCGCGCTGCGCTGGTCGAACAGGCCGCTCGGGAACAGTTTTCGCAGCGCGGACACCACCAGATTGTCGCTCACCGACCGCAGCAGCGCGAGGCCCTCGCTCTTGCGGCTCTCCGGGATCAGCGCGATGCCGCGGCGGGCGGCAAGATCAGGCTCGCCGGAGATGGCCTTGCCGTCGAAAATGATCTCTCCCGACGTCACGGCATCGGCGCCGAAGATGGCGCGGGCGACCTCGCTGCGGCCGGAACCGACCAGGCCGCACAGGCCGACGATCTCGCCCCGGCGCACCTCGATGTTGATATCGGAGATGCCGGTCGACGAGCTCAAGCCCTTGACCTCGAGCAGCAGCTCGCCGGGCTTGTCGGCAAAATTGCGCGGATAGGTCATGTCGACGTTGCGGCCGACCATCATGCGGACGAGCTGGTCCGGCGTGACGTCGGCGGGGCGAACGCCGTCGATGCGGCGGCCGTCGCGCATCACCGTGATGCGGTCGCCGAGCGCAAACACCTCGGCCATGCGGTGCGAGATGTAGACGATCGACACGCCATCGGCCTTCAGCCGGGCGATCAAAGCGAACAGCAGCTCGGTCTCTCGGTCGGACAGCGCCGCCGTCGGCTCGTCCATCACGAGGATGCGCGCGTTTTGGCTGATCGCCTTTGCGATCTCAACCATCTGCTGCTGCGCCACCCCTAACTTGTCGACGGTGGTGGAGGGATCGATCTCGAACCCGATCGTGCCAAGCACGCGCCTTGCGTCGGCCAGGATCTTGCGGCGGTCGATGGTGCCGGGAATGCGGCCCTTCGGCTCGCGGCCGAGGAAGATGTTCTGGGCGATATCGAGATGGGGGACGAGCGAGAATTCCTGGAAGATCACGGCAATGCCGAGCTTCTGCGCATCCGCGGTCGAGGAGATCGCGACCTTGTCGCCCTTGTAGTAGAACTCGCCGGCGTCGGCGCGGTAGGCGCCGCACAGCACCTTCATCAGGCTCGACTTGCCGGCGCCGTTCTCCCCCAACAGCATATGGACTTCGCCGGGGAAGACGGCAAAGGAAACATCATCCAGCGCCTTGACGCCGGGAAACTCCTTGCTGATGCCGCGCAGCTCCAGCAGCGGCGTGGGTGAGGCGGGCTCGATGGCCAATGCGGCGCTGCTCATGCGTGCACTCCGCTCGCAAAGATCTTTCCGGGATTCATCAATCCATCAGGATCGAGCGCGGTCTTGATCGACTTCATCACGTCGACGGCCTCGCCGAGTTCGTCAGTGAGATAATCGATCTTGCCGAGCCCGATGCCATGCTCGCCGGTGCAGGTGCCGTCCATCGCGATGGCCCGGGCGACCATGCGGGCCTGAAGCGCCTTGGCGCCCTCGGCCTCATCCGGCTTGGCCGGGTCGATCAGGATCAGCATGTGGAAATTGCCGTCGCCGACATGGCCGACGATCGGGGCGGTAAAACCGTGCTCGTCGGCGTCGCGCCGGGTCTCGGTCAGGCATTCCGCCAGCCGCGAGATCGGCACGCAGACATCGGTGATCACGGCGCGCGCGCCGGGCCGCAAGCCCAGGCCCGCATAGAGCGTGTTGTCGCGGGCGTGCCAGAGCCTGCTGCGGTCCTCCTGCGCCTTCGCCCAGGCAAAACCATGGCCGCCATGGTCGGCGGCGATCGCCTGCGCGGCTTCGGCCTGCTCGGCCACGGAAGTCTCGGAGCCGTGGAATTCGAAGAACAAAGTGGGGGCCTCGCGATAGCCGAGCTTCGCGTACGCATTGATGCCGCGCATCATGACGTCGTCGAGCAGCTCGATGCGTGCGACGGGGATCGCGGACTGGATCACGGAGATCGCGGTGTCCACGGCATCGTGCAGGGTGTCGAAGCTGCAGACCGCAGCCGAGATCGCCTGCGGCACGGGATGCACCTTCAATGTGACTTCGGTGATGACGCCGAGCGTGCCTTCGGCGCCGACGAACATCCGCGTCAGGTCATAACCGGCGGCCGATTTGCGCGCGCGCTTCGCGGTGCGGATCACGCGCCCGTCGGCCAGCACTACCTCGAGCGCCATGACATTGTCCTTCATGGTGCCGTAGCGCACCGCCATGGTGCCGGACGCACGGGTGGAGGTCATGCCGCCGATCGAGGCGTCGGCGCCGGGGTCGATCGGAAAGAAAAGTCCGGTGCCGCGCAGCTCCGCATTGAGCTGCTTTCGCGTGATGCCGGGCTGCACGACGACATCCATGTCGCTGTCGTGCACCGTTAGCACCTTGTTCATGCGCGCGAAGTCGAAGCAGACGCCGCCGGCGACCGCGGCCGCATTGCCTTCGAGCGAGGTGCCGGCGCCGAACGGGACGATCGGCATGCCCGCACTGGCGCAGAGCTTCACGATCTCGGCGACCTCCTGCGTGGTTTCAGGGAAGACGACGATGTCCGGCGGAAAATTGCGATAATGCGATTCGCTCTGCCCGTGCTGATCGAGCACGCCGCGCGCGACGCTCGCGCGCGGGCCGATCATGCCGGTGAGGCGATCGGCCAATATGCTCGTGCTGACCCGCGGTCCCATCCTTAGCTCCCGTCTGCTCCCTTGTCGGACTCTTGTTGGTCCTTCGTTTAGCCTAGGCGGCTCTCGCGTTGCTCGCGACCTGCTTCAGGCCGAAATCGTAATTGAGGTGGAAATAGTCGCGCTCCACCATGCGACCATCCGGCGCACGGCCGGCAGGGTGGCCAATGAATTCGCGGATCAGGCTGTCCTTGACGCCGAACACCACGTCAGAGTCGAGATATTTGTCACCGGCGACGAACACATGGGTTACGAGCTGCTCGAAACCGGGCGCCGAGATCATGAAATGCACATGCGCCGGACGCCAGGGATGGCGGCCCTGCACCTCCAGCATCTCGCCGACAGGGCCGTCATGCGGGATCGGATAGGCGGCCGGCTTGATCGACCAGAAATGGAAGCGGCCATTGGCGTCGGTATGGAAGCGCGCGCGCATCGCGAGATCGCCGATGTCGTCGAGCTGCTGCACGTCGTAATAGCCGTCATCGTCGGAATGCCAGACATCGACGATGGCGCCCGCGAGCGGTTGTCCGTCGACGGTCGAGACCGAGCCGGTGACCAGCATGGGATCGCCTTCCATCGGGCCGGAGATATCGGCGCCGCTGTCCTTCTCCGGCGCGGCCTGGACGAAGAACGGGCCGAGCACCGTCGTCTCGGTCGCGCCTTCCGGCACCGGATGATTGATCGCGTCGACCAGCATGGAGACGCCGAGCGTGTCGGACAGCAGGATGAACTCCTGCCGCTTGTCGTCGCACATGTGCCCGGTGCGGGTCAGGAAATCGATGCCGTATTCCCATTCCTTCTGGGTCGGGCGGATCTCGCGGACGAAGGCATGAAGGTGGCGCACCAGCGCTTCGCTGACCTCCTTGATGCGCGGATCGGTCGCGTCCTTGATCCGCTCCAGCACCGCGTCCGTGATCGTGGTCTCGTTGAAGTTACGCATAGCTGTCTCCGCGATCAGAGTTTGGGTTCGCCAAGCCCGGACAGACGTTCCAGGTGCTTGACGGTCGCGATGAAGTCGGTGTCGCCGTCGCCTTGCGCGACCAGTGAGCCATAGGTTTCGCGCACCTGCGCGGCGAGCTGCAGCGGCACACCCACGGCGTGGCCGGCGCCGAGGATGAGATCGAGATCCTTGGCCATCTGCTTGCACGAGAAAGTCGACTCGAAGTCGCGTGTCCGCAGCGGCGCGGTCTTGTACTTCACCATCGGCGAGGCCACCGCGCTATCGTCGAGCACCTTCAAAATGTCCTGCCAGGCGATGCCGCCCTTGCGCGCCAGCGCCAGGCTCTCGGCCATCATCGCCGCCGAGACCGCGATCATCAGATTGACCGAGAGCTTTGCGTAGCGGGCTTCCTCGGCCGGCCCGAGATAGGTCTGGGCGCGGGTGAAGGCTGCGAACAGCGGCTTTGCGTTGTCGAAGGCGTCCTTCGGCCCGGAGACGAAGCAGGTCAGGGCACCCGTGTGAACGATGCTGGCATTGCCGGAGACCGGCGAACGCAGATAGGCGATGCCGCGGGCTTGAGCCACGGCCGCAACTTCAGTGGAGGCCTCGACGCTCACGGTGCTGGTCTCGATCAGAACAGATCCAGCCGCCATCGCGGCGATCAGACCAGCGGGGCCGAGCAGCGCGCCGCGCAAGGCAGCGTCATCCGGCAGGGACGTGATGACCGCCGCCTTGCCGCTCACGGCCTCGGCCGGCGAAGCGGCAATCGAAATGCCTTGCGCACGCGCCTCGTTGATCCGGGCAGCGCTCTGATCGAATGCGGTCACGGCGTAGCCGGCCTTGGCGACGAGCGCCGACATCGGCAGGCCCATCTTGCCGATCCCGATGAAAGCGACATTCCTTGAAGCGTCGGTCATTGATCTCATCCATTGGCGCCTTCAGGCGGCGCGTCCCTGTCGTTCGATGTCCTGCACCAGCCGCCGGCCGGATTGGGCCAGCAGGTCCTTCTTCGTCTCCAGTCCCTCGACCAGCAGCCGGCCGTCCCGCTTCTTCCAGGTGCCTCCGATCATCACAGCCTCGATATTGGCGAGGCTCGTCTGCATCACGACCGTCGCGACGGGATCGTGCACCGGGAAAAGATTGAGATCGGTCGCGTTGATAATGACGAGGTCGGCAAGCTTGCCCGGCGTCAGCGAGCCGATCTGACTATCGCGGCCGAGCATGCGGGCGCCTTCGGTCGTGATCCAGCGCAGCGCCTCGCGGACGGGGATCGTGGTCGTTGCCGGAATGGTGCCGCTCACTTGACGCGACTCCGCATTGTCGAGCGCTCGCTGCATCGACAGCGCGACGCGGGCGACGGAGAAGAGGTCGCCGGCCAGCACGGATTCCAGGTCGATCCCGATGGTCGGGCGAACGCCGCGCTTGAGCAGCCGTCCGGTGATCGGAAAACCGTGGCCCTGGATCATCTCGTTCTCCGGCGTCACCGAGAAGGAGACGCCGAGGTCGACCATCTTGTCGAGGAGATCGTCGGGCAGATCGTTGCCATGAACGATGTTGATGCCGGCGCCGACGAGGCCGGCCTCGATCAGCTTCTCCCAGCCGCCGGGCGTCTTGGCCGGACCGCCGCCCTGATGCATTGATGCGATCAGGTTGAGCTCGCGCGCCAGGCGAAAGTCGTGCATCGCGACGTCGAGCGTCGAATAATGCGGACCGAGAATGGCAAGCCCGAGCGTGACGAGGCCGTCGCGGTCGGCAAGGGGACCGGCCAGCAGCCGCTCGACCTCGCGGCGCGGATGCGGAATCTCGGAGAAATGCGGCTCGCCGGGCTTCGGCTCTGGCTTGGGCGAGCCGTGGAAGAAGGCGGCACGGATGCCGCTCTCGATCAGGCCGCGCACGGCGGCATCGGTATGATCAGGCGTCGGATTGTTGTGGCACCAGTCGACCAGCGTGGTGGTGCCGCAATTGATCTGGTTCAGCGCACCGACGAGGGTCGCAATGTGGATGTCGTCGGGCCGGAACACGGTCGCGAGCCCGGCATGCATGCGGCGGAAATATTCCAGCAGCGTCCAATTGGCGGCATAGCCGCGCAACGCGGTTTGCCAGGTGTGCATATGCGCGTTGATCAGGCCGGGGATGACGATCCGGCCGTTGCCGTCCACGATCGCGGTTTCGGAAGCGCCGCTGCCGAGGTCGATCGATGGGCGCACGTCGAGGATGCGGCTGCCTTCGACCAGCACATCGCCGGTGTTGAGGTCGCCAATCGCATCATCCATGCTGATGATGACAGCGGATTTGATCAGCGTGCGCCGCATCGCTTCAAGCCGCCGCTTTGATGGTAACAGGCGGCTCGCCGGCCCAGGCGCGGGCGATCAGCTCGCGGATGGCATTGCGCTCGAGCGGGCGCGGGTTCCAGTAGGCGTTGGTGACGGCGAGATCGGCCGCCTTGTCGATGCCGCTCTCGGGCATGCCGATGTCGCGCAATGCCAGCTTCGCGCCCAGCCGCTTCGCGAGGTCGTAGAGCCCTTGAGACGCATCGGCCGCGCCGATCGCGCGCGAGATCCGCGCCATCGCATCGGGCACCGCCGGTGCGTTGTAGGCCAGCGCATGCGAAAGCACGATGGTGTGGGTTTCGGCATGCGGCAGATCGAAGGTGCCGCCGAGCGTGTGGCAGAGCTTGTGATGCAGCGCCATGCCGACGGTGCCGAGGCAGACGCCGCACAGCCAGGCGCCGTAGAGTGCTTCGGTGCGCGCCTCGCGGTCATCGCTTTTGGCCGCAATGGCGGGGAGGGCGCGAGCGATCGCGCGGATGCCTTCCTCCGCCATCAGCGATGTCACGGGATTGGTGTCGCGCGCATAGAGCGCCTCCACGGCATGTGCGATCGCGTTGATGCCGGATGTCGCAGCCAGGCTCGCCGGCACCGTCAGGGTGAGGTCGACATCGTAGATCACGGTCTCGGGCAGCACGGCTGCGTCGCGCACCGTGGTCTTCAGGCCGTTCTCGGTCTGGCCGACGATCGGCGTCATCTCCGAGCCGGCATAGGTGGTGGGAATGCAGAGCTGGTTGACGCCGGTGCGCAAGGCCAGCGCCTTGCCAAGGCCGGTGGTCGAGCCGCCGCCGAGCGAGACGACGCAATCGGCCTCGCATGCCTTCATCGCCGCGAGCGCGCGCTCGGTGACCTCGACCGGGGTGTGCATGGTCGCGCCGGGAAAGATGCCGGCGTAGAGCGGGCCGAGGGCTGCGCCGAGGCTCTTGCCTTGCGCCTCCTGCTGCGGCGTCGTCAGCACCAGCGCGCGCTTGCCGCCGAGCCGCTCGACCTCGGCTTTGGCCGAGGCCAGCGTTCCGCTGCCGAACACGACGCGGCAGGGCAGGTTTTCAAAGGTGAACGAACCGATCATGCGCCGGTCTCTTTGATGGGATAATCGACCTGGAAGCGCCCGATCCGCAAGTCGCCCAGCGCTTCGCGGACGCGCAAATGTTCGGGGTGGGTGGCATAGGCGGCGAGTGCGGCCTGGTCGGCAAATTCGGAGAACAGCACCACGTCGCAGGCGTAATCGACATCGCTGACGTCGACGCCGACCTCGATATGGGTGAGGCCCTCAATCCGGCCCCGCAGTCCCTCGAACAGGGTCTTGACCTTGGAACGGGCCGCTGAGCGCTCCGCGGGCGTCTCCCCGCGCAGCCGCCACATCACGATGTGCCTGATCGGGCCCGACATTTCCCAGTTTCCTCGCCTGCTATCTTGCTTGTGTTCTGGCCATTTTGACTTGCGGGATGTGGAAATAAAGGTCAATATTTGTAAGTCTCTTTTTCTAAAAGTGGAAAAATGGATCGCCTGCTGCAATTGGAGGTGTTCTCCAAGACGGCCGAGCTCGGCAGCCTGTCAAAAGCCGCCGAGGCCTTGCGCATGTCGAATGCGGCGGCGAGCCGCCATCTCAGCGCGCTCGAGGAGCGCCTTGCGGTCAGGCTGATCGAGCGCAACACACGCAGGCTGTGGTTGACGGAGGCGGGGCAGGAGCTGCTGGAGCGCTCCAGCCGGGTCCTGAGCGAACTGGCGGAGGCCGAGGACATCGTCAGCGATCGCGCGCTGTCGCCGCAGGGCACGCTGCGGGTCACGAGCTCGCTGTCCTTCGCGGTGATCTACCTGGCGCCGATGCTGCCGGCCTTCCGCGCGCGCTATCCGAAGCTCAACATGCAGATCACGACCGCCAACCGCTATCCCGATTTCATCGAGGCCGGCATCGACGTGGCGATCCGGACGCGCGAGCAGGAGCCGGATTCGAACATCATCGTCCGCCGCATCGGCCAGATGCGGCGCGTGCTTGCCGCCGCGCCCTCCTATCTCGCAAGCGCCGGTGAGCCGGAGCAGCCCGCCGATCTCGCGCGTCACAACATGCTGGTCTACAATCTCGCGAACGATCCCTATTCGCTGCGCCTGCGCAAAAGCCATGGCGCGCAGACCGTCCGCATCACGCCGACGCTCGACAGCAATGACGGCCAGGTCATTCGCGGCGCGGCGCTGGCAGGGCTCGGCATCCTCATCCAACCGCTCTACATCGTCCAGAGCGACATCGCGGCGGGCCGTCTCGTCCCGGTGCTGGTGGATTGGGAGCTGCCGCTGCTCACCATGAACATCGCCTACCAGAACCGCGCCGGGCTGCCCGCCAAGATCAGGGCCTTTTCCGACTTTCTCGTCACCCACATCCGCGAGCATTCGGAGCCGGGAATCTGGATGGACGCGACGAAGTGAGCGGGTAGCAGCCATGTATCTCGGCATCGATCTCGGCACCTCGGCGGTCAAGACCGTTCTCGTCGACGGCGCCCAGCGCGTGATTGCAAGCGAGAGCCGGCCGTTGACGACCGCCTCGCCGCTATCAGGCTATTTCGAGCAGGACCCCGCGCAATGGATCGATGCAACCTTCGCCACGCTCGATGCCTTGAAGGCGAC
Source organism: Bradyrhizobium sp. 61 (assembly GCF_023073075.1). Classification (NCBI taxonomy): domain Bacteria; kingdom Pseudomonadati; phylum Pseudomonadota; class Alphaproteobacteria; order Hyphomicrobiales; family Nitrobacteraceae; genus Bradyrhizobium; species Bradyrhizobium sp. 61. The sequence continues at coordinate 229,866 of NZ_JADPIU010000064.1, read as the reverse complement.
GCATGCCGGCGAGCTGGCGGCTGTCGAAGGCATCGGACTGTCAGGCCAGATGCATGGCGCCACGCTGCTCGATGCGAGCTCGAGACCGTTGCGGCCCTGCATCCTCTGGAACGACGGGCGCTCCGCCGCCGAGTGTCGTGTCCTGGAACGACGCTGGCCCGCCTTGCGCGCGACGTCGGGCAATAAGGCGATGCCGGGATTCACCGCGCCGAAGCTGCTCTGGATCGCGGCGCACGAGCCTGAAATCTTTGCGGCGACGAAACTCGTTCTGCTGCCGAAGGCCTATCTGCGCCTGGTGCTGAGCGGCGAGGCCATCGAGGACGTCTCGGATGCATCGGGATCGCTGTGGCTCGACGCCGCGCGCCGGGACTGGTCGGACGCAGCACTGGCGGCGACCGGCCTGTCGCGCGATCACATGCCGCGTCTGGTCGAGGGATGCGCGCCCGCGACCACGCTTCGCGGCGAGTTGGCGCGGCGCTGGGGCATGACCGGACAGCCGGTGATCGCGGGCGGTGCCGGCGACAATCCGGCAGGCGCCGTCGGCATCGGCGCGATCCGGCCGGGAACCGCGTTCGTGTCGCTGGGAACCTCGGGCGCCTTGTTGGCACCGACCAGCAGAATCGCCGCCAACCCGGACCGCGCGGTGCACACGTTCTGCCACGCCATTCCCGGCATGTGGATTCAGGCCGGCGCGATCCTCTCGGCCGCCTCCTGCCTGGCCTGGATCGCGCGCCTGTTCGGCGCCACCGAGGCCGAGTTGCTGGCGCCGCTTGGATTGCGCCCGCAGGCGCCGTCGGCTGTGAGCTTCCTGCCTTATCTGGCGGGTGAGCGGACACCGCACGATGACCCCGCCGTGCGCGGCATGCTGGATGGTTTGAGCCATGGCACCGATCGCGGGTCGATCGTGCAGGCGGTGCTCGAGGGCGTCGCCTTCGCGCTTGCCGATTGCCGCGACGCGCTCGCGGATGCCGGCATTGCGATCACGGAAGCCGACGCCATTGGCGGTGGTTCACGGTCCCGGTTCTGGCTCTCGGTGCTGGCAAACGTGCTGAATGTTCCGGTCCATCGCTTTGCCGGAGGCGAGACCGGCGCGGCGTTCGGTGCGGCGAGATTGGGGCGGCTTGCTGTCACCGGTGAGGCGATCGCAGCCGTATGCACGCGGCCGCAACGCATCGAGACGTTCGAACCCGACGCAAGACTGGTCGATGCCTATGCCGAGCGGCTTCCCGCCTGGCGTGAACTGTATCGGCCGCGCCACTAGCATCGCCTCGACGTTGCATTCCCGTGTGTTCGGTATTGCTCTGCGCCGCGGCCTTTTGTTTAATGCGTGAACCGCGCTGACGGAATGATTGAGACGCGGGTAGGAAACGCATTGTGCGTCGGGAGGCACGATGAACGATCCGATCCTCGAGATGCGTGGGGTCTCAAAATCCTTCTTTGGCATCAAGGCGCTGCGTTCCGTCGATCTCACCGTCTATGCCGGCGAAATTCATGCCCTGATGGGTGAGAACGGCGCCGGAAAGTCGACCTTGATGAAGATCTTGTCCGGCGCCTACAGGCCCGATCCCGGCGGCGAGATCCGGATCGAAGGAAGCCCGGTACGGATCGAAGGTCCGCTCGGCGGCCGCGCGGCGGGCATCTCCATCATCTACCAGGAGCTGTCGTTGGCTCCCAATCTCAGTGTTGCCGAGAATATCTATCTCGGCCGGGAGCTATCGCGAGCAGGCTTGCTGGCACGCGGCGCCATGCGCGAGGGCGTCGGCCCCATCCTGAAACGGCTGGGCGCGGACTTCCTGCCGTCGACGCTGGTGGCGCACCTTTCCATGGGCCAGCGGCAACTGGTCGAGATCGCGCGTGCGCTGCACGTCAGATCAAAAATCCTGATCATGGATGAGCCGACCACGGCGTTGTCGGCCGGCGAGAGCGCGCGGCTGTTCGCGCTGATCCGCCAGCTTCGCGCCGAGGGGCTTGCCATCATCTACATCTCGCATCGCATGGACGAGGTCTACGCGCTCGGCGACCGCGTCACCGTGCTGCGCGACGGCCGGCTGGTCGGGGCGCTCGACAAGCAGGACATCCGCGCCGACACCATCGTTCGGCTGATGGTCGGGCGTGACGTCTCCTCGTTCTACAAGAAGGATCATGATCCGGAGGCGGGGCGGGGGCATCCCGTGCTCGCAGCGATCGACATGGCCGATGGCCGGCGCGTCAAGGGCTGCTCGCTGACCGTGCATGCGGGCGAGGTGGTCGGCCTCGCCGGCCTGATCGGCGCGGGTCGCACCGAGCTTGCGCATCTCATCATTGGCGCGGCGCCCAGGACCTCCGGCCGTGTCGAGCTGGAAGGACGCCCGGTCGACATCCGCACGCCGGGTGAGGCGCTCGACATCGGCGTCGCCTATCTGACCGAGGACCGCAAGGCGCTCGGCCTGTTCCTGGACATGTCGTGCCTGGACAACATCAACCTCGCGGTGCTCGGCCGGGATGCCCGGATCGGTTACATCCTCGATCGCGACAAGGCCCGCGACCGTGCCAACAGGGCGTTCGCAGCGCTCGGCATTCGTGCCGCCGATATCAACGTCACCGTCGGCGCATTGTCCGGCGGCAACCAGCAGAAGGTGCTGCTGTCGCGCCTGCTTGCGACCACGCCAAAGGTCCTGATCCTCGATGAGCCGACGCGCGGCGTGGATGTCGGCGCCAAGTCCGAGATCTATTCGATCATCGACAATCTTGCCAAATCCGGCACCGCGATCCTCGTCATCTCGTCCGATCTGCCCGAAATCATCGGCATCTGCGACCGCGTCGTCGTCATGCGGGCGGGGCATATCGCCGGTGAAATCGAGCGTGGCGCGACGTCGCCCCTGAACCAGGAAGACATCATGGCGCTCGCCACGGGGATGGAGCAACTCGATGCATGACGGCTCTTCAAAGACGGACGCCGCCGCCGCCGCGGGCCTCGCGGCCGCGCAAGAGACGAAGCGTCAGCGCATAAGGCTTCTGATCCGCGCCGCCGGCATGCTGCCGGTGTTGTTGATCTTGTGCGGCGGCTTCCATTTTCTATCGGAGGGCCGCTTCTTCACCGGACAAAATCTCGGCATCGTGCTGCAGCAGGCCGCAGTGAACACCGTGCTTGCAGCAGGCATGACCTTCGTCATCCTCACCGGCGGCATCGACCTCTCGGTCGGCTCGATCCTGGCGGCGTCCGCGATGGCCGGGTTGACGCTCTCCAAGCTGCCGGAGCTCGGGATGCTGTGGCTGCCGGCCGCGCTGCTCACCGGCCTCGGCTTCGGCGTCATCAACGGCGCACTGATTGCACTCCTCCGCCTGCCGCCTTTCATCGTCACGCTCGGCTCTCTCACCGCCGTACGCGGCCTGGCGCGACTGCTCGGGGCCGATACCACCGTCTTCAATCCTTCCATACCCTATGCCTTCATCGGCAACGGCTCGCTGACGCTCGTTCCCGGCGTCGCGTCGATCCCGTGGCTCTCGGTGATCGCCTTGCTCGTCATCCTCGTCTCGTGGCTGGTGCTGCGCCGGACCGTGCTCGGCGTGCACATCTATGCGGTGGGCGGCAATGAAAGCGCGGCGCGGCTTGCCGGCATCAAGGTCTGGGCCGTGCTGATCTTCGTCTACGGCGTCTCGGGACTCTTCGCCGGGCTCGGCGGCGCCATGCAGGCGGCGCGGCTCTATGCGGCCAACGGTCTCCAGCTCGGTCAGTCCTACGAGCTCGATGCGATCACCGCCGTGATCCTGGGCGGCACGTCGTTCGTCGGCGGCATCGGCTCGATCTGGGGCACGCTGGTCGGCGCGCTGATCATCGCCGTCCTGTCGAACGGCCTGATCCTCGTCGGCGTCTCGGACATCTGGCAATATGTGATCAAGGGCCTGGTGATCATCGGCGCCGTGGCGCTGGACCGCTATCGGCTGCAAGGCTCCGCCAGAACCTGAAAGGGTTCGGCGCGCACCTGAGTGCGCATGGTGTGATGCGAGGTTCCGCTGCGGCAACTGGTCTGCCGTGCCGGGTAAGAATACAGACCAGGGAGGAAGCCAATGTTGAAGACGATCACGCTCGCCGGCGCCGCGATGGCGCTTGCCCTAAGCACCGCGCCATCCTTCGCCAAGGAACTCAAGTCGATTGGCGTCTCGCTGGGGTCGATGGGTAATCCGTTCTTCGTCGCGCTGTCGAAGGGCGCCGAGTTCGAGGCCAGGAAGACCAACCCCAATGTGAAGATCACGACGGTCGGCTTCGAATACGACCTCGGCAAGCAGGTCACCCAGATCGACAATTTCATTGCCGCCGGCGTCGACCTGATCCTGTTGAACCCCGGCGATCCCAAGGCGATCGGGCCGGCGATCAAGAAGGCGCAGGCGGCGGGCATCGTGGTCGTCGCGGTCGACACCGCGGCCGAAGGCGCCGACGCTACCATAACCACGAACAACGTGCAGGCCGGCGAGATCTCATGCCAGTACATCGTCGACAAGCTAGGGGGCAAGGGCGACGTCATCATCGAGAACGGGCCGCAGGTCTCGGCCGTGATCGACCGCGTCGTCGGCTGCAAGAACGTTCTCTCGAAGAATCCCGGGATCAAGGTGTTGTCCAGCGACCAGGACGGCAAAGGCTCGCGTGAAGGCGGTCTCACCATCGCGCAGGGCTATCTGACGCGCTTTTCCAAGATCGACGCCATCTTCGCCATCAACGATCCGCAGGCGATCGGCACCGATCTCGCGGCGCGCCAGCAAGGCCGCAGCGGCATCGTCATCACCGCGGTCGATGGCGCGCCCGACATCGAGGCCGCACTGAAGGATCCGGCAGCGCCGCAGGTCCAGGCTTCCGCTTCGCAGGACCCGTTCTTCATGGCGCGGCGCGCGGTGCAGGTGGGCGTCGGCATTCTCAATGGCCAGAAGCCGGCCTCGACCGTCGAGCTCCTGCCCTCGAAGCTCGTGACCCGGGACAACGTCGCCGAGTACAAGGGCTGGACCTCGGATCGTTCTCAGTAGAACGCCGCCTCCTGCGGGAGCGGTCGAAACACGAGACGACGGGCGGCGTTGTGATCCACGCCGTCCGTCGTGCCACGCGCTAACAGGCGGTGCGGGGACTGGTTCGCGGCGACAAGACGACCGATGGAAATTTGCTTGCGAAGGCGCGGGTCTTGGGTTGAACACGCGATCCGTCGATCACCTCGAGCCGGCCGCAGCGGTTCAGCGTGTGCAGCTTTCTGCCGGGCCATGCCGGTCCGGGTCTGAGGGAGTGGCGGACGACCTGCTTGAACGTCGTCGGAGACAGTTCGACCACTTCCGCGAGGCCGAGTGCGGCGCCATATCCGTCGGCGCAATCCTGCACCGGCCTCCACAATTTGCCATCCATGGTGACGAAATTCCCCGCGGGTCGCGCACTTGCGCGATCGATCAGGACCGGGTTGCTGGCATGGGGCAACCAGGGGCCGAGCAGGTGCTCGGCGCAATAGATCGCAAGCGAATCCGAATAGCCGCCGGTTCCGTCTCGCCAGGCTCCGAACAAATAGTTCAGACCGTTGTGCTGCGTGATGGTCACATCGGCCAGTTCGAGGCCTGAGAGCAGCGTGGCGTGTCGCTCCCATTTGTCCGGAAACCGAACGCATCTGTAGAGCGCGACGTCCCCGTGGAGCGAGCTCTCCGGGATCATCCACAACTCGCCATTGTCCTCGATCAGGAACGGATAGGACAGGTGCCAGGGCTCCTCCAGCACAGGCACGACCTCGCCGACCGGGCCGGCGTCGCCGAACTCGACCGCCGAAATGATGCCTTTTCCAACCCGATGATCGAGATCTTCGAAGTAGACGAATGTTCGTCCCTGCCATGTGATCGGGAAGGGATCGGCGTAGAAATGGTTTCCGGGATCGGCGAGAACGTTCCAGCCAGGCCCGGAGAGATCTCCCGTCTGCCACACACCCGCGCCATCATTGAAGCGCCATCCGACATGCCAATGCGGGGCATAGCAGCAGAGGCGGTAGATCTCCTTGGCGATCGACACGGCGAGGCCGCGCACGACATAGGCCGCCGGTGGCCGGCCGTTGCCGGCTCGGGCCCGGCGTGCCAGCTGAGGCACGATACGCGGCCGTCCCGACAGGATGGCCGCCACCATGGTCAGGGTTCGCGCCATGACCGTCTCGAGCCCACCGCTCAAACCGGCCGCGATTTCTGCGGAGGGATGGCCGCGATCGAGCACCGCACCGTCGACCTCGTTGACGATCTCGATGACGGGCAGGTCGCCGGCGAGAATCGCCGCGAGTGCCGCGTTTTCACCCGAAGTTCCGTTGAACAACGGGCGGAGATACAGCCGGGCCGAACAGTCCGGATCGCGCGCGGCGCTCGTGAAATCGACGATCACGTCGGCCGTGCCGGTGCGAGCCTGCGTCTGTTCCGGATCGATCTTCAGCCCGTCGGCGCCGCTGTGCCTGCCTTTACGCAGCACCATGCGCTCGAGTTCGAACAGGGCGTCGAGCCCCGCGGGCCGTGGCTCCGCCGTTGCAGTCAACGCGATTTGAACCGGAACGTCCCGGCCGTCGATCGACAGCGTCTGGCGGTGCATCCACCGCCGCGCATGGTCACGTTCGCAGCGAAACTCGATGATCATGTCGAGCCAACCTATTCCAACGCATCGGCTTAGACGACCCGATTGAGGATTTGAACGTATTCCTCAACCATCGCATCGACCGAATAGCGCAACCTCAGGCCTTTGGCGTTCTTTTGCAGTTCGTCGCTCAGTGCTTGGTCGGTCAGAAGTCTGGAGACGGCAGCCGACAGCTTCGCTTGATCTGAAGCATCGACAAAGAGGGCAGTGGGCTTTCCTTCGAAGGACAGCACCTCGCGCAGCACGGGAAGATCGGTGACGACCGAGGGAACGCCGGCGTTGGCGGCCTCGACGGCGGCGAGGCCAAAGGTCTCGGCCTGCGTCGGAAACACGAATATGTCGAGACAGGCGAGAAAATCCGCGATCTGGCGTGGCGCGATTTCGCCGAGCAGATGCAATCGGTCCGAGACGTTCAGCTCGTCCGCAAGCTGCCGCAGTCGCGCTTCGTCGGCACCCTGGCCGGCGAGTGCAAGATGCCACGACGGTTCATCCGGCAAGAGGCGTATCGCTGCATCGAGCCGCTTGTGCGGATGCAGCCTCGCCGCGCAGCCGAGCAGGACGCGGTCCGGCGGCAGGTTGAATTTCTGTCGTGCGGCGCCCTTCGGCAGGATGAGGGCCTTGTCCTCGAAGCCGTGCGGGACATGCACCATGCGCGACCGGTAGGCCTGCGGGTAGCGCGAATACTCGCGCTCCATGTCCTTCGAGTTCAGCGTGATGCGGTCGAAGAAGCCGACGCTGCCCATGACGATGTCGGCCGTGCGGATCGGCCAGCTCATCGACAGCGCGGATGAAACCTGGTTGGCGACGACAGGGGCGCGGCTGACGAGGCGCGTCACGCCCGCGCCGATGACGTTGCCGAAATGCTGGAAGGTCAAGACCGCGTCGGGCCGCGTGGTTCTGATATGACCGCCAAGCGTCCACAGCATCCGCAGCAGCGCAACCGGATTGCCCGGCCGGCGCGATGCGCAATAGAACGTCTCGGGCGGCTCGTCGAACGAATCCGATTTGCGGAAGAAAAACAGGTTGGAGACGCGATGGCCGCGCGCGGCGAGGCCGGCGCCGAGAAGCCTGGAGATCTCCTGCGCGCCCGCGTTCTCGGCCTGGGTCTGTACGAGAAGGACGTGCAGCTTTCGTTCGCTGCCGTTCAGCCGCGCCAGTTCTGTCGCGGTCGTCTCGCCCAATTCCTTGTTCGGCTGGTAGTGGAGCACGGATCCCGACCGCTAAAGAAACGAAATCTTCACCTTCTTAACCCCGTACCTATCATGCAGGCATCGGGCAGACACCGACTAGCAACAAACGGAGTTAATGCGCGAGCCGCCGATTGCCGCGTTCTCGCGGGAATTCTGCTGGTTCCCGGATGGTGCGCAGCGAGCGCGTTAACCAACGGGACGCGCGCGCGCCGTCGCGGATCAACCAGGCCGATCGTACGGTTGACGCCTATTCGGCGGAGTCGGCGCCGCGAACCGCATAGCGGCCGCGTCGCCACGCCGAGAAGCGCAACAGCACGAGAACCGAAGGATCGACCCCGGTTCGCCGCCGGCACAAGATATTGAGCGCGATGGTCGTGAGCGCCAGCGACACGGTGGCCGCAATCGCCGCGCCAAGCACGCCGAGCCAGGGGATCAGGACCAGGAATCCGACCAGTCTCAATGCGACATTTGCGGCGACGACGGGGACGTAGATGCGTTCATGGCCGGTCAACTGCAGGATCGCCGCCGACGGGCCGCCCGCGGCCTGGATGGCCGTTCCGATCGCGAGCACGATCAGCACCGAGTGCTGCTCGGTGAAATGAGGCCCGAACAGGTTGAGGAGATAGGGGCCGCCGATCCAGATCATGGCGAGGCCTGCGACCACGCAAAGCGCAGTCACTTCCGCCATGAGCTGCAGCGTCCGCTCGAATTCCCGGTGATTTTTGCTGAAGTAGAGCGAAGGAAGTCGGCGCGCGCCGAACGAGTACAGCGCGGCGGAGAGCATGGCGAAGATGTTGGCGAGGCGTGACGCCGCGAAGTAGATGCCGGCGGTCGCCGGATCCAGCATCCAGTAGACCAGAATGACGTCGAAATACTGGTTCGCGACTTCAAGGATGGACGCTAGCCAGAAATGCAGCGCGCTCGATCGCCAGCGCGTTGCTTCGGAATTCGCTGCTGTGGCGCGCAAATCCGGCAGCGCCCGTACGATCGCAATTATCTGTGCGACGAGGCCCACCGACATCGCAATCGTCATTGCGGCGATCAGCTCGGCGGGATCGAGCTGCCGATGCCCGAACAGCATGGCGAGCAGAAACAGGACGACGAAAACCCGCCAGAAGAACTCGCGGTTGCCTTCGCCCATGATAATGCTGACCAGCGAGCGCGCGATCTGGCTGCCGAGCATCAATCCGGCACTCACGGCGGTGTAGGCCGAGACGGCGAGGATCAGCAGCCACAAATCCCCTCTGAAGTGCGCAACCAACGCAACTGCGGCGATCGCGATCAGCATCGCGATGGCGGAAATCCTGAAGCTGGAGAGCAGGAGGCCCTTGGTGAGGTCGGGCCTGTCGCCGACCTCATACTCGTTCAGGAACCGCACCAGCAATGCTTCCTGACCGACCAGTCCTACGACTGCGGCGATCTGGGCAACCGAAAGCCAGGTCGCAAAGATACCGAATCCGTCGGGTGTCATCGTTCGCGCGGCCAGCGAGAACAACGCAAACGCGAGCGCGCCGCTGCCAACCTTCAGGAGGATGGTCCCGACGACACCGCGCGTGACGTCACGCCGCAGAAATTGAACAATGGAATCGATCATCGAAGATGCTGAGCGTTCCCCGAAGATGGGCGTTGCAAGTACGGCGAGAGCCTAGCATGCCGGAAAAATGCGAGTGTTAATGCGCGGTCTTCAGGTCCCGTCGTCTGTCGTCGACGAAGGTCGTACGCCGCTGCTTCACTGCGGAACAGCCGCGTCCGTGATGTGCCAGATTGAGCGGGCACCGGCTCGACCGAAAAGCGGCGCGATGTCGTGCCGGTGCTAGGTGCGGGGCGAAGCCGGCCGGCTTGCGGCTGTTCGAGCATTGGAATGGCCTCTCTGGAACGAATTCGGACGCTTGGTCTCACGAGACAGCAGCATTTCGAGGTCGTTCTGAGCAAGGCGCGTGCCGGGACGGATGAGTCCGGCGACCCGTTAACCTCAATCGCCGGAAATGATCGCGTTTGGCTCTGCGATACGACATCAGGCGAGGGAATTGCACATGGAACCACCGTTAACCGTGGAGCCCTAAACCATGACGACGGATAGACCCGTGACCGAGCCGAGCGCTGTAGCTGCGACCGCGGCGATCGTCGCAGACATTGCGATCGTCGGTGGCGGCCTTGCGGGATCGCTCGCCGCGTCCGTGCTTGCGCGGGCGGGGCATCGCGTCGCACTCGTCGACAAGCGCGCAGTGCATCCGGACGAATTCCGGGTCGAGAAGCTCGGTGGCCATCAGCTCGAGATGTTCCGCAAGCTGGGCTTCCTCCATGCGCTCGAGAACGTCGCCTGCCGGTATGACCGGGTGCTCAATATCCGGGAAGGCAAGGTCGTCGATGTCAGCGTCGGCCAGGCTTACGGGTTTTCCTATGCCGGCCTCGTCGCCATGGCGCGCAGCCAGCTGCCTGATCCGTCCAATCTGATCGTCGACGAAGTCACCGCAATCAGCCCCAGCGACGATGTCCAGCATATCGAGCTTGCGTCGGGACGACGCCTGGACGCGCGGCTCGTCGTGCTCGCCACAGGCATGGCGGGAGCTCTCGGCTACAAGCTCGGCATCAAGCGGCGCGTGCTGGCCGAGCGCCATTCGGTGTCGTTCGGCTTCACGATCGCGCGCCGCGATGGCACGCCGTTCGATTTCGAGGCGCTGACCTGTTACGGCGAGCGTACCGCTGACGGCATCGACTATCTCAGCCTGTTCCCGGTGCCATCAGGCATGCGGGCCAATCTGTTCATGTTCCGCGACCCGACCGATCCGATCATGCGCGAGCTGCGCCGAGAACCGGAAGCGACCGTCCTGCGGCTGCTGCCGGGACTGCGGCCTTACCTCGGCGATTTCCACGTGACCGACAAGGTGCAGAACTGGGTGATGGATCTGACCGTGGTGGAGGGACACCTTCAGCCCGGAATCGTCCTCATCGGCGATGCGTTCCAGACCAATTGTCCCGCCGCCGGCACGGGCGTCGCCCGCCTCCTGGTGGACGTCGATCGCCTTTGCACGGAGTACGCGCCGCGCTGGCTCGCAAGCGCCGGCATGGGCACGGAGAAGATCTCGCAATTCTATTCCGATCCCGACAAGCTCGCGGCAGACCAGCGGTCGCTGAAAATGGCGCGCTTCCGTCAGGCCCTGACATCCCGCAACGATATCGAATGGGATGTGCGGCGCCGCTTGCACTTCCTGCGGCGCAGTCTCACGCATCGTGTCGATCAGATGCATCCGGGCTGGCTCGGACGCGTCCGCGGCGCGCTCCGCGCCTGAGCTCCCTCGCTTGCGCTTCAGTTAGCGCGTGGGCGTTGGGGTGCGGGCCGGCAGGAGCCTGAAATCCGACAGCCGCTTGGCCGCCAGTTTGAGCCAGGGAGCCTGCTTCAGCGCGAACAGGCTGATGGCGCCCGCGGTGCTGCCGGCCTGCGTGACCATCCACATCGGCGAAGGCTGGCCGCCGAACAATTTCTTGTACGGCTCGTCGCCAATCGTGAAGTCGAGCATCTGAGCGCCGCGCTCGATGCAATCCCGCGCCACTTGCTCGAACATCAGAGAGCCCAGGGATTGGCTCTTGTACCCGTCGATATCGAAGGCGCTCATGATGACGAGGAAGCTGTCGCGATGGCACAGTCCGAGCACGGCGGCGATCACGCCGCCGTCCATCTTCATGGCGTAGAGCCGGACGAACGAGCCGAGACCGCGGGCCGCCACGTCAGAATAGAAGCTGTAATATTCGGGGCGCTGGAGCAGGTCGCCGTCGCCCTGGGCGTGAAAGCGCGGGCCGCGATATTGCTTCATCGCGTCCATCGCCTCGGAGATCGAGGCGCTGTCGTCGCAGCATGAGAAGCTCAATGCTCCCTTCTTCTGGAGCTGGCGATATTTCTTGGCGAGCTCCTTCTGATAGGAGCGATCCAGCGCGCTGGCGCGCCATTGCTCGAACGGGGCGACGAGAACGGTCGCGTAGGCGTTCGTCTCCATCGAGACCCGGCGTGGCGCGCCGAGTAAGCTCTCGATCGGAAGACGTCCGTCGGGCAGCTTGGTCATGCGGAGCAGGTCGAACGGGCGGACGAGGCGCCTGATCTCCGCGCAGGCCGCTTCGTCCTCCAGCACGCTGGCAAACACCTCGGAACTGCAGACCGGCGCCAGATAGTCGGATACGCGCAGATCGGCGAATTCGATGGTGCGGATCGGGCCGCGGCGGATTCGGAGCAGGGGCAGCACCATCGCCAGTGCCCCCGTTGTACGGCGGCGAACCACGACGACCAGCGGCGTCGCGCCTGCATGGGATGCGAGCCTGGCGTAGAGGCTGTCCAGCCAGAGCGGATGCTGAAACGCGGTCGCCGCAGAGCTGTCGAACAGCGCTCCGTATTCCGGAGACAGGAAGTCGAACGCCTGCTCGATGGCGATATCGAATGTATTGCTCGGCTTATTCATGCGTGACCACGGAAACCAGATAACCCGGAGAAGTCGATCGAGCCGGATCCCGCGCTTGTATAGCAGGGTCGTGACGGCCGAGGCACCATCGGGGTGCGATTTGCATTAACGCATCGAGCAGGGGCCGTATCGTTATCAATCCCCGAAGTTTCGAGATTTCGTGGTGCCGGGGCCCGGGAGATCAACCCGCAGTAGTAGATAATTAACCAAGCTTAAGGGAAAGTCACCGCATGACCATCCTGCAGACCGAGAGAGACTCCGAGGCACTCACGAGCGCGATCTGGAAGACGCGCAGTGCCGGCGTCGAGAAGATCGCCAGGCTCGCCATCTGCGTATCGATCACCGTCAATGTCGTCGCGTCGATGGGGACATTCAATACGGCGATACTGCCGGCGGGACTGACTTATCTGCAACAGGCGGTCGCTCTGCTGATGTGGAGCGTCCTGATCTACGCAAGCGCATTCGTGCGCCCGCGTCTGCAGCTGGCGTTCAACCCCGATCTGATCGCGCTCCTCGCATTCTACACGCTGGCGGTCGTCTCGGTGTTGTGGACCACTCTGAATGCCGCAGCCATCATGAAGAGCGCCGCTCTTGCAATGACGACGTTTGGCGCGTTCTGCATGATCACGCGGATCGATATCGACGATGTCGTGAAGGCGACATCCTCCGGGCTCTTCATATTGGTCGCCGCATCGGCGCTTTGCGCACTCGCCGTGCCCGATATCGGGATAGACCATAGCTGGATGCACAATGGTCAATGGCAGGGCGTCTATGAATCGAAGCAGACGCTGGGCTTTGTCGGCGCGTATCTGATGTTCTTCTCCTGCTACCGGAAGATGACGGGGCAGGGGTGGCTGGCGTTCCTCGTCGCGTTCCTGCTGGCGTCGACCTGCGTCCTCGCGTCGGAATCGCGCGGCGCCGGTGCTGTCGCCCTGGCGGCTTGTGCGCTGCTCGTGACGTCGATGTGGTCGGTCGGCTGCATGAGGCTCTATGCGATCCTGCCGTTCGCCATGTGCGTTATGGCCGGCCTCCTGATCGTCTATTTTTACGCGACAGGATACGACGCCATCCACATTGGCGATGCGACCGTTAATTTCACCGAGCGGACCTTCATCTGGCACTACGCGATAAGCCATTTCGACGATGCGCCGCTGCTCGGCTTCGGCATCAACGGCTTCTGGACGATCCCGTCGATCTACGATTATTTCGAGCAGAACCACGGTTGGGTGCTCGACAACTATCATAGCGGCTATATCGCGATTCTGATGGAAACGGGGTTTCTGGGCTACGCGCTTTTCGCCGCGAGTGTTCTTCTGTTTTCGAACAAGGTTCTCTATTTGATTTCTGCACGATCGATCCACCGGGCGCACTGTGCCCTCATCATCGGATTTGTCGCCCTCAGCTTTCAGACCAATTTCACCGAGACGACGTTCCTTCGCTCGACCATGTTCACGTCGGTGCTCCTGGTGGCGTTCCTTCTTGCAACGTGCAGGCCGGTGCCGGAGACCGATTTCTAACCCTTACGGAATGGAAGCAGGATGACCGCCCCCCGCGCTCGCTGGTCGAGACGCTTCAATCTTGCCGCAGCGGCTTTCGTCTTCGCATCGCTCTGCTCCGACGCCCATGGCGCCGGGCAGGTCGTGCTTCGTGATGCAGCAAGGTTGGGGCGCGGGATCAACATTCTCGGTTACGACGGAATCTGGGAGGGCGGCCAGAACGCGCCGTTCCGTCTGGACAATTTGACGGCGATCAGAAAGGCCGGATTCTCGCACGTCAGGATCAATTTCTTCGGCTTCAAGTTCATGGATCGCGGGAATGTGCTGGATGAGGCCGTGCTGAGAAGGCTTGATGCCGTCATCGAGGAAATCCTCGCCAGGAACCTCGTTCCCATCGTCGACGAGCACGACACGCATGTCTGTCAGCGTGATGTATCCGAATGCGGCGAGAAGCTCAGGGCATTCTGGCGGCAGATCGCGGAGCGCTATGCCGGAAGATATCCCGGGCTCGTCTTCGAGGTCTTGAACGAGCCGGGGGGACAGATGACGTCCGCCAGCTGGAATTCGCTCCTCAACGATTGTATCGGCATCATCCGCCGCACCAACCCCGAGCGGCGGGTCATTGCTGCCGTTCTCAACACAGACGAGATTCCCATCGACGATCTGGCTCTCCCCGCCGGCGACAGGAATCTCATCGTCACCTTTCATTATTACGCGCCGATACGCTTCACGCATCAGGGTGCGCCATGGTCTGAGACGTTCGCGCGCATCGGGCCGCTGGATTGGGGCAGTCCGGACGACGAAGCCAGGGCGGCCTCTGATTTCGAGAAGGTCAGCCGGTGGTCGGAGCGAGAGAAGCGCCCGATTTATCTCGGCGAGTTCGGGGTATACGAACGGGCTCCATCCGAGAGTCGCCAGAGATACCTGTCGTTCGTGGCGCGAAGCGCCGACAGACGTGGCTGGGCCTGGGCCTATTGGCAGTTCGACCATGATTTCGCGGCCTTTGACAGCGCCCGTCAGGCCTGGAAGCCCGACATCCTGCGCGCCCTGATCCCGCCGGTCCGTTGAAGCCGCGGTTCACGGCCAATGTCGGCCAGATCACGACCGCCTTGCGGTGACGGCTAACCGCCGTCCCTCGCCCGGCAGAACAGATCGATCCCGCCGACCTGTCCGCCCTTGAGCGCGATCTCGATGTTCGCATGCGCGCGATCCGATGATGCGCGGTTGAGTGGCGCGCCTTCCGCGAGAGGGGCGATCGCGGTCAGGGCATAGATGCCCATCGCCTGCAGCGCATGGCCGGACGTGTCGCCGCCGGCGACCACGGCGCGCGGGAGCCGCGCGGTTTCCAGAATGGAGTCCAGCGCCTGGCCGAGCCCCGCGCCGATGCGCTCGTTCACTGCGCTCGCCGTTGCGCCGCTCGCCTTGATGGCCGCGTTGAGCGCACCGATGGCTGGATCGTCGGGCCCACTTGCGGTGATCAGGAGCGCATCGCGTCCCGATGCGAGTGCTGCGAGCGCACGTTCGGCAGCGCGGCCGATCTCCCTGGTCCATTCGGCCGCGTCGACGGCGCGTGTGGCATCGAGCCGCTCGATATCGAAGCCGTTGTCCGCGGCATGGGCGATCTGCGCGGCGGTGACGGGCGAGCAGGAGCCGGAGACGCAGGCGATGCGCTCGACGCCGGCAAGGCGCAGATCAGGCTTGCTGTCGGCAATCAGGCCCGCCGACCGCCAATAGGCGACCAGGGCCTGCTCGACGCCTTGCGAGCCGGCGACAAAGAGGCGTTCGCCGCGATATTCCCAGATCAGGCGGCCGGCTTCGATCAGGGATGGCTGATCGAGCACGTCGAGCGAGATGATCTCGCTGCCGGCGCCCCTCGCGCGCATCAGCGCCAGATCCGCGCCGCCATTGGCCATGGTGACGAAGTCGATCAGTCCGATCGATCGCGCCGTCTGTTTTGCAAGATGCCGGCCGAGATCGGACTCGTCCATGGGCGTCACCGGATGACGCGACATGGTCGGGTGCCGGTCGAGACGATGGCCGACGCCATTCACGGCCGCGAACAGATGGCCGAACATCTGATAGCGGCCCATCGCCGGCGATCCCACGAGGAGCGGATGCCAGGCGCCGCCGAGCTGCGGCACCGCGAGGTCGATCGCCCGACCGATCGAGCCGATCTGCGGCGAGGAGTCGAAGGTCGAGCACACCTTGTAGTGTGCGATCGGCGCGCCGATACCTGCGAGCACCGCAAAGGCCGACGGAAGGTTTTGCTCCATCCAGGCCGGATCCTTCGCGCGCGCCGTGCCGGCGATGCCGACGCCGCGGTACTGCCCGATAGAAGCGAGACGTTCGGGCGTCGGAGTCTCCAGGAACAGGATTGTCGGCAGGCCCGCGAAGGTGAGGGCCTCCATCGCCGCGGACGAGCCAGTGTAATCGTCGCCATAGAAGGCAACGAGTGGACCGTCGGGCAGGGCGGACGCGCCGCTCACGGCTGCGGACTCGCCATCGCGGCGTCCCATGCTGCGCGCAAATCGGCAACGCCGGCGGCCGGTCCATCGGGATGGGCGAGAATGCCGCCGCCTGCTGCGAAGATCAGATCTGTCGAGCCGAGTGCGCGCCAGGTCGGCGCGGCCTGAGCCGGCGTCTGGCCCGAGGAGAACACGGGCATCGCGATGCACGGCTTGTGCGCGAACATCGGCGTCAGCGCCGCCTTTGCGGATGTGACCACGCTGTCATCGGTCTCGCTGAACTTGTTGCCGATGCCGTTGACGTGCATGTGGTCGGCGCCGGCCAGCCGCCAGATCTTGTGCCACGCCGTATAATCCCAGCCGAGCGCGGGATGACGATTCAGCGCGCCCCAGCCGTTGCGATGCGCATGAACGGGAAGCTGCGTGTGGCGGCCGAGCTCGACCATGCCTGTGAGCCCGACCGAGTTGATGCTCGCCATCACACACGTGCCGCCCTCGTTGAGCACCAGATCATGCCGGCGGCGCATCTGGTCGATCTCGTCGGTCAGATTGAAGGCGATCATGACCTTCTTGCCGGTTCGATCAGCGTGGTCGTTGACGACGCGCATCACGGCGCGCACGCGCGCGTCGAACGGACAATAGGCGCCGTCCGATTGCAGCTCGTCGTCCTTGATGAAGTCGATGCCGGCCTCGCAGAGCGTCGCGACGAGAGAGGCCGTCTCGGCCGGGCTGAGCCCGATGCTCGGCTTGATGATGGTGCCGATCAGAGGACGGCCGCTGACGCCGGTCAGCGCGCGCGTGCCGGCGACGCCGAACTTCGGTCCGGGATAGGCGGCGGCAAACGCGAGCGGCAGGCGCAGGTCGAGCAGCCGCAGGCCGGTCAGCTGGCGCAACTCCCAGAGATTGCCGGCGATCGCCGTGACGAGATTTGGCAGTGACGCGCCGATATTATCGAGCGGCCATGACAACGTCACGCGCGCGCGATTCCAGGGGCCATCTGGGTTGATCGGGCGGGCGACCGGGAGCGACGGCGCGGAGATTGCATCAAGCAACTCGATGCTCTCGACTCGGGCGGCCGCACGCGCTTTCAGCTCCGGCGTTTCGCCGGGCACCGCGACGAACGTGCCGCTCGACTGCTCGCCCGCCATGGTTTCCGCGGCAAGACGCGGATCTTCAGGCGTTTCGATCAGATAGTCAGCTTCGATGCGAACGGGATTTTGCGTCACGGGAGCGCAGGTCTAGAGCTTGGTCAGATCGGGGAACGGCCGCACGGGGTCGCGCCCGTCCCAGCCTTTGGCGGCTGCGCGGATGAGATCGAACATCTTGCCCTTGGGTCCCGAGACCTCAGACAGTTCGATCACCGTTCCCGGATGATACTCCGTGTCGAAATAGACGAAACGACCGCGCGCGCCGACTTCGCCGCTCATGACCGGCTTGAAACCCTCGGCTTCGAGACGGGACAGATCGGCGTCGTAGTCTTCGGTCCAATAGGCGACGTGCTGCAGACCCTTATGTCCGGCTTTCAGGAAGTCGGCATACATCGACGGCGCATCGTTGCGGATCTGGATCAGCTCCATCTGCAGCGGACCGGAATTGGCCAGCGCCACCGAATTGTGCGGCTCATAGGCCTTGCCGCGATAGTGGTAGTTCACGATTGGAACCCGCGGATTATAGAACCACGGCCCGATGCCGAGCTCGCGGCTCCAATAATCCATGGCCTTCTCGATGTCGTCAACGACGTAGCCGGCTTGCCGGATCTCACCAAAAAAACGGCTCATTGCATGATTCCCATGATCTTCAGAATTTGAGGAAGCCGATCGACAGCCACGGCACGGCCGCGACGATGGCGAGGCCGATGAAGAGCGCCGCGACATAACCCCAGATGTGCTTGAGGCCTTCGTCCGGCGATATCTTGCTGATCGCGCAGGCGCCGTAATAGCCGACGCCGAACGGCGGCGCGAACAGGCCGATGCCCATCGCGAGGATCACGACCATCGCATAGTGCACTTCGTGCACGCCGGCCTGCTTGGCAATCGGAAACAGCAATGGGCCGAACAGCACGATGGCCGGAATGCCTTCGAGCACGCTGCCGAGCACGACGAAGGCCACAATCGAGATCGCGAGGAAACCGTAGGCGCCGCCGGGGATCGCCGCCATCGCCTTCGCCAGCTGTTGCGAGAAGCCGGATTGCGTCAGTCCCCAGGCCATCGCCGTGGCGCAGCCGATGATGAAGATGATTGCGCCCGTCAGCGAGGCCGTCTCGACCAGCATGGATTTCAGCCGCCGCCAGGGAAACTGGCGGTAGACCACAAGGCCCATCAGCACGGCGTAGGCGATGCCGATGGTCGAGACCTCCGTGGCAGTGGCAACACCTTCGACGACGGCAGTGCGGATCACGAAGGGCAGCAGGATGGCGGGCAGAGCGACCATTGTGAGTTTTGCGATCTCGCGCTTCGAGGCCCGCCGCACATGGCTCAGATCCTCGTTCCGGTAGCGCCGCCACACCACCACGCAGAGCGCGGTGCCCACGACCAGGGCCGGCAGCAGCCCGCCCGTGAACAGCGCCGCGATCGAGACACCGGTCACCGAGCCGATGGTGATCAGCACGATGCTCGGCGGAATGGTCTCGGTCTGCGCGCCGGTGGCCGACAGCAGCGCGACGAGGTCGCCGGGCTTGGCGCCGCGCCGCTGCATCTCCGGCAGCAGCACCGGCGCGATCGCGGCCATGTCGGCGATCTTCGAGCCGGAGATGCCGGAAACCAGATACATGGCCCCGATCAGCACATAGGACAGTCCGCCCCTGACATGTCCGAGCAGGCTTGCCAGAAACTGGATCATGGCCCGCGCCATGCCGGTCATTTCGATCAACGCGCCGAGGAAAATGAAGAGCGGCACCGCGAGCAGGATCAGGTGCGACATGCCCTCATCGAGACGGCCGACCATCACCATCATCGGTACGCTGGTTGTCAGCGCCAGATAACCGAAGGTCGCGAGCGCAAAGGAGAAGGCGATCGGTACGCCGGCGAACACGTTGGCTGCGACCACGCCGACGAAGAAAATGATGAGATTGTAGCGTCCGAGCGGGGCGAGCAGCGGTCCGGCAAGCCAGAATGCGGCAATCAGGACGGCGGCGGTGATGAGGGCCGCGACGATCAACGCGGGGCGGTGATGCGTCGCGAGCCGGATCGCGGCGACGACGGCCATCAGGGTCATCCCGACGGGAATTGCGGCTGCGCGCCAGGCGTTACTGATCTCCAGCGCCGGGGTGACGATGACCTGTTCCTCGCTCGCATAGTCGAAGGCGGGATGCAGGATCAACGCCAGCAGGGCTAGCGGCGCCACCGCAGCGATCGTGTCGAGAAAGGCGCGCGCGCCCGGGCCAACATGGCTGACGAGCCCTGTCATGCGCATGTGCTCGCCCCGGCGCAGCGCGATCACCGCGCCCAGCATCGAGAGCCAGAGAAACAGGATCGAGGCCAGTTCGTCCGACCAGATCAGCGGGCTGTGGAAGGCGTATCGCATGATGACGCCGGCGAGCATGATGCCGATCTCGACCAGCACGACACCGGCCGCGGCGGTCTCGACCACCGCACCGAGCCAGCGGTCGACGGTGCCAAAGGCGCTCGCAAGCTTGCGCGTGCCCGCAGCGGAAGCAGGGTGCGCGGCCGCCGCCAGATAGTCCGTCATCTGATGCTCTGCGATCGTCATCGCGCTCAGGCCAGCTTGCCGACGGCGCCTTCGAGCAGCGCCCAGGCTTCGTCGCCGAAGCGGCCCTTCCATTCGCCGTAGAAGCCGGAGTCGCGCAGTTTTGCGCGGAACGAGTCCGGTGAAGGCGTGGTGAATTTCATCCCATTGCGCTGGAGATCGGCCTGCACGGTCGCATTGAACGTCTTGATGTCCTCGCGCTGCTTCAAGCCGGCATCGTTGATGGCGTTGCTGACGATGGTCCTGAGATCGGCGGGAAGGGCGTTGAAGGCGCGGGCGTTGGCGATGAACCAGAAGCCGTCCCAGATGTGGTTGCTGATCGCGCAGTACTTCTGCACCTCGTAGAGCTTCGCTACCTGGATGATCGGCAGCGGATTTTCCTGCGCGTCGACAATGCGTGTCTGCAGCGACGAATAGACCTCGCTGAATTGCAGGCTGGTCGGCGAGGACGACAGCGCCTTGAACATGGAGATGCTGAGCGGAGACACGGGCACGCGGATCTTGAGGCCGTCCATGTCCTTGGCGCTCTCGATCGGCTTGGCGCCGCTGGTGATCTGGCGGAAGCCGTTGTCCCACATCTTCTCGAACGTATGGAGGCCGACCTTGGCCATGGCGGCACGGATATGCGCGCCAAGCCCGCCGTCCATCGCTTTCCAGACCTGATCGTAATCGGCAAAGGCAAAGCCGACCGCGTTGATCGCGGCGATCGGCACCAGGGTCGCGACCACGAGCGCGGAGGGCGTGAAGAAGTTCAGCGCGCCGTTGCGCACCTGGGCGAGCATGTCGGTGTCGCCGCCGAGCTGGTTGTTCGGGAAGATGGCGATCTCGACCCGGCCATTGCTCTCCTTGGCGACGCGGTCGGCGGCTTCCTGGGCGCGGATGTTGAGGGGGTGCGTCAGCGGCAGGTTGTTGCCGTATTTCAGCGAGAACTCGGCCGCCCGGGCCGGGCGCGAGAGACCGCCGATCAGGCCCGCGGCGGGGAGGACGGACAGGGCTTGCAGGGCGCGCCGACGGGTCAGGGACATGGGCTTCTCCTCCAACAGCGATTTGATGTTATTTGATGTTTCTGCAACAATATTGATGCGAAAATTGCGACTTTGAGCTAGCATGTCAAACGATAAAGATGATGGTTTTTGAGGTATTCGACGATTGGGCCCCGGAATGAATAAACCAGTGGCTCCTTCGCTGAGCCGCATCGTTGACGTGGCGCGCCGGGCCGGCGTCTCCACGGCGACGGTCGACCGCGTGCTGAATCGTCGGCCCGGTGTGCGGGCGATTACGCAGCAGCGGGTGCTCGCCGCCGCGTCCGAGCTCGACTACATGCCGGCCGAGAACATCCTGGCGGCGATGCGGCCCAAGCCGATGCGGCTGCTGTTCCTGCTGCCGGCCGGCACCAACCGCTTCCTGTCCACGCTCGGGCAGCTGATCGCGCATTCCGACGGCCGGCTCGCGCCCTTCAACGTCCATTGTCAGGTCGACACCATCAAGGGCTTCAATCCCGACCTGCTGGCACGTCAGCTCTGGCGGGCCCGCGACAAGGCCGACGGCATCGCCTTCATGGCGCTCGAGCATCCCGTCGTGAGGGAAGCCGTCGACCGATTAGCGGAGCACGGCGTGCCGACGGTGACGCTGATCTCGGATATCCTGAACGCGCGCCGCGCGGCCTATATCGGACTGGACAATCGCTCGATCGGACGCACTGCCGGCTATCTGATCGCGCGCTTTCTGGGCGAGCGTCCGGCCAAGGTCGCGATGATCGCGGGCAGCCGCAGCTACCGCGCGCACGAAGAACGCGAAATGGGCTTTCTGCACGTCTTCGAAGAACTATTCCCGGCCATCAAGGTCGTGGGCCTGCGCGAAGGCCATGATGACGCCGACCGCAACTATCGCCAGACGCGCATGCTGCTGGGCCAGCATCCGGATCTTGCCGGAATCTACAACATCGGCGGCGCCGCCGATGGTGTCGCTCGCGCCCTGAACGAAATGAACCGGGCGCGTGACGTGGTCTTCATTGGCCATGGTCTGACCTCGGATACGCGTAGCTTTCTGCTCGATGGGACGATGGATGCCGTCATCACTCAAAATCAGCTCAACACGATGATGAGCTGTGTCGGCATCTTCGACAATTTGCGCGCCGGCCGCAGCGCCATGCACGGCATCGAGGCGCCGCGCAGCGAGATCATCTTTCGCGAAAATATTCCGGCGCTTGGGGGCTAGGATCCAGGGAGGCGGCTTGCTGGACCCATGGTCGGCCTGGTCGAGCGCATCCATGGCCTGATTGGCACGATGCAATTTTGCCGGTGTTTTGCCCGACGAGTCAAATGACCGGCGTCTGAAGACATCGGGCTCGTCGAGCACCTCAACGTGCGTTGCAGGAGAGAGGCCTCTCGTTCTGCGCGCGCAAGGCAATTCACCCAAGCCTCATCTCGACTTAAGCCGCGCCACCGCGACCAACCGGCCAGGGGCGGTTCTACTGTGCATGGGGTTGTTTTTCAGTTTTTTGTTTGGCGAGGCGTCGGCAGGCGCTCTACAGGCCGGCGGCGACGCCCAGGCGGCCGATGCCGGGGAGCTTGAGCGCCGGCCGCCGGATGTCGATGCCCAGCACCGCGCCGAAGAAATTGATCTCGAACCCTTCGACCCAGCCGACCGTCATGCCGAGGTAACCCGACAGCGAGGCGTAGGCGCCGGTGCGGGAAGGGGTGATGCCGGCCCAGCGTCCGCTGTACGGATAGTCCTTGCCGACCGCGGTGGGTGGAAGGACGGCACGAAGCTCGGGAACGGCGTCCAGCGCCGCCTGCACGAAGGTGTTGGAATTCGGTCCGGGCCAGGCGCTGTAATCGCCGTAGGCGCGGAACTTGTAGGTCTCGACGACGTGGCGGATCTTGGGGATCAGCGCTTCGGCCCGCGCGCCGTCGACCGCCACGACGGTTTCGGGCATGGCGCCGAACCAGCGGCCGTCGGGTGCAAATCCGTTGCTCCGGATCGGGTCGCCCCACGCCGTGTAGTCGTATCGGCTGTAGGTGCTGGCACCTTTCTCCTTGACGACGATCCAGCTGTGGACGGCGAAAATGCTGCGCCACCGCACCGTGCGCGCGGCAAAGACCCGGATCAGCGCGTCCGGATTGGCGGATGCCGGCGGCAGCAAGCCGGCGCTCGAGCGATCGGCCGTCTGCCAATTGCCCCGGCCATCGCCGAACAGATAATAGCGTCCGGCCGACAGTCCTATCGGCACGAAGACCAGCAGCAGGAAGAGAATCAAGAGTTTCCTCAAGGGCGGATGGTGGTCAGGCGGGACGACACGATTAATATAGTTCGCCCGGCGGGCCGCGCCAGCACGCTTCTGCTCTTGCATTTGGGAGGTGCGCCCCCATGTTCCCGATTATGATGAAACTGTCCCTCATCGAAGACCAGGCCATCCAGGCGCGAATCGCGGGCATCGCGGGCGCCGAGACGTTCGATCGCATCTTCGCCGGCATCCGATTCGACGAGATCGACGGCAATCTGCTGTTCGCCATTGCCAGGGACGAAGACTGCGCGAGCGAGATCGAGGACGAGTTCTCGCATCACCTCGCGGTGGTTGCGACTCAAGTCCTCGGGCAGAGCGTCGACGTGGTCGTGGTGCTGCCGAAGGTCCTGCAGTAGGCCTTATTTTGGCATGCAGGCCGGTCGTCCGGGCTTGCATCCGTGCTTTCCAACGCAATCGTGAAATTGTAATGACGTGCTTGGGCGCTTAGGCCCAGTCCGCGTTGTCGACCGAGCTCTACGGCAGGGCTCGTCGGCGCGCGACTCTATTTCTGAAACAAAGTTGGATACACATTGGCGTCCACCAAAAAAGCCCGGGCCGCGACCGGCGCGAAAAAGACCAAGGCCAAAAGCTCGAAAGGCGAGAGCCCGAAGACCAAGAGCTCGAAGAGCAAGGGTTCAAAGCGCAAGGGTTCGAAGAGCACAGAGAGCAAAGGCTCGAAAGGCAAGAGCGCGTCGCGTTCTACGGTCTCGTCCTCATCGCCGCTCGGCATGCTGGCGCTGCATCTGCGCGAGCAATGGGAGAAGTCTGGCCGCGACGGCCTCGTCTTCCTCTGCGACAATGAGAACAGGGCAGAGCGGCTGGGCGGCGTGATCCACGCGCTCGATCCTTCGGTCGACGTGCTGGTGTTCCCGCGGCTGAACAATCTGCCATTCGATGGTCTGGAGCCGTCGCGCGAGATCGCGGGCAGGCGGAGCTCGGTGTTGCGGCGCCTTGCCAAGGCAAGGAAGCCGGTCTTCCTCGTATCGACCGCAGAAGCCATCATGGAGCGGCTGCCACTGCCGGCGAGCTGGTCAAAGACCAGCCTCAGCCTGAAAGTGGGCGCGGCCTATTCGGAAGCCGAGCTGGAGCGCCGTCTGGAAGCGCTCGGCTACGACCTCGACGAAGAGGCGGAATATCCGGGCGGCGTCCTGTTCCACGGCAAGACGTTCGAGGTGTTTCCCGCGGGCGGACTTGGTCCTTTCAGGATCGAACATTCCGACGGTGTTATCCGTAAGATCGTTGCCGTCGATCCGGTCGAGCATGAGGTCGTCTACGAGACCAGGGAATTGCTGATCGATCCGATGTCCGAACAGATTGCGCTCGGAGGCAAGCGCGGGCAGCGGGCGACGCTGCCGGATTATTGCGCTCGCGCGCGGTGGATCGTGGATGCCGGCGTACCGGGCCACGCCGATATCTGGCTGGGCACCATCGAGGAGGCAGCTGGCCGCAGGGATGCGGAGCGCGAGTATCTCGGACGGGCGGACTGGAAGCGGCTGAAGAAGAGCATCAGCGTGCTTCCGCAAAAATCGGCCTTCACGCCGACGCCCGATTTCTCGAAGGCCTCTTCGCCAAGAAAGATCCTCCGCGCTTTTATTGACGACATGCAACGCGCCGGGTCGCGGGTGCTGTTCGTCGCGGCCGTCGAGGATGACCTTCGCGCGATGGAGCGGATGAGCGGGATCAAGGCGGAGCGCTGTGCCGATTGGAGCGAGGCGACAGAGGGACGGGATCGCGAAACGGCGTTCCTGGCCGATTTCGATGCCGGCTTCGTCGGGGCCGGCCGCAAGCCTCTCGTCATCGTCACCGCGTCGGACGTGCTCGGCAGCAGAGCCCATCATCCGCAGCCGATGGCGAGAGCCTGGACGGCCGCGTTCGATCATCCCGACGTCCCGGAGCGCGGCGCGGCGGTCGTCCATTTGCAGCGCGGGCTCGCCCTGCTCGACGGCTTGCAGACCCTCGCCATGGGGACGGGATCGCGGCGCGAGATGGTCAGGCTTGCGTTCGCGGGAGACAACGCCGTTCTCGTGCCGCCGGCCGATCTTGCCTTGATCTGGCCGTATGCGGCCGAGCCCGGCAAGCTGGCACGGGACAAGGCGGACGGGAGCACATGGTGGGCGCGGCGGACCGAGGCCGAGGCGGAGATTCAGGTCGCCGCCAAGGCGCTCGCGAAGCACATCAGCCAGCGCCACCGCCGCCGCGCGCCGAAACTGGTCGCACCCGGGCCGCTCTATGAAAGGTTCGTTGCGCGTTTTCCGTATTTCCCGACCGTCGATCAGGCGAAGGCCATTCAGGACGTGCTCGATGATCTCGCGGCAGGTCATCCCATGGACAGGGTGGTGTGTGGCGACGTCGGATTTGGAAAGACCGAGGTCGCGTTGCGCGCGGCAGCCGCCGTGGCGCTGTCCGGGAAACAGGTGGCGATCGCGGTGCCGACCACGGTCCTGGCGCGGCAGCATGTCGAAACCTTCCGCAAGCGCTTCGGTCCTCTCGGTATCGACGTCGGAAGCCTGTCGCGAGCGACCTCCGGCCCGGAGACGCGAGGGATCAAGGAGGGCCTGCGAAGCGGCAGGCTGAAAGTCGTCGTCGGCACGCAGGCGCTCTCTGCAAAGGATGTGAAGTTCGCCGATCTTGGCCTCGTCATCATCGACGAAGAGCAGCACTTCGGAGCGGCGGAGAAGGCGAAGCTTTCTGGGCTGGCAAAGAATGCCCATACGCTCTGGATGAGCGCGACGCCCATCCCGCGCACGCTCGCTGCTGGTCTTGCGGGCTTCCGGGATCTCAGCGTGATCGCAACGCCGCCGGTTCACCGGCTTCCGATCGTGACCAAGATCGCTCCGCTTTCGGATGCGGCCATTGCCGGAGCATTGCTTCGCGAGCGGCGGCGGCATGGACAGAGTTTTCTGATCTGCCCGCGCATCCAGGATCTGGAGCCGATGCTGGCGCGGGTGCAATCACTGGCGCCCGACCTCCGCATCGTCTGCCTTCATGGCAAGATGCCCGTCGACGACCTCGACGACCGCATGATGAGTTTCGTCGATGGCGAGGCGGATGTCCTTCTGGCAACCAACATCGTGGAAAGCGGTCTCGATATCCCGCGTGCGAATACCATCGTGGTGTGCTGGCCCGAAAAGTTCGGCCTCGCACAGCTCCATCAGCTCAGGGGGCGGGTGGGACGCGGCGGAACGCGCGCCTTCGCCTATCTGCTGACGGAGTCGACCTCGGAGCAGTCCGAGAAGCGTTTGGCCGTCCTCGAGGAGTTCAGCAAGCCCGGCGCCGGCTTTGCCATCAGCGAGCGCGACCTGGACCTCAGGGGCGCCGGCGATCTGTTTTCCGAACAGCAGTCTGGGCACGTGCAGGTGTTCGGGCCGGTGCTCTACAGTCATCTCCTGAAGCTCGCCTCGGAAAGAGTGAACGACTCGGGCGCCTTTCTGTGGGTGCCGGATCTGAATCTGCCTGTCGGCGACATGTTGCCTGAAGGTTATGTGCAATCGGAAGCAATGCGGCTCGAGATCTATGGTCGCGCCGCCAGATGCCGGAGCGACGACGATCTGGAAGACCTGGAGGAGGAGACCTCGCGCCGTTTCGGCAGGCTGCCGCCGGAGGCGCGCGATTTCTTTGCGGCCGCCAGGCTCCGGATCGATTGCAAGCGGCGTGGCATCGTCAGGCTCGATGTCGGGCCCGAGGCGGTCGCTGCCACTTTCCTCCCCGGGCGGCTGCGGAAATCCAGAGCACGATCGCTCCAGCGCGACGGCGATCGCGTCGTCTGCGCCGCCCGCGGGCATGCGGACCCGTTCGGCCGGATCGAGGAATTCCTGGAGCTTCTGGACGAGTGAAGCAGGCGGGACCTACTGCGGCTCGATTCCGGCTGCCTTGATGATCCGCCCCCATTTGGCGATCTCCGCCTTCAGGAAGGCTTCGAGCGCAGCCGGCGTCGCACGCTCGGCCTCGACCGGAGCCATGCTGAGCTCGGCGAAGCGGCTGATCAAGGCAGGGTCTTTGAGCGCCGTCTGGAGCGCACCGACGAGCTGGTCGATCACGGGCTTCGGCGTGCCGCGCGGCGCGTAGAGGCCATACCAGGTCGTCACATCGAATTCGGGAACGCCGGCCTCGGCCGAGGTCGGCACGCCGGGCAGCGTCGCGACGCGCGTCTTGCTCGTGATCGCGTAGCCCTTGATCGTGTTCGACTGGATATAGGGCGTCGGTCCCGTCGCGGGATCGCAATAGACGTCGATATGGCCGGCGATGACGTCGTTCAGCGCGGGCCCGCCGCCCTTGTAGTAGATTTGCGAGAGTTTCGTATCGGTGGTGCTCATGAACATCAGGCCGCAGAGCTGCGAGGCTGAGCCGAGACCGACATTGCCGAAAGTCATCTTGTCGCCTTCGCTGCGGATGCGCGCGATCATCTCGCCGAGGTCCTTGGCCGGGAAATTCGGCCGGGCCACCAGGATCATCGGGACATCCGTGACGAGCCCGATCATGGCGAAGTCGCCGACGGGATCGAACGGCAGTTTTGCGTAGAGCGCGGGCGCAGTGGCCTGGCCGACATGCATCAGGAGCAGCGTGTAGCCATCAGGCGCGGCCTTGGCGACGCGGTTGGTGCCGAGTGTGCCGCCGGCACCGACGACATTCTCGATGACGATGGACTGCTTCAGCGTCGCGCTCATGGCGTTGCCGAGAATTCGCGCGATGACGTCGCCGGGGCCGCCGGCGGAGAACGGCACGATCATCGTGACCGGGCGGGTGGGGTAGTCGTCTGCGATTGCCGCGCCGCAGGGCGAGAGCAGGAGACACAGGATCAGCGATCGTACCAGAGACAACATCGAACACTCCCTGAATTCTTGTTTTTCTAGTCGTCGGAAGGCGCCGCCTCCTTGGCGGCGTTTCGTTCAATCATGTCGAGCGCGGCCACCGCAGCCGCATTGATGTGATCGACGCAGCAGCGCTCGGCGAGATCTGGATCGCCGTTCTGGATCGCACGCCAGATCGCGGTGACCTCGCGTAGGCTCTTGTTGATCCGTTTCGGCTGCGACATCGACGTGATCCGCAACAGTTGGATCCGGTCGTGCAGCGGCTTGAGCATGCGCTCGATGAAGGCGTTGCGGCAGCCGCCGATCAGCGCGGCGTAGAAGTCGGTCTTGGCTTCGAGGCTCCCGACGAGATCCTGCTTGGCTGCGGCCGCCTTCAGCCGTGCCAGGGCTTCCCCGATCCGTCGAGCCACTTCCGGATCGTGGAGCCTGGCGCATTCGCGGCCGGCGAAACCTTCGAGCACCGCTCGCGCCGCGTACAGCTGCCGGGCTTCTTCGAGGCTGATCGTGGAGACCACGGGGCCGCGGTGCGGGACGATGTTGACCAGCCCGTCGGCTTCGAGCGCCCGCAGTGCTTCACGGATCGAGGGCCGGCTGACGCCCATCATCTCGCAGAGCTCGCGCTCGACCAGGCGCTGGCCCGGTTTGAGTGTTCCGGACATGATCGCCTCGCGCAGCTTTTGCGCGACCATCGCCCGGACGGTCGGGACGTCCTCGATGCGGAGTGTCGACTGCAATTCGCTACGTCTTTCCATGTCCGGACCCTGGTTGGGAAAAGTCAGTACCGGTTTACAGGCAGAATCATCATTTCGGCAATTTGAACGTGCGCGGGCTGGTCCAGGGCGAAGACGATCGAACGGGCAATATCGGCAGGCTCGAGCGCCATCCTGAACTGGTCGAAATAGTCCTTTTCCTTCTGCCTGTCGCCGCGGTAGCGGGTCAGGATGATGTTGGTCCGGGTCAGGCCTGGCTGGAGTTCGGTGACCCGGATCGCGGTTTCCGCCAGCTCGCCCCGCAGCGTCTCGGTGAACATGTGCACGCCCGCCTTGCTGGTGCTGTAGGCGGCCATGTCAGGGACGATCCGGACCGCGTTGATGGAGCTGATGTTGACGACATGGCCGGCGTTGCGCCTGACCATGTCGGGCAGGATCGCGCGGGTGACGCGCATCAGGCCGATCAGATTGGTCTGGATGATGTTGGACCAGTCGTCGGCGGAGCCGGCATCGAACCGCGTCCGCCCGCCGATATCGTGCCCGGCGTTGTTGATGAGGACGTCGACCGGCTTGAACTGCGCGGGAATGGCGTCCGGCAGGCGATCCACGGCATGCCCATCGCTAATGTCGAGCTGGATCGGAAACACCGCGTTGCCCGCCGAGGACGCAAGTTCCTCAAGCGCCTTGGCGTCGCGATCGACCAGCACGACTCGGCGGCCGCTTTCCAGCAACGCCTTGGTGATGGCGCGTCCCATGCCGCCGGCGGCACCCGTCAGCACGACGCTCTGGCCCGATTGTTCAGTCATCGCAACACTCCCAATGCTTTCATGCGACCGACCAGCCGCCGTCGATCGGCAGGCTGG
This sequence comes from Bradyrhizobium sp. 61, assembly GCF_023073075.1. Taxonomy (NCBI): domain Bacteria; kingdom Pseudomonadati; phylum Pseudomonadota; class Alphaproteobacteria; order Hyphomicrobiales; family Nitrobacteraceae; genus Bradyrhizobium; species Bradyrhizobium sp. 61. The sequence goes on along the minus strand of NZ_JADPIU010000064.1, from coordinate 200,288 downwards.
CGCCGGTGATATCGTTTGCCGCGGGCCCACAGAGAAAGACGACCATGGCGGCGACCGCATTCATTTCGACGAAGCGCTGCGTTGGCTGGCGCTCACCGAGATATTCCTTGGTCACGTCGTCGACCGGACGGCCGCTGTTCGACGCGATCGTTGCGATCTTGTTCAGGATCGCGGGCGTTGGCAGTGTGCCTGGGCAGAGCGTGTTGCAGGTGATGCCGCTCCGCGCCGTCTCGATCGCCACCGCGCGGGTCATACCGAGGATCGCAGTCTTTGTGGTGACGTAGTCGATGCGATCCTCGACCGCGCGGCTGGAATAGATCGAGCCCATGTTGATGATCCGGCCCCAGCCGCGCTGCTTCATGGCTGGCAGCGCCAGGCGGATCAAATGGAACGGCGCCGACAGGTTGACGGCCAGCGCCTGCTCCCAGCGATCGGGCGGAAACTGCTCGATGGCGGAGAAATGCCTGACCACGGCGTTGTTGACGAGGATGTCGATGGCGCCGCAGCGGTCGAGCAGATCGGCCATCATGGCCTCGATCGCCTCGCGCTGGGCGAGATCGGCGCCGGCCGAGACGACCTCGACGCCGAAGCGGGCGCGGAGGCCATCCGCGGCCTGCTTCGGCGCGACGAGATCATGAAGGACGATATTGGCGCCCGCGCCGGCAAGGCCTTCCGCGACGGCGAGGCCAAGGCCCGCGGTCGCACCGGTCACGAGTGCCCATTTGCCCTTCATCGTCGTCACGCTCCGTTATTTCTTGTCGAGCTCGGCGAAGACTTCCTTCGCGTTCCGGAACGCATCCACGCCGGCCGGCACGCCGCAATAGATCGCGACCTGCATGAACACCTCGCGGATCTCCTCCTTGGTGGCGCCGTTGGCGAGCGCGCCGCGGACATGGGTTTTCAGCTCGTGTGGGCGGTTGAGCGCGCAGAGCATCGCCAGATTGAGGAAGCTGCGCGTCTTGCGCGTGAGGCCGTCGCGGCCCCAGACGTAGCCCCAGCAATACTCCGTGGTGAGGTCCTGCATCGGACGATTGAACTCGTCCGCGCTTGCGATCGCCTTGTCCACGAACTCGTTGCCGAGCACGCTCTTGCGGATTTCGAGCCCGCGGTCGTAGGTCGCCTTGTCCATGTTGTTCTCCGTTTCTCTTTCGGGCGTTGTCAGTTCTCAGTCAGTTTTTGGGCCAGAACGGCTGCGCCAGCGCGAGCTGGGGCGGGAACACCGTCACCGGCACGCCGGATTGCCACTGCACGATGGTCATGCCGGCGCCGACGCGGCGGCCCTTCTCGTCGAACTTGATCTCGCCCAGCGGATAGTATTTCGAGGGGCCGGCATCCATGGTGCGCAGCGCCTCGCCGACGGCAACGCGGTCGGCCTTGCCGGCCTTCTCGAGCGCGTCCTTGATCACCCACATGTCGCCATAGGTGGAGATCGCGTTCTGCGTCATCCACGGCTCTTTGTAGCGGGTCTTCAGTTCCGCGATCAGTGCCTCGTGGCCCTTGGCGCCCCAGCTTGCGACGCAGGTCAGCACGCCCTGGAGCAGTTCGGGGCTCACAGTCTGCAGCATGTCCGGCTCAGCGATCGCGATGCCGAACGAGATGGTCGGAATCTTGCCCTGGCCGAGGCCGAACTCGTTCATCTTCTCGAGCAGCAGCTTTGCGTCCGAGATCACCGTCGGCAGGAAGAACAGCAGATCGGGTTTCGCCGAGCGGATTTTCTGCACCAGCGACGTCGCATCAGCCAGCGGCGGCGTGAACGTCTCGTCGACGATCAGCTGCAACTGGTTCTCCGCCAGCAGGCCCTCGCGCATCGCCTTTGCGGAGGCGATCGAGGCCCCCGTGTTGTCGGTCAGGATCGCGACCGTCTTCGGCCGCTTGCCGGAGGCCGTTTCCGCCAGCTTGATGATCTGCGGTAACGCCTGCCGTGCCTGCGAACCTGCGGTGGCCGCGGTCTGGAACACGTATTTGAAGCCGCGGTCGGTGATCAGGTCGGAATAGGAGAGGGTAAGGACAGGCAGGCTGGCACGCTCGGTCACTTCGGTCACCGCAAGCGTGAACGAGGACAGGTATGCGCCGCTGGCCGCAACCAGATCGGTCTCCTGCGCGACCATGCGCTGGGCGGCGTTCTTGGCCTTTTCCGTGGTGTCGCCGGAATCGAGCACGACCAGCTTCAGCTTGGCGCCGCCGAGGGCCTTGATGCCGCCTTGCGCGTTGATGTGGTCGACCGCCATCTCGGCGCCCTCACGCATCACCGTTCCCGGGCGGGCATAGAGGCCAGAGATCGGCACCAGCAGGCCGACCTTCACTTCCGCCGGTTGTTGCGCCCAGGCGGCACGGGACGCGATCAGCGTGCCGGAAGCGCCGGCAAGCAATGTTCGCCGCGAGATCGTGATTTTGCTCTTTGCAGTCATGACAATTCTCCTCCCTGAAAAATCTCGCGACGCCTTATGATTTCTTCGGCCAGAACGGCTGCGCCTGCGCGAGTTCGGGCGGATAGACGGTGACAGGCACGCCTGATTGCCATTGCACGATGACGACGCCGGCGCCGACGCGGCGGCCCTTCTCGTCGAATTTGAGCTGGCCGCCCGGATAGTATGTCGACGGGCCGGCATCCATGGTGCGGAACGCCTGCGCGACCGAGTTGCGGTCGGCCTTGCCGGCCTTCTCCAGCGCCTCCTTCATCAGCCACATGTCACCATAGGTCGAGATGACGTTCTGCGTCATCCAGGGCTCCTTGTATTTGGCCTTGAGCTCGGCGATCAGGGCCTCGTGACCCTTCGAGCCCCAGTTGGCGACGATGGTCATGATGCCCTGCACCGTCTCCGGGCTCACGCTCTGGAGCATGTCGGGCTCGGCGATAGTGATGCTGAACGACACCGTCGGGATCTTGCCCTGGCCGAGGCCGAACTCGCTGATCTTCTCCAGCCCCAGCTTGGCATCCGACACTGCATTCGGCATGAACAGGAGCAAATCGGGCTTGGCCGAGCGGACCTTCTGGATCAGCGGGGTGGCATCCGACAGCGGCGGGGTCCAGACTTCCTCGACGACGAGCTGGAGGCCTTCCTGCGCGAGCAGTTTTTCCTTCAGCGCCTTGGCGGTGGCGACGGATGTCGCGGTGTTGTCCATCAGCATCGCCACGGCTTTGGGCTTCTTGCCCGACGCGTTCTCGGCGAGCTTCATCAGCGTCGGTAGGCCGAGCTCGGACTGACGGCTCGCGGTTGCCGCGGTCTGGAAGATGTATTTGAAGCCGCGGTCGGTCAGCAGGTCCGAATAGGACAGTGTCAGCACCGGCAGTTCGGCGCGCTCGGTCACCTCGGTGACGGCGAGCGTGAAGGAGGAGAGATAAGAGCCGGTGGCGGCGACGAGATCGGGTTCCTGCGCCACCATGCGTTGCGCCGCGTTCTTGGCCTTCTCGGTGGTGTCGCCGCAGTCGATCACCACCAGCTTCAGCTTGGCGCCGCCGAGTGCCTTGATGCCGCCCTGCGCGTTGATGTGCTCTATGCCCATCTCGGCGCCCATCTTCATCACCTGGCCGGGGCGGGTGTAGATGCCCGACAGCGGCACGATCAGTCCGACCTTGACCTCGGCCGGCGCCTGCGCACGTGCCACGCCGGCGAGGCCGACGGCGGCGGCGCCCGACAGCACGGTCCGGCGCGTCAGTCCATTTGATATCCTGCCCTTCGATGTCTTGTTCATTCGTGTCTCCCTGCTCTTTGTTTTTGTTCGTCACATGCCGAGATAGGCTTTGCGCACGCGATCATCGGCGCGCAACGTGTCGTTGTTGCCTTCGAGCACGACGTGTCCGGCTTCGAGGACATAGCCGTGGTCGGCTGACTCCAGCGCTTCCGCGACGCGCTGCTCGACCAGCAGCATGGTCAGCCCGGACTGGCGCCGGATATCGATCAGCCGCTCGAAGATGAAGTCCGCGGTCGACGGCGCGAGCCCCATCGAAGGCTCGTCCAGCATCAGCAGCTTCGGCGAGGAGGCGAGGCCGCGGCCGATCGCGAGCATCTGTTGCTGGCCGCCGGACATCGTGCCGGCGAATTGGTTGCGGCGTTCCTTCAGCACCGGCAGCCATTCGAAGATGCGCTCGATATTGGCCTGCCAGTCGCGCCGGCCGCTTTCGGTCATTGCGCCCATTTCGAGGTTCTCCATCACCGTCAGCGACGGGAACACCTGGCGGCCCTCGGGGACATGGGCGATGCCGAGATGGGCGCGCTGCGGCGGCGGCACCGCGAGGAGATCGACGCCGTCGAACGTAATTCTCCCGCCGCTCGGCTTCACGATGCCGGAGATCGTCTTGAATAGCGTCGTCTTGCCGGCGCCGTTGGGCCCGACGATTGCGACGAACTGGCCCGCGCCGACATTGATCGACACGTCGTTCAGGACGGGCTTGGCCGAATAGCCCGCGCTCAATCCATCAATTCGCAGCATGGCCCACCCACTTCTTGCCGAGATAGGCCTCGATCACGCGGTTGTCGCGCGTCACCACTTCCGGCAGGCCCTCGGTGATGACGGCGCCGTGGTCGAGCACGAGGAATCTGTCGACCAGGCGGACCATCGCCTGCATGGTGTGCTCGATGATGGCGATGGTCATGCCGTCGCGTGCGAGCTGCTGGATCACGGCGACGACCTCGTCCGCCTCGCCGTGGCCAAGGCCCGCGAGCGTCTCGTCGAGCAGCAGGATACGGGGCTGGCCGGCGATCGCGCGGGCGAGCTCCATCAGCCGCAGCTCCTTGGTCGAGAGTTCGCCGGCGACACGGTTGGCTACGGCGGAGAGCCCGACGCGGGCGACTGCGTCGGCGGCGAGCTTGCGTGCCTCCGCATCGGAGCGGGCGCGCACATAGGCCCCCACCACGACATTGTCGAGGATCGACATGCGCAGGAATGGCCGCATCACCTGGAAGGTGCGGCCGATGCCGGCCTCGCAGATCACGTGCGGCCGTTGGCCGGACATGTTGCGGCCGTCGATCAGCACCTCGCCCTCGCTCGGCTTCAGAAAACCGTTGAGGAGGTTGAACAGCGTGGTCTTGCCGGCGCCGTTCGGGCCGATGATGCCGAGGATCTCGTTCTTGTGCAGCTTGAAGCTGACATCCTGAACGGCTTTGAGTCCGCCGAAGGAGCGCGAGAGATTGCGAACCTCGAGCATCACCTCGCCGGTGGCCGCACGCTGCCGCGCGGCAGGCTTCAGCGCCGTGACGTTGGCGACGGCCGTTTCCGGAGTGACGCTAGCCGTGGCCTTGGATGCATTTCGCCTGCGCAGGAGATCGCGCAGTTTCCAGAACAGGCCTTCCGGCGCGAGCAAGATGACACAGACGATCGCCAGGCCGAAGATGACGCCCTGAATGCCGGGGATGCGCGCACCGGCCTCTGCGTGCAGGATCTCGGCGAGTGGGATCAGGATCACGGAGCCGATGACCGGTCCCCAGACCGTACCGACGCCGCCGAACATCGCGACCGTCAACGCCTGCGCCGACACCAGCATGCCGAACACCGATTGCGGGGTCACGACCAGCAGCACCTGCACATAGAATCCGCCGATGGCGGCGGCGATCGCGCCGCTCAACGTGATCGCGCGCAGCTTCCAAGCCAGCGTGTTGATTCCGGCCGCTTCTGCCGCAGCCTCGTTCTGCTTGATCGCGAGCAGCGCCATGCCGAAGCGGGATCGCTCGATCACCTGCGTCAGCACGATGGTGGCAAGCATGATGGCCAGCCCCAGCAGCGTGTAGATGTGGGGATCGGAGAACTGCATATAGGCGATCGGCGCGTCGCGCTTGATCGGAAGCGTCACCTCCTGGAAGCCGAGCCACTCGAACACGTAGAGAATAGCGAGCGGGTAGGCGAGCATCGCGAGCGCAAAGTAGTGGCCCTGGAGGCGGAAGGTCGGAAATCCGATCAGCAGCCCGGCAATGCCGCCGAGCATGGCGGCGACCGGGATCAGCAGCCAGGGGGAGATATCGAAATAAATCTGCCCGAGCGCGGTCGCGTAGGCGCCGATCCCGAAGAAGGCGGCGTGGCCGAACGAGATCAGCCCGGTGTAGCCGCTGAGCAGGTTCCAGGACAGGCCGAACACCGCCCACACCGGCACCAGCGTCAGGATGAGCTGGTAGTACGAGTTGGTGACGCCGAGTGAGATCCCGGCGTAGGCGAGCGTGAAGAGCAGGGGAGGCAGCAGTGAACGCATCCGAAGCATGGTCACGTCCTCTCGACCATGCGCCCGAAGAAACCTTGCGGACGGAAGAAGATGATGAGGAGGAACACGGCGAAGATCGCGGCGTTCTGCAATTGCGTCGGCAGGATCAGCGTCGACATCTGCTGCACCAGGCCGATCGTCATGCCGCCCCAGAAGGCGCCGATGATGCTGCCCATGCCGCCGAGCACGACGCCGGCATACATGACGATCACGTATTCGAGGCCGACGAAGGGGTGGAACGGATAGTTGGTCGCGAGCAGGCCGCCGGCAATCGCGGTGATGCCGCAGCCGAGCGCGAAGGCCGTGCGGTGCGCGCGGTCGACGTCGATGCCCATATAGGTCGCAGCGGTCGGATTGTCGGCGGCGGCGCGGAGCGACTTGCCGATCCGGGTCCGCGTGATCAGCAGCGAAAGAAGAATCATGATCGCGAGCGAAACGATCGCGTCGATGCTGCGCGCCTTGTTGAGGAAGATGCTGATGTCCAAGAAGGGAACGAATTCCCAGGCCGAGCTCGACAGCGGCGTGCGGATCGAGGCCAGCACCGATCCGAACACGATGAGGCCGCCGTTCTGCAGGATCAGCGCGATGCCGAGCGTGAGGATGAGCTGGGCGTAATGGCCTTCGCCTTCCAGTGAGGCGGTGCGCGTGCCCGAGACGCGCGAGATCAGGGCCAGATGGACGAAATAGCCGAACACCGCGAGTACCGGGCCAGCCAGCAGGATGGCCACGAACGGACCGACCGTATTGCCGAACAGCGCCTGGATGCCGGCGGCGGTGAAGAGATAGAAGGCGGCATACATGCCGAGCATCATGAAATCGCCATGGGCGAAGTTGATGACGCGCATGACGCCGAAGATCAGGCCGAGCCCGACGCACATCAGGCCGTAGACGGCGCCGATCAAAAGGCCCGCAGCAAGCGCTTGAAAGAAGCCTTCCATCAGCCCCGCCTCCGCGCGGCGCGAGCGCCGGCTTGCTGGCGATTGTGCGCCGTCGGCACTGCTAGGCTGGTCTCCCGGTCGACCATGTTTCCCCCGTATTGTTTGGCATTTCTTATGATGCCGATCGTAAAGCCTGTTCTGGCGTGTTCAGACGACACTGTGCTGCGATGTCGCCGGCATTGCCGAGCTGCTCGCAGCCGTCGATGAGTTGTTCGAGCCGGTGCGCGCGATCGTCGCCAAGGACTCTGGTTGCGGCGGCGCGGAAGCGCGCACGAACATCTGAAGGCGTTGCGGCGATGACGTCGGGCAAAGCGTGCCGGATGGTCCGGCCGCTGCGCAGATGCACGGTCACCTCCGCGCCCTGCTTGCCGGGGAAGGCGGCGGTGAAGCCTGGATCTGCCCCGAGATCGGTGACCGCGACCAGGCGAATGATGTCGGCATCATCGAGTTCGGAATAGTTCTCTTCCTCGATCTCGCCCCGCGTCAGCGTCGCAGCAACGCTGAAGGGAATGCTCATCTTGGCCTGAAGCGCGTTGCGATAGGGCCCCATGGAGTCGCAGCCGGGATAGCGAACGGCGGCATCGGGTGCGCGAATGATGACGCGGTCGATCTCCTCAGTGCTGGCGAGCTCGTGCGAGACGCGAAGCGCTGCTTGGGCCGCGGTCTGCGCGAAATTGCAGGCCGGGACCGGCTTGTTGTAGACGGCCATGATCTCGCTCTCGCCATCGGGGAAGAGCGTGATGCTGTCGGGCGCGGCCTGGCGTCGATAGGCGGCGAACAGGCCGGCCTCACCTTCGAGGATCGTTTCCGAGCCGAAGGCGCCGGCTGCGGCAAGACCGACCGCCTTGATCGCGTTGCTGGCCGCAAAGCCCGGATGAAAATACATGTCGGAGCCGCCGGCATGCGGCCACTCGTTCAGCCCGCTGGATGTATTGGCCGCGATCGCGACGGCGCTGGTTGCCTGGTCCTCGGACAGACCGAGCGCAAAGCTTCCCGCCAGCGCCGCGCCTGGCGGCGCCACGAGCCCCGTCGGGCGATAGAGCCGTGCGAGGTCGGAGGTCAGGAGCGCGCGGCCGATCCGCGCGCCGGTCTCATAGCCGATGATGGCGGCCGAGAGCAGCCTGGCTCCGTGCAGCGGCGTCTGTTCCGACAGCGCGAGCAGCGTCGGCCAGATCACGACGCCGTGGTGCGCGATGCTGGCCGCATGCATGTCCTCGCGGACGAGGCCGTGCCCCATCACAGCATTGGCAAAGGCGGCATCGGCCGACGAGGAGAGTTGTGACGTCCCGATGATCGTTGCAGTGCCGCCGGCTTGTGCGATCGCGACCGCCTGACGGCTCCAGGGATGCTGGCCCGCCTCGAAGGCGCAGGACAAAAAGTCCAGCAGACAGAGCTTTGCCTTCGCGACGACCTCCGGCCCGAAATCGCCGAGATCGAGCGCAAGCACGCTCCGCGCCATCTGGCGCGTGAGCGAGACCTTGGCTGATCCGGTCGGGCCGATCGTCATCGCAATCGCTCTCCCTGAAGGCTTGCGTGATCAGCCGCGCATCTCGACCCCGGCCCATTCCTCGAGCACCTTGGCGATCGAGGTGAAGTCGGACGACGCGCCATACTTGGCGTTGGTGATCGCGAGCATCTGCCGCACCACCGCGCCGCAGACCATCGGCACGCCCATGGCCTCGGCCTCGTCGACGCAGAGCCGGACGTCCTTGTAGGAGAGGCCGGTGGCGAAGCCGAAATCGAAGGTGCCGGGCAGCACCGCGCGGGGGAACTTGTCTTCGGAGGCGCTGTTGCGGCCGCTGCTGGCGTTGATGATGTCGATCAGCACCTTTGCGTTGACGCCGCCCTTGACGCCCATCGCGACGGCTTCGGACGTGATCACCAGCGCCGCCGCCGCCATCAGATTGTTGGCAAGCTTGGCCGTCTGCGCCACGCCGGGCTTGTCGCCGGTGTAGAACAGCTTGCCGAAATTCTTCAGGATCGGCTGCACGGTCTCGTAGGTCGCCTGCGGGCAGGAGACCATCACGGCCAGCGTGCCGTTGACGGCGCCCTTGATGCCGCCGCTCACGGGCGCATCGACCAGCGTCATGCCTTTGGCCTTCAGGCCTTCCGCAACGATCTTCGCGGCGCCGGGACCCGAGGTCGAGAGATCGATGACAATCTTGGCGCGGCTGCCGCTGCCGATGCCGTCCTGACCGAGCATGACCGCCTTGACGATGTCGGGCGTCGGCAGGCTGGCGAGCACGATGTCGGCGCGCGAGGCGACGTCGGCCGGCGACTTGCCGAGCTGGGCGCCGCGCTTGACCAGAGGCTGGGTTGCATCAGCTTGCGTGTCATAGATGACGAGCGAATAGCCCGCGTCGATCAATCGCGCCGCCATGGGGCCGCCCATGCGGCCCGTGCCGATTACGCCGAGAATCTCTCCCGCCATCGTCTACTCCCTGTCGCGCGACCCGTGACGGGCGCGCCTTCTTGATCTCGTTGGTCAAACGCTTCCGCCGGTCGGCCTTCTCGGCCGCCGTCGTCGTGGCAGCGGGATCCCGCGCCAACGGGCCGGATTGTTATGATTGTCTGACAAGCTGTCAAGCATAACATTTGGGGTCGACAGTTTGCCGCGGATCGTCATATGGTCCGGGAAAACGAGGAAGACGCCCCGCGTGCCGCAAGCTTCAATTCCGAGTGTGAGCAAGACGCTCGCCGATTTCGTCGCGTCCTCGTCGTGGGCGGACGTGGAGGCGCAGAGCCCTGAGGCGAAGCGATCGATTCTCAATTTCTTTGCGACCGCGCTCGGCTCCGCACGCGATCCGGTGGTCACGGCCGCGATGCGCACGCTGTCGCCGTTCAGCGGCACCGCGACATCGACAATCATCGGCCATTCGCAGTCCATGGACGCGCTGTGCGCGTCGTTTCTCAATGCCATCTCGGCGAATCTGCTCGACTTCGACGACACGCACCCTGAAACGATCATCCATCCGGCCGCGCCGGTCGCCGCGCCGATATTGGCGCTGGCAGAGACGCGCAAGCTGACGGGGCGCGCGGTGCTGACCGCGTTCATCCTTGGCGTGGATGTGGAGTGCCGCATCGGCAATGCAGTCTCGCCGCGCCATTACGCCCGCGGCTGGCACATCACTTCGACCTGCGGGATTTTTGGCGCTGCGGCGGCGTGCGCCAAGCTGTTGGGGCTGCCCGCGGAAGGGATTGCGAACGCGATCGGACTTGCGGCGAGTCAGTCGGCCGGCAATGTCGAGAATCTGCCAAGCGCCGCCAAGAATGTCAGCGTCGGCAACGCCGCGCGTAACGGGTTGTTTGCCGCGCTGCTGGCGCAGCAGGGCTATGAGGCTGCGCCCCGCGCCATCGAAGGTCCGCTCGGCTGGGCGCGCACCATGGGGGACGAGCCGGATCTCGCCCGCATGCTCGCCGGCCTCGGCAAGACCTGGGAGATCGCGAAGAACACCTACAAGCCCTATCCCGCCGGCATCGTGTTCCATTCGGTCATCGACGCCTGCCTGCTGTTGCGCGAACGAATTGGCCGACGCGTTGACCAGATCGAGTCGGTGACAGTGCAGGGTTCGGCACTGCTGCTCGCGCGCGGTGATCGCCCTGTGAACAACGAACGCGATGCGCGCGTCAGCATCCATCATTGCGTGGCTTGCGGACTGCTGCTCGGCGCGGCCGGTGTGGCCGAGTTCGCGCAGGAGACCGTGGTCCGGCCCGATATCGCGCGACTGCGGCAGAAGGTGAGGGCGGAGCTTGATGCGCAGATGCCCGATGGCGCTGCGCGCGTCACCTTGCGCCTGTCGTCTGGTGAAATTCTCACAGAGACCGTGACTTCGCCGCGCGGCAGCCAGGCTGCGCCGCTTACAGACGGCGATCTCGAGGCCAAGCTGCGCGAAGGCGTGCGGACGGGTCGAAGTGACTGGGACGCGGACCGAGTTATCGATGCAGTCTGGCGGCTCGACGCGGCGGATGACGTCGGCGCGCTGCTGCAATCATTGCGGCCGCCATCGGCGTCGCGCCAAACAATTTCCAACTAGAATCTCTCAAGACCGGAAAGGGACGATCATGAGCAAGACCGAACTGTTCGAAAAGGGCCTCAAAGTTCGTAAAGAGGTGCTCGGCGAGGACTACGTCAACAAGTCGATCGCCGGTGCCGACGAGTTCACGCGCACGATGGCGGAGTGGTCGACCGAGTTCTGCTGGGGCGCGCTGTGGACGCGGCCCGGCGTCGATCGGCGCACGCGCTCGATCGTCAACCTGGCGATGCTTGGCGCGCTGAACCGCCCGCACGAACTGAAGCTGCACGTCAAGGGCGCCCTGAAGAACGGGCTGACCAAGGAGGAGATCAAGGAGATCCTACTCCAGGTCGCTGTCTATTGCGGCGTTCCCGCCGGTATCGACGCCTTCCGCAACGCGCGCGAGGCCTTCAACGAGGTCGATGCGGGGTCCTGAGCCCGTTTGATGGAAGCTCTCATGGCTGACCCGGAATACGAGCTCTTCGCCATCCGCTATGCAACGCGGGATGCCCAGCGGAGCGAGCATTTCATCGGCGGCGATCCGCATGACGGGCCGATGCCGATGGACTATTTCATGTGGCTGGCGAGGGGAGGCGGTCGCACCTTCGTCATCGACACCGGGTTCAACGCCGAAATCGCAAGGCAGCGCAGGCGAACATTCCTGTGCTGCCCGGTGGAGACGCTTGCCGCGTTCGATGTCGACGTGGCCGACGTCAAGGATGTGATCCTCACGCATCTGCACTACGATCACGCCGGCAATTTCGACCGGTTTCCGAATGCGCGGTTTCATCTTCAGGAGCGCGAGCTCGCATACGCCACCGGGCGCTACATGCAGTATCCGAGGCTGTCGCATTCCTTCGAGGTCGAGGACGTCTGCGGGATCGTGCGGCTGAACTATGCGCGCCGGGTGCTGTTCTACGACGGCGACGCCGAGATCGCGCCCGGACTGACGGTCCACGCGGCCGGCGGGCATTCGGCCGGTCTTCAGTTCGTCCGCGTCAACACGCGCCGCGGCCCGGTCGTGCTCGCCTCCGACGTCAGTCATTTCTACGAGAACATGACGAGCGAGCGTCCGTTCACGACAGCCTTTCATGTCGGTGACATGCTGGTGGGCTTTGACAAGCTGCGAGCCGCGGCGCCGGACGCGGACCACATCGTTCCCGGCCATGATCCGCTCGTCATGAAGGTCTACCCGGCGCCAAGCCCGGATCTGAATGGCGTAGCTGTTCGTCTCGACGTGGCGCCGTCCAGGGCCGCGCATTCCCCGGACGTTGGGCAAGGCGTAGCGTAACCTGAGCTAGAAAAAATCGATTTTCGATTTTCTGTTGACCCGCGGCCGCCGCCTTGCAATCATCCGACCATGGGTCCGCTTCAGTTCCAGTTGTCCGGAAGCCCCGGGGATGGTCCGCGCAGCCTGACGTCGGCGCTGCACGAACGTCTGCGCGCCGATATCCTGGCGACGCGGCTGCCGCCGGGCCAGAAGCTGCATATCGCGGGGCTCGCCAAGCAGTTTTCCGTGAGTCTCGCCGCCGTGCGTGAGGCGCTGTCGCGACTTGTCGCGGACGGGCTCGTGCAGGCGTCGGACCAGCGTGGCTTTCGCGTGAGCCCGGTGTCGCTCGCCGATCTTGCCGACGTGACGCAGACCCGGATCGACATCGAGGGGCTTGCGCTCCGTCGCTCGATCGAGCGGGGCGATGAGGCCTGGCTCGCATCGGTGAAATCCGCCTGGGCGGATTTGAAGGCCGTTCCCCATCGTTATCCCGACGATCCGACCGTGCACTACGAGGAGTGGGTGATCCGTCACCGCATCTTCCATCGTGCGCTGGTCAACGCGTGCGGCTCGCCATGGCTGCTCGGCTTCCGCGACGTGCTGCACGAGCAGAGCGAGCGATATCGCCGCCTCTCGATCCGCCGGGAGGTCGGTGGCAAGCCACGCAACGTCGAAGCCGAACACAAGGCGATCGTCGCCGCCGTGATCAGGCGCGATGCGGATGCGGCAGTTCGCGCCTTGTCAAAGCACTTCGGCACCACCAAAGAATTCGTCGAGCTCGCCGCCTCTCGCATTGCGGAGGTGAGCCGTACGACCTGACGATCCGGAAAAATCCGGCACACAAAAAACAGAGACCGGGAGGAAGCCAATAATGAAGATCAATCACGCGTTGATGTCGCTGATCGCCGCCGCAATTCTGGCGGGGCCTGCGAGCGCCGCCGACACCATCCGCGTCGGCCTGCCCACGAAAACCTATTGGCCGACGACGATTGCCGAGACGGCGGTGCGGCAGAAACTGTTCGAGAAGGAAGGCATCCAGGCCGAGTTGACGATCTACCGCAGCGGGGCCGAGACGTTCGAAGGCATGGCTGCGGGCGCGGCCGACATCATTCTCGATCCGCCGTCGCTGGTGTCCGCCGGACGCAAGAAGGGCGTGATGTCGCGGATCGTCGCCAATGCCGCGATGGGCAATTTCGGCTGGCAATTGATGGTCCCGACCAAGTCGACGCTCGACGTCAAGGACCTCAACGGCAAGAAGGTGGCGATCACCGCGGCCGGCTCCGGCTCCGACCTGCTCGCGCTGTGGACCATCCAGGACAAGAAGATCGATTTTACGCGCGTTCCCGTCGGCGGCGGTGGCTTGGTGCCGAACCTGCTGGCCGGAAATGTCGAGGCGGCCGTGGTCTATTCGCCTCTGAGTTTCCAGATCTCGAAGTCCGGTGAGGCCAAGCCCATCCTCGATTACGCGACCGCGGTCCCGCCGAACCTCACTGCGGGCTGGATCGTGCTCGACAAATTCGCCGAGGCCAAGCCCCAGATGGTGCAGAAGGCGGTGAACGCCCTCTATGGTGCGGTCGCGTTCATGCGCGCCAACCGCGACGTCACCGTCAAGCTGATCGCTGAGCTCTATGAAATGCCGCCGGAGATCGCGGGCCTTGAGTACGACAACACGATCATGAAGCTCGAGACCAGCGGCGACATGGGCGCGGCCGACGTCAATGCGGCCGTGCAGCTCTCGCTCGACCTCGCCAAGCTCGGCGGGCTCAAGGACATCGTGCCGGTCGAGGACGTGATCTCGGCCAAGTTCAAGCCCGTCCCGACCAAGCCGTAACGATGCAAAGCACGTTCGTCATCAACCTTGCGCGGATCGCGATCATCATCGCGGTCCTGGCGCTGTGGGAGGTGCTGTCGCGCACCGGCATCGTCAATCCGCGCCTGCTGCCGTCGGCGTCCGATACCTTTGCGACGCTCGGCGATCTGCTGCAGCGCGCGGCCGTGCAGAAGGATCTGATGGTGACCGCGACCGAGGTGCTTGCTGCGTTCGCGCTGGCCGTGCCCTTCGGTGCGGTGATCGGCTTCCTGGTCGCGGAGAACCGTTACTTTGCGGACGTGGCCAAGCCGCTTTTGTTCTTCGCCTTCAGCATCCCGAAGTCGATCTTCCTGCCGATGTTCATCCTGGTGTTCGGTGTCGGGTTCGCCCAGAAGGTCGGCTTCGGCTTCTTCTCGACGATCTTCATCGTGATCATGTCGACCACGACGGCGGTGGAATCGGTCAAGGTCGAGCATCTGACGGTGGCGCGCTCCTATGGCGCAACGCCATGGCAGACGGCGTTCCGGGTTTATCTGCCGAGCATGCTGCCGGTGCTGCTGGAGGCGTTGCGGATCTCCATGATCTTCAACCTCACCGGCGTGATTTTGGCGGAGATGTACGCCTCGCGCGACGGCATAGGCCACCAGATCGCGACCTGGGGCGAGAACTTCCAGATGAAGCAGCTCCTCGCCGGCGTCGTGATGGTCGCCGCGATCGCCATGACCTTCAACGAACTTGTCAGATGGGTGGAAACGCGATGCAGCCATTGGCGAACGTGACCCCGCTGAAGCCCGCCGCGCGGGCCGGCGCGATCGAGGTCAAGAATGTCGGTCAGGTCTTCAAGACGAGATCGCAGGACGTCGTCGCGCTGGAGGACGTCTCGCTCGAGGTCAAGCCCGGCCGTTTCGTCGTGCTGGTCGGCCCGAGTGGCTGCGGCAAGTCGACCCTTCTGATGATGATGGCGGGACTGCGCCAGCAGACCTCCGGCACGATCACCATCAGCGGCGCGCCGATCCTGCAGCCCGACCCCAACAGGGTCGGTGTGGTGTTCCAGGAAGCGAGCTTGTTCCCGTGGCTGACGGCGGAGGACAATGTCGAGTTTCCGCTGGCGCTGCGGGGCGTGCCCAAGGCCGAGCGCCGCGCCAAGGCGCAGGATGCGCTCAAGCTGGTCGGCCTCGACGGCTTCGGCAGGCGGCATCCTCACGAATTGTCCGGCGGCATGAAGCAGCGTGTCTCGATCGCGCGCGGGCTGGTGCAGGACCCGCCGGTGCTGCTGATGGACGAGCCATTCGCCGCCCTCGACGAGCAGACGCGCATGACCATGGGCGACGAGCTGCTGAGGATATGGGCCGCGACCGGCAAGACGGTCGTTTTCGTCACGCACAGCCTCACCGAAGCCGTCTATCTTGCCGACGAGGTGATCGTCATGTCGGCGCGGCCGGGCCGCATCGTCGACCATCTTCAGGTCCAGCTGCCGCGGCCCCGCACCTACGAGATGCTGAGCGGCGACGCCTTTGGTGCGCTGCGCGACCGCATCTGGCGGCACATCCGCAAATCGGCGTGAGGCGGAGATGAGCGCCAGAATAAGTGCGAAGACGCTGCGATATCTGATCGTGACCGGGCTGATTGCGCTGTGGGAGCTGCTGCCGCGCACCGGGCTCATTCCCGAGCTGTTCCTGCCGGCCCTGTCGTCGACGCTGATTGCCGGGTGGACCGACGCTGCCGAATACGGTCATGCGCTCGCAGTGACGCTCTACGAGGTCGTAATCTCCATGGCATTCGCCTGCGGCGGCGGCATCCTGCTCGGCGCCATCGTCGGCAGCCTGCCGCGTCCGCGCGTCCTGATCATGCCGATGGTGTCGAGCCTGTATGCAGTGCCGCTCGTGATCCTCTATCCCGTCTTCACGGTATGGCTTGGCATCGGCTCGGAGTCCAAGATCGCGTTCGCCTCGATCTATGGCTTCCTGCCGACGATGCTCGCCACCGCCGCCGGCATCCAGACCATCGATCCGCAGCTCCTGCTCGCGGCACGCAGCATGGGCGCGACGCTGAGCCAGCGGCTGGTGCGAGTTATCATCCCCGCCGCGATCCCGACCGTGCTGTCGGGCCTGCGTGTCGGCGGCGCGCTGGTCATCGTCGGCGTCGTCGTCTCGGAGATGCTGATTTCATCGGCCGGCATCGGCTATCTGATCTCGCGCTACCGCACGATCCTCGACAGTCCGCACGTGTTCGCGGGCGTGCTGCTCGTGCTGTTCCTCGCCATTGCCTTCAACGCCGCGATCCGCTGGATCGAGCGCAAGGCGGCGATCTGGCAGACCGGCACGCGCGCCGGTCAGGCCAATGACGAGATCGCGTCGCGCGCGATGCAGCCGGCGACCTGAGGTACCAGCGTGTACGATTTGACCCTGACATTCGACAACGGCCCCGATCCTGATGTGACGCCGCGTGTGCTCGACATTCTCGCCGAGCGCGGCATCAAGACCACCTTCTTCGTCATCGGCGAGAAGCTCGCTGACCCCGCGCGGCGCGGCCTTCCGGTGCGTGCGCACGGGGAGGGGCACTGGATCGGAAATCACACGTTTACGCACACCATTCCGCTCGGTGAGCAGGCGGATCGCGAGACGGCAGAGAACGAAATCGGCCGAACTCAAAAAGCGATCGGCGATCTCGCGCATCCCCAGCGCTGGTTCCGGCCGTTCGGTGGCGGCGGCAATCTCGATGCGCGGCTGTTGAAACCCTCCGTCGTGGACTATCTCGCCCGCAACAAGCACAGCTGCGTGCTCTGGAATGCGATCCCGCGCGACTGGGACGACCCCGACGGCTGGACCGGGCGCGCACTCGACCAGTGCAGCCGGCAGCCCTGGACGCTGATGGTGCTGCACGATCTGCCGACCGGCGCGATGGACCATCTCGAGCGTTTCCTTGACGCTGCCGAGGCGGCCGGCGCCCGCTTTCGCCAGGACTTCCCGCCGCAATGCGTTCCGATCCGCAACGGCGAGATTGCGCTTCCGATCAACGACTATGTTTCCTCCATCGAAGAGAGTGTTTGACTGATGAAAGTTGCAAGCTTCACGATCGCCGGCACCGCGAGCTATGGCATCGTCACCGACAAGGGCGTCATCGATGCCGGCAAGCGCCTGAAGGCCTATCCGACGCTGAAGGCGCTGCTTGCGAAGGGATCGCTCGACGAGCTCGAGAAACTTGCCGGCGAGAAGCCCGACCACGCGCTGCAGGATGTCGCGCTGCTGCCGACCGTGCCAGATCCCGACAAGATCTTCTGCATCGGCGTCAACTACGCCACGCATCTGGCCGAGAGCGGCCATCCGACGCCGGCGCATCCGATGATCTTCACCCGCTTCGCCAACAGCCAGGTCGGTCATGGTCAGCCAATGATCCGGCCGCTGGAATCCGAACGTTT
The DNA here is from genome assembly GCF_023073075.1 of Bradyrhizobium sp. 61. Lineage (NCBI taxonomy): Bacteria > Pseudomonadati > Pseudomonadota > Alphaproteobacteria > Hyphomicrobiales > Nitrobacteraceae > Bradyrhizobium > Bradyrhizobium sp. 61. The sequence goes on along the minus strand of NZ_JADPIU010000064.1, from coordinate 182,649 downwards.
CGATTATGAGGGCGAGATGGCCGTCATCATCGGCAAGGCCGGCCGCCGCATCTCGCGCGAAGCCGCGCTCAGCCATGTCGCCGGCTATGCCTGCTACAATGACGGCAGCATCCGCGACTGGCAGCGCCACACCTCGCAATTCGCGCCCGGCAAGAACTTTGCCGGCACCGGCGGCTTCGGGCCCTGGATGGTGACGACCGACGAATTGACCGACGTGACCAAGCAGACGCTGATCACCCGGCTCAACGGTGTCGAGGTGCAGAAGGCCCCGATCTCCGATCTCGTTTTCGACGTGCAGGCCTTGATTGCTTATTGCTCGACGTTCACCGAGCTTGCGCCCGGCGATGTCATCGTCACAGGCACAACCGGCGGCGTCGGCGCCTATCGCACGCCGCCGCTGTGGATGAAGGGCGGCGACGTCGTGGAGATCGAGATCTCCGGCATCGGCATCCTGCGGAACCCCGTCAAGGACGAGGGATCGGCCACGGCGACGCGCGCGGTGTGAGAGCCGCGCTCTATAACAATAAGAAGGAGAATCCCATGCCCATGCCAACGCATATCCTGCCGACCACGGTGGTCGGCAGCTACCCGCAGCCGGAATGGCTGGTGAATCGCGCCATGCTGTCGAAGGTGGTGCCGCGCACGCGGTTGCACGACATGTGGCGGTTGCCGGCAGAGCATCTGGAGGAGGCGCAAGACGATGCGACCATCGTCGCGATCCGCGACATGGAACGCGCCGGCATCGACATCGTGACCGATGGCGAAATCCGCCGCGAGAGCTACTCCAACCGCTTCGCCACCGCGCTCGACGGCATCGACGGGGACAATCCCGCGATGATCGTGGCGCGCACCGGCAACACCCAAACCCCGGTGCCGCGTGTCGTCGGTCCCGTCAAGCGCAAGGGCCCGGTCGAGCTGCACGACATGCAGTTCCTGCGCAAGAACACGGATCGGGCCGCCAAGATCACTTTGCCGGGCCCGTTCACCATGAGCCAGCAGGCCAAGAACGAGTTCTACAAGGACGAGGAAGAGTTGGCGATGGCGCTCGCCGAGGCCGTCAATGCCGAGGCGCTCGATCTGCAGAAGGCAGGCGCGGATGTGATCCAGCTCGACGAGCCCTGGGTGCGCAACAATCCGGATCTTGCCAAGCGCTACGCCGTCAAGGCGATCAACCGTGCGCTGAAGGGCATCACGGTGCCGACCGTCGTGCATCTCTGCTTCGGCTATGCCGCGGTCGTGCCGGGCTCGAACAAGCCGGCCGGCTATTCCTTCCTCGCCGAGCTTGACGACACCATTGCCGACCAGATCTCGATCGAGGCCGCGCAGCCGAAGCTCGACCTCGGCGTGCTCAAGGACCTGTCGTCGAAGAAGATCATGCTCGGCGTGCTCGACCTCGCGGATCCCGCGATCGAGAGCGTCGACACCGTGGCCGCCCGTATCCGCAACGGCCTGAAATACGTCTCGCCGGACCGCCTGGTCCCGGCGCCCGATTGCGGCATGAAGTACATGCCGCGCGCAATCGCGTTCGGAAAACTGAAGGCGATGTGCGATGCGGCGGCCATGGTCCGGCGGGAGATCGGCTGAATAGAGCTGGGCCGGCGAGGATCGTTCGTTCGCCGGCCATCGCCTGGCTGTGGCCAGCCTGGTCGAAATCTGCGCGGGCGTCAGCCACCGTTCAAGCCGACAGGAATTTGGTTAGAAGCTCGGTTGTGTCGGTAGGGTTTTCCTCAGGAAAGAAGTGACCGCCCTTGACGGCCCGACCTTGTACGTTGTCGGCCCACTTCTTCCAAATTCCCAATGCGCCGCCATTCTGCTCGTAGAATGTATCGAGTGGCCCGCTGGAGGCCCACAAGTGCAGCATAGGGCACTTAATGCGCCGGCCTTCCTTCTGGTCCGCCTTGTCATGCTCGATATCCAGGGTTGCGGCCGCGCGGTACTCTTCGCAGATCGCATGCACCCGAGCCGGATCGCGATAGGTTTCGATGTATTCCGCTTTCACTTCGGGGCCGAATGAGCCCTGGCCGAAGGGATTGTCGAATACCGCGTCCGGCGCACCGATCAGGTATTTTTCGGGAAGAGGTGCCTTCTGCGAGAGGAGGCTCCATGGCCAGTAGGTCATGGCGAACTTTGCGTCGGCGTGGCCCCAGGCTTCCGAGATCGGCAGCACGTCAAACACTGCGAGACGTTGCACCTTCTCCGGGTGATCGAGCGCAAGGCGGTAGGAAACGCGACCGCCGCGATCGTGTCCAACCAGATCGAATTTGGAAAAGCCAAGCTTATCCATCACGGCGACAAGCTCATTCGCCATCGCCCGCTTTGAATAGGGATAGTGATCCTCCGCGGAAGCGGGAACGCCGCTGCGGCCATATCCACGAAGATCGACGCAGATGACCGTGCGATTGCGGGCGAGGTGCGGCGCCACATGACGCCACATCAGGCTGGTTCGCGGAAATCCATGGACCATGAGCAATGGGGATCCGCTCCCGTAGCGCCTGATGAAAATGGTGTTGTCATCGGTCTTGATCTCCTTTGTCTCGAAGAGATCGGAAGCGTTCGAGGTGGAATTGTTTGGGGATTGGCCGGCCGCGCGTCGCGGTAGAAGCGCCAGTGATAGAGCGGCGCTCGATGCAGCGGTCATCACCTGGACGAAGGTGCGGCGCTCGATCTTTGTCTTTTCTGTCATCCCTGAGGTCCTTCGAGGTTCGCGCGACGCTCCTGGCAAACGCCCCCTCAATGACGACGCGGTGAGACATGTTAGCACCTGCGTGGAAGCGCGCTTTCGCAGGATTAGCGTCACTGAACCGTTCGTGCTGATGATTTCGGTCATCCCTCTGGCGCGATGGGGCAGAGGCGGGGAACAGTCGGGAAGTGATCGCTGGAATGATCCTCCGCCTGTAACCAATTTGGTCGCGTCGCCGAATAGCGGGAGGTCAGGGTAAGCGGAGGTGCGTCAACGCAAGCCGCCAGAGCAATGGAGGATCCATGTCCGACGAAATCAACCACGATCGCCGGCGTTTCGTTGGTGCTGCGGCAACGACTGTTGCGGCAGCACAATTCGGCGTGATCGCGCCGGAGGTTGCAAATGCCCGAGCGAGCAAGAAGGTCGCCCGCGACGTCAGCAGAAGATCGGACGCTGCGGGGACGGACGCCACCGTCGTTCTCGTCCACGGCGCCTGGGCCGACGGTTCAAGCTGGGCGCACGTCATTACGCTGCTGCAGTCCGAGGGACTGAAGACGATGGCCGCGCCGCTTCCGCTCACATCGCTATCGGATGATGTCGCGGCGCTTGAACGCGCGCTGGAGCGGACCGACGGACCGGTTGTCCTTGTCGCGCATGCCTATGCCGGCGCCGTGATAGGTGCGGTCACTCAGGACAGAGTGCGGTCGCTGGTCTTCATTTCGGCCCTCTCTCCCGACGAAGGCGAAACAGTCGCGCAAATATTCTATCGCGACAAGCCATCGCCGGAGGCGCCGAAACTCACCACCGACAGTCATGGTTTCCTCTGGATGCCGAACGACCGGTTTGGCGCGGCCTGGTGCCAGCATGCCCGACCTGAGCAGGCTGCGCTCCTTGCTGCAATCCAGCGTCCCATTGCCGTCGCGGCAATCCAGGAAAAGGCTCCGAAAGCCGCATGGAAGGCAAAGCCGTCGTGGTACCTGGTCGCCGAGGAGGATCGAATGATCAATCCGGCGACACAGCTATTCCTGGCACGACGGATGGGTGCGCAGGTTCGCTCCGAGAAAGTCGATCATGCATCGCCGATCACCGCGCCGAAGCTGGTCGCCGGAATGATACGCGAGGCCGTCACCAACTCACGTCCGAGCGTCACGCAGCAACACGGCTGAACTGTCGCGGTGTGAGCTGATTGAAAGTGCCATTGGCATCTTTTCCAATAGGCTTCGCGACCCCGGCTTGTGCAAACAACTGGACGGAGCGACCCGCTGACTCTTAGTCAGCGGGGAGGGCCGGGTTCGAGCTCTGGTCCCGCCCACGACCCTCAAAGCGTCTCACACCCAGCCGCCATCTACGACGTAGTGCTGAGCGGTGCAGGCGGAGGCCTCATCGGACGCGAGGAAGAGGGTGAATTTCGCGACCTCGTCCGGTACCAGCCGGCGCTTCAGGCATTGTCGCTGCTGCAGTTCGATCTCGCCCGCCGGCGTCATCCATTTCTCGAGCTGGCGCTCGGTCATGATCCAGCCCGGCGCGATCGCGTTCACGCGGATGTTGTAGGGACCGTAATCGCGCGCGAGGGAGCGCGTCAGACCGACCACGCCCGACTTGCTGGCCGTGTACGCGGCCATGCCACCTTGTCCGGCCATCCACGACACCGAGCCGAAATTGATGATGGCGCCGGCATTCGCCGCCTTCATGTCCGGCAGCACGGCTTGCGCGGCGAAGAACTGGTGCTTCAGGTTCACCGCGATGCGGTCGTCCCAGTATTCCGGCGTCATCTCCTCGGTGTTGTGCCGTTCGTCATGTGCGGCATTGTTGACGAGGATATTGATCGCGCCGTGTGCTTTGCGCGCCTCGGCGACGCCGGCGCGCAACGCGGCGATGTCAGTCAGGTCGACGCGCTGGAAATGCGCAGCCAGACCCTGATCCGACAGCTCGCGTGCGAGGCGTTGGCCCTCGTCGGCCTTGATGTCGAAGAACACGACATTGGATTTCTGCTGCGCGAAGCGCCGCACGATCGCAGCCCCAATCCCCGATGCGCCACCGGTGACGAGAACGACCTTGCCGGCAAGGTCGGAATAAACGGCGGCCATGGGCACCTCTCAAGTTGCGTTGCGGGCGGTGCGAGGCGCCGCCCAGTTGTCCCGCCAACCTTAGCCATTCCCCACGTGAGGTGCATAGATCAGAATTTTAGTTGCGTACCTCAAAAATCGAAGGCAGGATTGCAGCCAAAGAATAAGAGCCGGTTGGGAGGAATGTGATGAGACTGCTCGGGAAGCTGGGACTCGCCGCCGCCGCATGCCTGCTTTGGGCCAACTCCGCCGCGGCCGACACGACGGTCAAGTGGTTGCACATCGAAGCCAATCCGGCCCAGGTGAAAATCTGGGAGGAGGTTGCGCGGGCCTATGAGGCGTCGCATCCCGGCACCAAGATCGAGATGCAGTTCCTCGAGAACGAGGCCTACAAGGCCAAGCTGCCGACCATCCTGCAATCCAAGGACCGGCCGAACATCATCTACAGCTGGGCCGGCGGCGTCCTGAAGACGCAGATCGAGGCTGGCGTCCTCGACGACATCACCGATCAGGTGAAGGGTTACAGCGACAGCCTCACGCCGGCAGCGCTCGCCGCCTTCACAGCCAACGGCCGCGTTTACGGTCTTCCGACCGCGCTGTCGCAGGTCGGCTTCCTCTGCAACAAGGAGCTGATGGCGAAGGCGAAGGTCGATCCCGCAGGGATCAAGAGCTGGGACGATCTTCTTGCCGCGGTGAAAACGTTGAAGGCCGCCGGCGTGACCCCGATCGTGGTCGGCGGGGCCGACAAATGGCCGCTGCACTTCTATTGGACGCATCTTGCAGTGCGCGTCGGCGGCAAGCCGGCGTTCGATGCGGCGCTGCGCGGCGAGGACGGCGGCTTCGCCGGGGAGACCTTCCGGAAATCCGGCGAGCTGTTCAAGCAACTCGTCGATCTCCAGCCGTTCCAGAATGGCTTCCTCGGCTTCAAGAATCCGCAGGCGGTCGGCTATTTCGGCGATGGCAAGGCGGCGATGACGCTCGCCATCAGCACGGTCTATCACTTGCAGCGCGCGCTTGCCGCCGACAAGGTCGGATTGAGCGAAGACAAGATCTGCTGGTTCGACTTCCCGGTCGTGGCCAGCGGCAAGGGCGCGCCAACCGATACGCTCGGCGGCATCACCGGCTGGCTGATCACCAAGGGCTCGCCGAAGGAGGCGGTCGATTTCCTGAAATACTTCGTCTCCAGGGACGTGCAGACGCGGCTTGCTGCGGGCAACTTCATCATCCCGGTGGTGCAGGGCGCGGATGCCGGTCTCAACAACGCCTTCATGAAGCTGATCGCGGCCAATCTGGCGAAGTCGAACTACCACCAGAACTTCTATGACCAGAGCCTCGGCCCCTCGGTTGGCCGCGTCGTCAACGACGTCACCGCGGAGATCGCCGGCGGCAGCATGAGCCCGCAAGACGCGGCCAAGGCGATCGAGGCGGCGTGGAAGCAGGGTAACTGACGGTGGCACGCCGGGCCGCGAGCGTGTCGGCGATGGACGTTGCCGGTGAGCTGGTCCCCCAGGTCGCCGACCGCGGCCCGAGCTGGGACGGCAGGCTGACGGTCCTGATCCTGTTCCTGCCGCCGGCGCTGCTGTTGTTCACGCTGTTCGTGGTGCTGCCGATTGGCGAGGCGGCCTGGTATTCGGCCTTCAACTGGAACGGGTTCGGCAGGCCGACCAACTGGATCGGCTTCGACAACTACCGTTTCGTGCTGGAGACACGCGCCTTCTGGCTTGCGCTGCGCAACAACGGGCTGATCATCGCTGTTTCGCTCGCCATCCAGCTGCCGCTTGCGCTCACGCTGGCCTTGATGCTCGCCGAACGCTTTCGCGGGGCGGTGGCGCTGCGCATGCTGTTCTTTATGCCTTATATCCTGGCCGAGATCGCGACCGGGCTGATCTTCAGCTTCGTCTACGACGGCGATTACGGCCTTGTCGCCTCGATCTGGCGTACCTTCGGCGCCGAGCCCCCGCATCTGCTGGCCTCGACAGATACGGCAATGCTGGCCGTGCTGATCGTCGTCGTCTGGAAGTACTTCGGTTTCCACATGATGCTGTTCATCGCGGCGCTCCAGGGCCTCGACAAGAGCCTGATCGAAGCCGCGCGCATCGACGGCGCGACGCGTTCGCAAGCCCTGCGACACGTGGTCATCCCCTTGCTCTATCCGACGATTCGCCTCTCGGTGTTCTTCGCCATCGTCGGCTCGCTGCAGCTGTTCGACCTCGTCATGCCGCTGACGCGCGGGGGGCCTGCGGACTCCTCGAACACGCTGGTGAGCTTCCTCTACAACAACGGCATCTCCCGCATGCGGGTCGGACATGGCAGCGCCATCGGTGTCATTCTGTTCACGATCTGCGTGACCTTTGCCTTCACGTACAAGCGATGGTTCATGCGTGATGAGTAGCACCGAGACCAATCGTACGCCGTTAGATCCTGCCGTGCTGTTCAAGGCGGTGTTCCTCGCCGTCGTTGCCGTCTTCGTGCTGGTGCCGCTGCTCGCGACCTTGCTCGGCGGCTTCAAATCGCTCGGCGAACTACGCGTCAATCCGTTCGGCCTGCCGCGTCACTGGGAGTGGCAGAACTATGCCGACATCCTGTTCTCCGCGCGCTACTGGCAGCTCTTGCGCAACTCGCTGATCATCTCGACGCTCACGGTGACCCTGACCCTGATCGTCGCCTCGATGGCGGCGTTCACCTTCGCCCATGTCAGGTTCTACGGCTCATCTATGCTGCTGAGCTACCTGACGCTCGGCCTGCTGTTTCCGGCCGCGACCGCGGTGCTGCCGCTGTTCATCAAGGTACGCGATCTCGGGCTGCTCGATACCTATTTTGGCGTGGCGCTGCCGCAGGTGGCCTTCAGCCTCGCGATGAGCGTGCTGCTGCTGCGGCGCTTCTTCAAGGACATTCCCTATGAACTGCTCGAGGCCGCGCTGGTCGACGGCTGCAGCTACATCAAATTCTTCCGCTATGTGACGCTGCCGTTGTCGCGACCGATCCTGGCGACCGTCGGGACCATCACCTTCGTCAACAGCTGGAACGCCTATCTGTTGCCGCTGGTGATGCTCAACACCGATGCGCTCTATCCCTGGCCGCTCGGCATCATGGTTTATCAGGGTGAGTATTCGTCCGAATGGCACCTGATCCTGGCCTTCATCACGCTGACCATCCTGCCCACCATCATTCTTTTTCTTCTGGCGCAGAAACACATCGTCGCCGGTCTCACCGCAGGCGCGGTCAAGGGATGAACGATACCTTACGGAGATCACAATGAGAAAAGTCGGCATCGGAATCATCGGCTGCGGCAATATCAGCACCGCCTATCTGAAGGCGGCCCAGCGCTTTCCGGTCATGGAAATCAAGGCGCTCGCCGATATGCGCAGCGATGCGGCGGAGCGGCAGGGTGCCGCCTTCGGGCTGCCGGCGATGCGGGTCGATCAACTGCTCAAGCGAGAGGATGTCGAGATCGTCATCAATCTCACCGTGCCGCTCGCCCACACCGACGTCAGCCTCGCGGTGCTGAATGCCGGCAAGCACGTTCATTCCGAGAAGCCGCTCGGCATCAACGTCGCGGAAGCCCGCAAGGTGATGGATCTCGCCGCGCAGAAGGACCTTCGCGTCGGCTGCGCCCCTGATACGTTCCTTGGCGGTGGGCACCAGACCGCGCGCAAGCTGATCGACGATGGCGCGATAGGCACGCCGGTCGCGGGCAGCGTCTTCTTCGGCTGTCCCGGCCACGAGCGCTGGCACCCGTCGCCGGGCTTCTATTACCTTCGCGGCGGAGGGCCGATGCTCGACATGGGGCCGTACTACATCACGGATCTCGTGCAGCTGCTTGGCCCGGTCGCGAGCGTGATGGGCTCGACCGCGCGCCCGAAATCCGAACGGTTGGTCACCAGCCAGCCGATGAACGGCACCCTGATCCCGGTCGAGGTTTCGACCCATGTCGCCGGCACGCTCGAATTCGAGAGCGGCGCGGTCGTCTCGATCGCAATGAGCTTCGACGTACCGAAGCACCGGCACGCGCCCATCGAGATCTATGGCGACAAGGGCAGCATGCTGGTGCCGGACCCGAACCGGTTCGGCGGCGAGGTGCAGGTCGCGAAGACTGGCGGGGAATGGGAGCCGGTGCCGCTGACCCACGGTCACGTCGATGGCGAGTTTCGTTCCATCGGGGTCGCCGACATGGCCTCCGCGATCCTGAACAACCGCCCGCATCGCGCCAGCGGCGCGCTCGCTTTCCATGTGCTCGAGGTGATGGAGGCGTTCCAGACCTCCGCCGACGAAGGACGCCGCGTCAAGATCGGCAGCTGCATCGAGCGGCCGGCATTGCTGCCGGCCGGACGTGAAACCGGACAGATCGACTGAGGGAATGACCATGCGCAAGGCAATGATTGTATGGGGCGGCTGGCCGGGACACGATCCCGATCTCTGCGCCTCGATGATCCGCGGCTGGCTGAAGGCGGAAGGATTCGAGGTTCGGGTCGAGACCACGACGGCCGCGTTCGCCGATCCCGCGATCCACGATCTGTCGCTGATCATCCCGATCTACACCATGTCGAAGATCGAGAAGGCGGAGGCGCTCAATCTCTGCGCGGCGGTGCGTGGCGGCGTCGGGCTGGCCGGGCATCATGGCGGCATGTGCGATGCGTTCCGCGAGTCCGTCGACTACCAGTTCCTGTGCGGCGGGCAGTGGGTCGCGCATCCCGGCAACATCATCGACTACAAGGTCGACTTGACGAAGCCGGATGACCCCATCATGAAGGGGCTGAAGAGTTTCGAGCATCGTTCCGAGCAGTACTACATGCATGTCGACCCCGCCAACGAGGTGCTGGCGACGACGACCTTCACCGGCGAGCACGCGCCCTGGATCGACGGCGTGGTGATGCCTGTGGTCTGGAAGAAGCGATACGGCGCGGGCAGGGTGTTCTACTCCTCGCTCGGCCACCGCGCTTATGAGCTCGACGTACCGGAGATCCGAACGTTGATGACCCGCGGCATGCTGTGGGCCGCGCGCGAATGACAGCCGGTGCGACGCAGCCGGCGGTTCGCGCCACGCTGGAGGACGTCGCGCGTGCGGCGGGCGTTTCGCTCGCAACCGTCGACCGCGTCGTCAACCGGCGCGAGGGCGTGCGCGCCAAGACCGTCGCACGTGTCGAGGCTGCGGTGGCAAAACTCGGCTATCGGGGCGACGTCGCGGCCGCGCGGCTCGCCCGCGGGCAGACGTTCCGCTTCGCCTTCGTGCTGCCGAGCGGCAGCAACAGCTTCATGACCAACCTGGCCGAGCAGGTCCAACGCACCGCGGACTGGCTCGCCGGCCACCGCGGCTTCATCGATATCCTCCATGTCGACGTGTTCGATCCGGATGTGCTCGCCGGTGCGCTGGAAAACCTGTCGCCGGCCTATCAGGGCGTCGCCGTCATCGCACTGGACCATCCCAGGGTGCGCGCCGCGATCGACGAGCTCGCCGCGCGCGGGGTCGCCGTGGTGACCCTTGTGTCGGACGCGCCGAGCTCGCGGCGGCTGCATTATGTCGGTATCGACAACCCGGCCGCGGGGCGAACTGCGGCAACGCTGATGGGTCGTTTCCTCGCCGGCCGCGAAGGGAAGGTTGCCGTGATCGCGGGATCGTTATCGCTGCGCGATCACACCGAGCGGCAGTTCGGCTTCCACCAGATCCTGTCCAGCGAGTATCCGAACCTGCTCGCGCTGCCGGTGATCGAAGGTCGCGACGACAGCGAGCGCACGCGGGAGCTCACGGCCGCGCTGCTGGCGCGCCACGCCGATCTCCGCGGCATCTACTGCTGCGGCGCCGGGAACCGCGGCATCGCCAATGCGCTGGAGACCTCGGGCCGCGCGCGTGAGGTGGTCTGGATCACGCACGAGCTGACCCAGTACACGCGGCGTTTCCTGGTCCGTGGCACGCTCGATGCCATCATCAACCAGGATCCCGGTCACGAGGCGCGATCTGCTGCGCGAGTTCTGCTCGCGCATTGTTCGGGTGAGCCCATCAGCCCCGACCAGGAACGCATCCGCATCGATATTTTTCTGCGGGACAATCTGCCGTGATTCGCGTTCGCAGGTGATACGCAGCTTGCTTCGATAGATGTCGCGAAGCGACGCAGCGGCCTCAACGGTGCTCAGAAGTTCGCTGCCATTGCTGCGAGGTGCTGATGGGCTCTTTCGCGGGCAGCCTCGATGGGTTGTTGCGGTCCGGTGGTTGGCCCGATCGGCACGAAACGGACATTGCTGATACCGATAAAGCGCAAAATTTCCCGCAGGTAAGGCGTTGCCATGTCGATGCGCCCGCGGTTCATTCCGGTGGCGAAATCACTGCCACTGGCGAGGATCACCGTGGTCGGCCGGTCCTTCAGCAGCGGGAGATATCCCAGGGAGGGATCGAACCGAAAGGTGAGCCCGGGCTGGACGATGACATCGAACCATTGCTTGAGCTTGTAGGGAATGCTGAAGTTCCACATTGGCGTCGAGATCAGCACCCGATCGGCCAGTGAAAAGCGCAGCGCCATCCGCTCGGCCTCCGCAAAGCTGTCCCGTTGCGCGTCGTTGAAGGGCTGTGCCTTCATCCGCGCATATTTGGCCTCGACGATGGGACCTGCGAATTCCGGCAGCCGCTCGCGCCAGAGATCCACGACGTCGATATCCCAGTCCGGACGGGCCTGCCGAAACCCGTCAAGAAAGACGCGCGCGCCGGCGCTCGACTCGGAGTCGGCGCGGGGCGAGCAGGAGAGGTGCAAAAGCTTTGCCACCACTCATCCCAGCGCTCTGATGACGGCATCCGCCCGGGTGACGACGGCGACGTTCTGCATGGCAAAGTTGATCGAGGCGGAGTGCCAGTCGGCATTCATGGTCGAGCAGCAGTCTTCCGGCACGATCATGAAATAGCCCTTGTCGGCGCCAGTGCGCGCGGTGTGCTCGACCGACATGTTGGTCCATGCGCCGGTGTTGATGATCATGTCGCGGCCGGTGGCTTTCAGGATCGTCTCCAGCCGGGTGCCCTCCCAGGCGCTCATCCGCATCTTCTCGACGACGAAATCGCCGGGCCGCGGCTCGAGGCCGGAGACCGGGGCGGCGCCCCAGCTGCCGCGTACCATCGCCTTGCTGTCGACGAGACCCTCGAACAGCGGTGCGTTCAGCGTCACGCCGGGGGCGCCGGGTTCGACCACGAACCAGACGTGGATGATGGCGACGCCGCGCGCGCGAGCTGTCTCCGCCAAGCGCCGGACGTTCTCGACCACATGCTGTTGCTTCGCATGATCCGGTGCGCCTGACTCGGCGAATGCGCCGCCATCCATGATGACGTCGTTCTGAAGATCCTGGATGATCATGGCGCAGCGGCTCGGATCGAGCCGCATCTCGCCGTCGGCCAGGATGGGCGCCGCAGCCGCGGGGCCGGCGCTTGCGCCGCCGCTGCCGCGTTTGCCGCTCATATAGGGCTCGTGGCGCGGCCCGGCCTTGGTCGGGATCGCATAGACCGAATGCGTCGACGTCAAATAGAGCGTGCGGAAATCCGGGCCACCCCAGGCAAGGTTGGCGACGAGCTCAGGCACGCGGACCTTCCCCAGCAGCTCGCCGCGCGGTGAATAGACCCAGACGCCGCCGGGCGCGGTGACCCAGACATTGCCATGCTGGTCGCACTTCATGCCGTCGGGCAGGCCCGGCTCCAGCTCGGACCGGATGCTGCTCGCGAACACACGCGCGTTCGACAACGAGCCGTCGCCGTTGACGTCGAATACGCGGATCAGCGCCTGCACGGTGTCGTTGACATAGAGCAGTTTCTCGTCGGGCGAGAAGCACAGCCCGTTCGGCTGGTCGAACAAATTGCGGTCCACCACGAGCTTCGGCTCGCCGCCCGGCATGACGCGATAGACGCCCTGGAAGCCGAGCTGGCGCGGCCGCTCGACACCATAGACCGGCATGCGGCCATACCAGGGATCGGAGAAATAGATGGCGCCGGAGGAGTGCACGCAGACGTCGTTGGGGCTGTTGAGCTCCTGTCCCTGGAAGTGCGAGGCCAGCACCTCGCGCCGCCCGTCCGGCCGCTCACGGATCAGCGACGAGGTCGCATGCTCGCAGACGATCAGATTGAGCTCGGCATCATAGGTCATGCCATTGCACTTGTTCGACGGGCGCTTGACCTCCGCGACGCCGCGCCGCGCATCCCAGCGCCGCCGCACGTCGCCCGGCATGTCCGAGAACAGGAGATAATGATCGACCGGATGCCAGATCGGCCCTTCCGTGAAGTCAAAGCCCGTTCCGACCTGCGCGACCGGCGCGTAGGGGTCGATCAGGGTCTCGAATTCGGAGCGCAAGGTAACGTGCGTCATCGGTCGATATCCTCAGCTCACGTCAGGCAGGGAACCAGTTGCGCGCGGGCAGCGACTGCACGATCGGGCCGGGGACCTGGTCGTGCAGCCGTCCAACAACCATGCCGCCCTCGATCTTGGCCGGCCTGTCGTGCACCGGCAGCAGATAGCGCGAATTGCTGAGCAGCTTCTTGATCGAGGCCTTCTCGGCTCGCTTGCTGGTGCCGTGGTTTCCCGTCGTCCGCGGCTCCCAGTCGTGGATCTCGTTGAAGGGCGTGACGATCTGGTCGTTGAAGTCGTAGATCACGTCGCCGCAGATCGTCGCGATCCCGTCGGCAGTCTCGACGATGACGTTCATCGATCCCTCGGTATGTGCATTGGCCGCATCGCAATAGACGCCGGGCATCAGCTCGATAGGACCTGTGATCTCGAGGTCGAGGAAGCGCAGCGCACTCTTGGTGTGCAGTCGGTCGATGAGATGCTTGATGTCGGGCGCCGGATATTGCGGATGCATCAAGCCGGAGACGGAATATTCGAGTTCTTTCCGGTTGAGGACGACGGTCGTGTTCATCGGAAACAGATCGTCTTTGCCGGCGTGGTCGATGTGCAGATGGGTGTGGCAGACGAAGCGGACGTCGCCCATGCGCACTCCGTGGCGGGCGAGCTGGTTCTCGATCATGTGCTCGTGGTATTGCAGGCCGCGCATCCCAAGCGTTTCCATGATCTGGTTGGAGCGGTAACCGGTATCGACCACGACCGGATATTTGCCGCCGAGGATCAAAAAGCCGAGCGTGAGGACGCGGCGTGTGCGGCCGCAGTCGCGGCCGAGGACCAGAAAGCTCGATTCCAGCTCGATATCGCCATAGTCCAGGATCTTGATCTCCAGCGCCATTCGTTTCCCTCCCTGTTCTGTTCTTGTCTGTCAAAGCCGGTAGACGCGCGTCGCCGTCGTCCTGAAAATTGCGTCCTGTTGCTGGGGCGTCAGCTTCGCGGCCGCCGCACGAAAGGCGTCGACGAGCTCCCGATAGCTGGTCCATAATTTCTCGATCGGAAAATTGGAGCCGAACAGGCAGCGCTCCGCGCCGAAAATCGCGACGGTATCGGTAAGGACTGCCGCGATGTGTGCGGGATCGTTGCGATGGATGAAGGTGCCGAGCCCGGAGAGTTTCGAGACCACGTTCGGACAGACCGCGAGCCGGGCCATCCCGGCGCGCCAGGCGGCCCGGCCCGCCGGCGAGAGGTCCTCCAGCATGCCGGCATGCTGGAGGATGAAGGTCACCCTTGGGCAGGACTCGGCGAGTTGCGCCGCGTCCGGCATCTGCGGCGTGAAGACCTGGAGGTCAAAGCTCCAGCCGTAGTCGGCCAGGTGCGCAATGTTGCGGCGGACCATGGGATCGACGCAGAGATCGGGCTTGGCCGCGAAGCGATAGAGCGGATTGTCGTGCCAGTGCAGCTGCATGCGCACGCCGCGCACGAGCGGATAGCGCTTCAGGCGATCGAGCTGCGGGCGCACGTCGTCGACGGCGAAATCGGCGTAGGCGACGATGGCATGCGGCCAGCCGTCCTCGTCGGCGGTCTGCTGGACCCAGGCGGCTTCATCCTCGAAACGGTCGTTGGCCCAGTTGGTCTGGACATAGACCGAACGGGTGACGCCGGTGCCCTCGAGGTCGTCGAGATATTCCCGGATCGGATAATCGCGACGGATCGGCTCGTAGGGTCCAAAGATGCGCGGCTGCATCGGGCCGGTCAGCCAGGGCAGGTCGGCCTGCCGCCAGATGTGATGATGGCCGTCGACAATGTCGCTCACGCCGCTCTCCTCCGTCCCAACGTCAGAATGTGCGCGACAATCGACGCGCTTGAACCGCCATCCACGAGATCATCGACGAAGCGCTGGATGGCCACCAGCGCCTCGGTCTGCGGGCGGAAGTCCGGGCCCGTCGCGAGCGGCGTCAGCCAGCTCACGCGCCAGGCGCGCCGCGACAGCTTTGCGACCGCGTCGCGCAACGCATCGACTTCGCCGCGCTCCAGCCCGTCCGACACGACGATGACGGCCGCGCCTCGCGCGTAACCGCCGAACCGCGGCACCGCGAGGAAGGCTTGCAGCGCGTCGCCGATGCGGGTGCCGCCATCCCAGTCGCTGACGAGGTGCGCCGCCGCGTTCAGCGCTTGCTCGCGACGCTTGAGACGCAACGGGCGGGTGACGCGGGTCAGCCGCGTGCCGAAGGTGAAGACCTCGACATTGGGCGCGGCCTGCACCAGCGTATGCGCGAGCTTCATGTTCTCCTCGGTGCGCGTCTTCATCGAGCCGGAGACGTCGATCAGCAGCAGGAGTTTTCGTCGGCGCTGGCGCCGCTTCAGGTGCCCGAGCCGCAGGATCTCGCCGTCGCTCCGCACGCTGTCGCGCAGGGTTCGGCGCAGGTCGGCAAACGGCCCGCGGCGGGCGCGCATGCGCCGGTGGCCGCGCCGCTGCGGCAGGCGCCGGGGGGCCTCGCGCGCCAGGCGGCGGAGCGCGTCGGTGGCGGAGAGCTGGGCGAAGCGGCGCTCCACTAGCGCCTCGGTGCGCGTCGCGGCGAGGCCGGATTCGTTGGCTTCGTCGGAGAACAGGGGTTCCTGTTCGCCGCGGCCCTCTTCCTGGAGTCGGACAGTCTCGTCGTCCTCGCCGTCATCGACATGTTCGATGGCTTCGCTGCCACGGAAGTGCAGGTCGAACAGCCGGTCGAAGGTCGTGCGGCGCTCGGGTGGCGGGGCGAGCGTGGCCAGCGCCGATTGCCTGATGTCGTTGAGGTCGCGCGGCCCGAGCAGCTCGATCGCGGCGAGATAGGAGGTGGTCTGCTCGGGAGCGACGGCGAAGCCGTTGGCGCGCAGCAGCGCGACGAAGGAGACGAAGATGCGGGCGGCGCGCGGAAGCTCCGGCTCGATGCTCATGCGGTTGCCTCCGCGAGCATGACGTCGAGCCGCGGCGAGATGAAGTGCAGGTCTTCCTCGTCTTTCAGCGCCACGCCGATCGAGCGCTTGAAGGCGTCGGGCCAGCGCGCACCGCCCTTGTGAAGGAGCGTCGCCGCTTCAGCCCAGTCGACGGCCTCTGCAATGCCCGGTGCCTTGCTGAGCGGCTCGCGGCGCAATTTGCCGACGGCCGCGACGACGGCCCGCGCAGTCGCCTCGGCGACGCTGGAGGCCCGCAGCATCACGATACGCGCCTCCCGCTCTTCAGTGGGATAGTCGATCCAGTGATAGACACAGCGGCGGCGCAAGGCTTCGTGCAGGTCGCGCGTCCGATTCGACGTCAGCACGACCACAGGACGTTCGGCAGCGCGCACCGTGCCACGTTCGGGGATCGAAATCTGGAAGTCCGAGAGAAATTCGAGCAGGAACGCCTCAAATTCCTGGTCGGCGCGATCGATCTCATCGATCAGCAGCACGGTGGAATCGGGCGCGCGGAGCGTCGCCAGCATCGGCCGCTCAATCAGAAACGTTTCGCCATAGATGTCGATGCTCTCGTCGCCGGCCTGGCGGATCGCTAGCATCTGGCGTGGATAGTTCCACTCGTAGAGCGCGGCCGAGGCGTCGATGCCCTCGTAGCATTGCAGGCGGATGAGGCGGCGGCCGAGGACGGCGGCGATGGCTTTCGCGGCCTCGGTCTTGCCGACGCCGGGGGCGCCTTCGAGCAGGAGCGATTTGCCGAGGGCAAGGCCGAGATAGGCTGCGGTCGCGAGCCCTTCATCGGCGAGGTAATAGGCTGCCCGAAGCGCCTTCTCCAGCGCCTCGGGGCTGTCGATGCCAACGATGTTGCTGCGAACTGCCATGGCCAGTCTCAGCGTCGCGCCTGTGGCCGCGCGCCGCCCTGGGTCTTGATCGCGCGCAGCACCTTTTCCGGCGTAATCGGCAGATCGTCGATGCGTACGCCGACGGCGTTGAAAATCGCATTCGCGACAGCCGGCAGCACGGGATTGGCGCACATTTCGCCCGGTCCTTTGGCGCCGAACGGGCCATCTGGCGCGGGGCGCTCCAGCACGGCGATATCGTGCGGGCAAATGTCACCCGGGCCGGGCATCAGATATTCGACGAAGTCGCGGGGGCCGTGAACAGGGTCGGGATAGTGAGGCTCCGTGGTCTCGTACAGCGCGTGGCTGATGCCCATCCAGGCGCCGCCCACGAGCTGCTGCTCGACCAGGCGCGGATTGAGCGCGCGGCCGAGCTCATAGGCGGAGTCCATGCGGACCATCGCGACTTCACCAGTCTCGTCGTCGACCTCGACCTCCGCCACGAGACAGGCATGGGCGTAGCAGGTCGCCGGCGACATCTCGCCGGTTTCGGGGTCGACGTTGGACAGGGGCACGAGGAATATGCCGCGGCCGGAGATGGTCTTGCCCTGCTTGAACTGGGCGGCGATGGCGACGTCCTTGGTCGAGATCGAGCGATGCGGCGCACCCTTGACGTGGATGTTGCCGCGTCCGTCGGTTTCGAGATCGGCGGCGTTGACCTCGAGCTCCTCGGCGGCCGCCTCCATCATCACGCCGCGTGCCTCGCGCGCCGCGGCCATCACGGCATTGCCGACGCGATGGGTGCCGCGCGAGGCGAAGGAGCCCATGCAATGCGGACCGGTGTCGGAATCCGCGGTGTCGACATAGACGTCCTCGACAGGAACGCCCAGCGTCTCCGCGCAGATCTGCCGCGTCACCGACTTCATGCCCTGGCCGAGGTCGATCGACGACAGCGCCACCGTGAACTTGCCGCTCGGATTGGAATGAACCAACGCCTGGCTGGGATCGCCGCCGAGATTCATGCCGATGGGATAGTTGATCGACGCCATGCCGCGTCCGCGATGCCGGGTCATCAGCGCCTCCTGGTGCCGAACACGGAGGAGAAGCGGGGCGCGCCATGCGAGGGCGCGGCCGGCCGCGGTGGAGGTGGCGACGGCGCAGGGGGCGGCGGCTCACGCGGTGGTTCGCGGGTGACGGTGGGCGGGAGCCGGTCATAGCTGGTGCGCTGCTGGACTGGCGCGGCCGGCCGGCTGCGCGAATCCGTGGGTGTCGGCGGGATCACGGCGCGGCTGCCGCCGCCGTCCTTGCGCGACGACGCTCGCTTGAACTCCTCGCGGATCGGCCATTTCGCCTTCTCGGCGGCGACCTGGACGCATTCGATCAGCGCGGTGTTCTTGGCTTCGCGCCGATGCGCCTTCATGTCGCCGTCGCGATAGGCATTGAGGATCCGGAACTCCATCGGGTCCATGCCGACGAGGTTTGCCAGCTTGTCCATCTGGCACTCGATCGCAAAATCCATCGCGGTGACGCCGAAACCGCGCATCGCCGTCGCGGGCGTCCGGTTGGTGAAGACGCAATAGACGTCGCCATAGACATTGGGGATCGTGTAGGGCCCGGGCAGATGCGCGGCGCATTTCACGGCGGCGTAGCTGGACAGCCTCGTATAGGCGCCGCTGTCGAAATAGGCGCGGATTTTTCGCGCGATGACACGGCCATCCCGCATCACGCCGTCCTTGATGTAGATGCGCTCGGCCCCGCGGGGCGGGCCGTATTGCATCTCCTCCTCGCGCCCGAACACGTAGCGGACGGGACGCCCGGTCAGCATCGCGCCCAGGATCGCGAGTGGCTCGGTCAGCGTATCCACCTTGCCGCCAAAGCCGCCGCCGACCGTGCCGCCGATGAAGTGAAAGGTGTTGGAAGGCAGGTCCAGGATCTTGGCGCAGGTGTCGACCGAGAAGAACAGCGCCTGCGTCGAGGTGTAGACGACGTAGCGCCCGTTGGTGTCGGGCGCGGCGATCGCGCCATTGGTTTCGGTCGGCGCGTGCTCGATCGGAGACATCTGGTAGCGCTGTTCGAGCACGTGGTCGGCGGTCGCGAGCGCAGCGTCGGCATCGCCGAAGCGCAGCTTCTGGTGATCATGGACGTCGTGATAGATGAAGGCGTTCTTCGGATAGGTCTCGTTGACGACGGGCGCCCCGGCCTTGAGCGCGTCCTCGACGTCGAGCACGACCGGCAGCGGCTCGTAGTCGATCCGCACCTTTGCGATCGCCTCGAACGCCTCGCGCTCGCTGTCCGCGACGATGGCGACGACCGGCTCGCCCTTGTAGCGGACCTTGTCCGCCGCCAGCGTAGGCTCGTCGTCCTTGCCGAAGTTGATGAGGCTGAGAAGCGTGTTGAGATTGCGCGGCACGTCGGCGCCGCGGATGATCCGGCGTACGCCGGACGAGCGTTCGGCTTCCGTGGTGTCGATATGGCGCAACCGCGCGTGCGCCTGCGTCGAGCGGACCACCTTCAGATGCAGCATGCCCTGAAGCTTGTGGTCGTTGAAATAGCTCGACGTGCCCGTGACATGGCCGAGCATGTCCTGCCGCTGCGTGCCCTTGCCGATCTCATTGAGATTGTCGTCGCGCTCGTCGGCGAAAATGTCCTTGCGCAGTTCCAGCATGACAAGATCCTTTAGGCACTGGCCCGGCCGCCCGAAGCGGCGAGGATGGCATCGATGATGGGTTCGTACCCGGTGCAGCGGCAGATGTTGCCGGAGATCGCCTCGACGACCTCGGCGCGGCTAGGCTGCGGATTGCGATCGAGCAGCGCCTTTGCGGCCATCAGCATGCCCGGCGTGCAATAGCCGCATTGGGCGGCAAAACTGTCGGCGAAGGCGCGCTGGAGCGGATGCAGGTTCGGGCCCTGCTTGAGGCCGTCGAGCGTCTCCACCGATCGGCCGGCGACGGTCTCCGCCAGCGTCAGGCAGGACAGGTGCAGCTCGCCGTCGATCAGCACACTGCAGGTGCCACAGCCGCCCTGGCCGCAGCCGAATTTCGGCGTCATATCGCCGATCAGTTCGCGCAGAGCGACCAGCAGATTGGTGCCGCCATCGACGAAGATCGCGACGTCGCGGCCGTTATGACGAAATTGCAGGGCGGTCTTGGCCATGACGAGCTATTCCTGACCCGAGAGGAGACGGCGCAGGTGGACGCCGGCGATCTCGCGGCGATACCAGGCGCTGCCGAGCGCATTGTCGAAGGGTGAGGTGCCCTCGGTAACGGCGGACGCCGCAGCTCCGATGGTCGCGGCATCCAGCGAACGTCCCTCGAGCACACGCTCGGCGGCGCGTGCCCGAATCTGGGTCGGCGCCATCGAGCCCAGCGCGATCCGTGCCCCGGCGATCCGTCCGCCGCTGATCGGCAGATGGGCTGCGAGCGTAATGACGGAGCCGCCCTTTGGCTTGATACGGGCGACCTTGTGGTAGCGGAAGGCGTCCGCGCTCGCCGGCCGTGCGCAGGACACCGAGAGCACCAGCGTGCCGGCCTGCCGCTCGCGCGACTGCAAGAACTCTTCGATGGCGATGTCGCGCGTGCCAAAGCCGCCCTGCACGGCGACGGTGGCATCGAGCGCAAGCAGCGCCACCGTGAAGTCGCCATAGGGACTTGGCGCGAACAGGTTGCCCCCGACCGTGCCCATGTTGCGCACCGCAGGTCCGCCGATCGAGCGGGCAGGGGCGTGCAGGAAGCCGAGGTCGCGCTCGGCGAGGATTTTTGCGAAGGTGATGCCGGCCCCGAGCGTCACACGCGGGCCCGACGCGTCAATCCGGGTCAGGGCCTGGTCGCTGGCGCGGATGACGGTCGAGACGGAGACGTCACCCTCGTTCAGCGCCCGCATCACCAGCGTGCCGCCGCCGAGATAGCGTGCGCCGCGATCTGCCGACAGCGCGCCGGCCGCTTCGCTGGTGCTGGCAAAAGTCTTGATTGTCACGGCCATTGCTATGCCGCCTCCTTCAGGTGCCGGCGGATCGCCTCGAAGCCGGCTTGATAGATGTCTTCCGCGACCATGTGGACGATGCGATCGCGGTCCTCCGGCCTGGTGCTGAAGCGCGACTCCCAGTGCCAGAAGGTGCGATCGCCGTCGGTCACCGGCAGCAGGCGGACATGCGCCACGTAGTTGAACATCGGCACCGGCGTATCGAGCAGGCAGTAGCTGAAGGTCTGCTCGAGATCGGAGAGCGCCAGCAATTGCTCGCGCAGCTCCGATCCGTCCTGCAGCTTGAAGCGCCTGACACAGCCGATCTTGTCAGGGGAGTGCGCGCGCTCGATCGTGGAGGTCGCGACCGCCGGATGCCAGCGATCGTGTCCGTTGAAATCGCGCAGCACGTCCCACACCGCATCGGTGGGTGTATCCAGGATCGTGCTCTTGACGATGTGCGGCACGGAGTTCACCCTCCGAACTGGCGCTTGAGGGCGTCGAAGCCGCCCTGGAACACGCCGCCGCCGATATTGCCGACGAGCTCCGCTTCCCGTTCGGGTGCGCAGTCGAACTCGGCGGTCCACTCCATGAAGGTCTGGTCGCCGTCGGTGACCGGCGTCAGCCGCAACGTCGCGACGTAATTCTCGACGCCCATGGGGGATTCCAGGATCGAATAGGTGCAGAACATGTCGTAGTCGGAAAGGCCGAGCAGCTTCTCGCGGATGCGGTCGCCGTTGCGCAGGCGAAAATCCCTGACACAGCCGATCTTGTCCGAGGGCTCGCCGCCCTCGATCCGGCTTTCCGCGATCGCGGGATGCCAGTTCGGCATGCCGTTGAAGTCGCGCACCCGCGCCCAGACGCGATCGTTGCGCGCATTGACGACGGTTGAGACATAGACGCGGGCCATGATGCGACCTCAGCTCTTCTTCCGGGGGCTGCGCTCCGCGGGCGGCTCGCCCTCGGTGGAAGGCGAGGGAGCTGCAGCCGGCTTATCGCCGCCTCCGCCTCCACCGCCGCCCTTGCGGGCGGACTCCTTGATGCCCTGCATGTCGCGGGCCTCGCGGATCAGGCCCGGCATCTTGGCGAGGCTGCCGCCCTCGACGCCGATATCCGCCAGAAGCGAATCGATGAGCGGCGCCTGCACGCGGTAGCGTAGCGCCGAATCGATCACCTCGTCGGTGGCGCTGCGGCCGCCATTGCCGCCATGGCCGTTGCCGTTGAGGCCGTCGACCTGGAGGATGCGGATGCCCTCGATCTTCTCCATCGGCTTGACGCTCTCGCGCACGATGCCTTCGATGCGGTCGAGCAGCTTTCTGCGGAACAGCGAGTAGCGAGCCTGGTCGGTCAGCACGTTCTCGGCCTCGTTGAGCAGCCGCTGCGCCTCGGCCTCGACGGCCGCGCGCACGCGCTCGGCTTCGGCTCCAATTCGGGTCTCCTCGGCCTTCTTCTCGGCGATCACGATTTCCACGCTCTTGCGACGCCTGGCGATCTCATTTTCACGTGCGGTGATGACGCGCTCGGTGGCCTCCGTCGCATGTATCCGCGCTTCCTCGGCCGAGGCCCGGGCGGCGGATTCTTCCAGCGACTTCAGGTGGATCGCGATCGCCTTCTCCATCAGAACGGTCTCGACCTCCTTCTCGCGATTGACTTCGAGCTTCCGCAGCTCGCGCTCACGGCCGATGCGGGCTTCATCCAGGCCGCGATCGGAGGCAATGCGGGCGCGCTCGACCTCCTCGCGCGCGGCAATCTCGGCTTCCTGGAGCGACTGGACGCGGGCGACCTCGAGCTGCTCGATCGAGCGGCGCCGTTCGATCCGCGCCGCCTCCAGCGCCTGCTCGCGCGAGACGTCAGTGGTCTCGACGTCCTTGCGTGCGACGATCTCGGCCTGCTTGACCTGGCGGTCGGCGTCGATGCGTTCCGAGCGCTTGGTGGAGAGCGCGATGACGCGGTCCTCGTCCGCGATCTCGATTGCCTTCTTCTGCTCGATATTGAGCACTTCGCGCTTCTTGGACGAATTGATCCGCTCGGACTCCAGCGCGAGATCGACGCCGATGCGCTGGCGCTCGATCACGTCGCGCCGCTTGAGGTCAGCCGCCTCGACTGCGGCGGTCCGCTCGATCTCCAGCGCCTTGGTCTCCCTGTCGGCCTGGATCCGCTCGGCCGCGATGGCCTTCTCCTGCGCGATGCGCGCCGCCTCGATCGCTTCCCGCGAGGCGATGTCGGCTTCCTCGACGGCGCGGTTGCGGGCGATCTCGAGAGAACGAACTCGCTCCTCCTGAGCGATGCGGGAGGCTTCGGTGGCTTCGCGCGCGCTGATGCCGGCGACATCGAGGGCCTGGTTGCGCTCGATCTCCAGTTGCCGCGTGTTCTGCTCGGCGGCGATGCGCTCGGCGGCAAGCGTCCGCTCGCGGGCGATGCGCGCGGCCTCGACCGCGCGCTGGGCCTCGATCTCGGCTTCCTGGATCGTGCGCACCTGCTGGATCTCAAGCGCGCGGGTGCGCTCGTCTGACGCGATGCGCTCGACATTGACAATCAGGGTCTGGGCGATGCGGGCCTTTTCGGTCGCTTCGCGGGCGGCGATCTCGGCTTCGTCGACGGCGCGGGTCCGCTCGATCTCACGGCGCCGTGTCTCTTCTTCATTGGCAATACGGGCGTCGGTCACCACCCGGTCCTGCTGGATACGCGCCTTCTCGATCGCCTCGCGGGCGGCGATCTCGGCCTCCTCGATAGTGCGCATCCGCTCGATTTCATGCTGGCGCACCTCGCGCTCGGAGGCGATGCGGCTGGTGTCGATCGAGCGCTGGTTGGCGATCCGGGTCTTCTCGACCTCCTCGCGGGCGAGCAGTTCCTTCTCCTCGATGGTGCGGGTGCGCTCGATCTCCCGCTGGCGGGTCTCGCGCTCCGAGGCGATACGGGCTTCCGCGATCGCCTGGTCGTTGGCGATGCGTGCCTTCTCGATGGTCTCCCGCGCGGAAATCTGCGCCTGCTCGGCCTCGGTCTCGCGCAGGGCCCGCTCACGCGCGACCTCGGTGCGTTGCAGGGCGCGGCGCATCTCGATGTCACGCTCCTGCTCGAGGCGCGCCGTCTCGCTTTCACGCTCGATCTCGAGGGCCTGTCGCTCGGCCTCAAGATTACGGGAGCGGATCTTGATCATCGAATCCTGCTCGATGTCGTTGCGCAGCTTGCGCTTGGCTTCGATGTCCTCCATCAGGCGTGTCAGACCTTCGGCGTCGAAGCGGTTCGAAGGGTTGAAGAATTCGAGATCGGTCTGGTCGAGATCGGTGATCGCGACGGATTCCAGCTCGAGTCCGTTCTGAGCGAGGGCCTCAGCCGCGTTCGCCTTGACGCGGGCGACATACTCGCCGCGCTGCTCGTGCATCTGCTCCAGGGTCATCTCCGAGGCAATCGAACGGATCGCGGAGATGAATTTGCCGGCGAGGAGGGCGTGGAGCTTCTCGGGCTCCATGGTGCGGCGGCCGAGCGTCGCGGCGGCGATGGACACGGCTTCGCGGGTCGCCTGAACGCGGACATAGAAGTCGGCCTCGATGTCGACGCGCATGCGGTCCCGGGTGATCACGGCGTCCTGCCGGGAGCGCACGATGCCCATCGGCTGCACGTTCATGTTGACCGGCGTGTAGTCGTGGATGAAGGGCAGCACGAACGCGCCGCCGTTGATCACGACGCGCTCGCCGAGCAGGCCGGTCCGGACGAATGAGGTCTCCTTGGACGAGCGATGGTAGAGCCAGTTCACGATGTAGACGCCGACCACGATCACCACGATGGCGACGATCAGCCAGAGGATCAATTCACCGACCAGAGTCCCTGACATATTTCCCTCCCTCGACCTTCCGGCGTTATCGCGCGCCGATCGCCTTGAATTTGCGTACCTGATCCGTCAGCGCCCGCTCGACCGGCAGCCGCTCCATCGATGAGGCGCCGTAAAAGCCGTGGCAGTAGCGGGTGTTCTTCATGATGAAATCGGCGTCGTCCGGATCGGCGATCGGTCCGCCGTGGGCGAGCACCAGAATGTCCGGATTGACACTGAGCGCGGCGGAGGCCCAGGTGTCGATACGCGCCGGGCAATCCTTGAGTTTGGGCGCGGTCTGCGCGCCGATGGTGCCCCCGGTCGTCAGGCCGAGGTGACAGACGATGATATCCGCGCCCGCGATCGCCATCGCGGCGGCTTCCTTCTCGGTAAAGACGTAGGGCGTCGTCAGCAGGTCCTTCTCGCGCGCCTTGGCGATCATGTCGATCTCGAGCGCGTAGGACATGCCGGTCTCTTCGAGATTGGCGCGGAACACGCCGTCGATCAGGCCGACGGTCGGAAAGTTCTGCACGCCGGCGAAACCGAGCGCCTTCAACTGGTCCAGGAAAACGTCCATGTCGCGGAACGGATCCGTGCCATTGACGCCAGCGAGCACTGGCGTTTTGGTCACGACGGGCAGCACTTCGCCGGCCATCTCCAGCACGATGGCGTTGGCGTCGCCATAAGCCATCAATCCTGCGAGCGAGCCGCGGCCGGCCATGCGATAGCGGCCGGAATTGTAGATGACGATGAGATCGACGCCACCGGCTTCCTCGCACTTGGCCGACAGGCCGGTGCCGGCGCCGCCGCCGATGATGGGCTCGCCGCGCTTTGCCATGTCGCGGAAGCGTTTCAACAGTTCTGCGCGTTCAAACCGGGCCATCGGTCACCTCGCTAGTCTCCGGCGCGCCCCGGTGCGGCCGAACAAGGTCCGGAACGCGCTGACAATGGTGGAGGCGAACTCGGGATCGTTGATGTTCTTGGGGACGCGGATGAGCTGACGGTTGGCGGTCTGCCGCACGTTCCGCTCCAGCGCGCGGAACAGCGCCGCATCGGCATCGGGATCCCAGAATGGCTGTCCTCGTGCGTCGAGCGCGGAGACGCCGCCCTCGGGCAGGAAGAAGCGCACCGGGCCGTCCATCTGGTTGAGCCGATCGGCGATCCAGCGGCCCATGCGTTCGTTTTCCTCCGCCGTGGTCCGCATCAGGGTGACCTGGGGGTTGTGGACGTGGAATTTGCGGCCGCGGTAGCGCTCCGGAATGGTGTCCGGGGCGCCGAAATTGACCATGTCGAGCGCGCCTACCGAGCCGACGTAAGGCAGGCGGCTGCGGGTGATGGCGCCGAAGCGGTCGTCGGTTGCCGGGAACACGCCACCCATCAGGAGATCGCAGATTTCCGTGGTGGTGAGATCGATGACGCCGGCGATCTGCCCGGAATCGACGAGCTTCTCCATTGAGCGGCCGCCGACGCCGGTGGCGTGGAAGACGAGGCACTCGAAATCCTCGCGCAGGTCGGCCGCGATCTTCTGCACCGCCGGCGTGGTGACGCCGAACATGGTGATGCCGACCGACGGCAATCCGCCATCGCCGTGATCCTTCCGCGCGTGCTGATCGAGGCGCGCCCTGACCATGCCGGCCAGCGCATGGGCGCCATTGGCGAGCACGGCACGCGAGATCGAGTTGAGGCCCTGCACGTCGGTGACCGAATGCATCATGGTGATGTCGGCGGGGCCGACATAGGGTCCGACGTCGCCGGAGGCGACGGAGGAGATGATCAGCTTGGGCACCCCGACGGGGAGGGTCCGCATCCCCGGCGCGACCAGTGACGCTGCGCCCGAGCCGCCCGCCGAAATCACGCCGGCAATATTGCTCTGGCGTCGCAGCCAGCTGGCGAAGGCCTCGGCCATCGCGGTGACGGCGGCGCCGCGGTCGGGTCCGAACACAGCCGATCCGCCGCGCCCATGGTTCAAGGCAATCTCCTGGGCGGACACGTCGCTGGTTGCTTGCCTGCCGCTGGTGGAGACATCGACCAGTCGCGTGCGCAGGCCGCTCCCGGCGATGATGTCGCGGATGAAGCGAAGCTCCGTGCCCTTGGTGTCGAGCGTGCCGACGACGAGCACGACCGGGGGTCCCTGCGTTTGCGCCGCGACCGGCTCGCGCCGGCGCCGGGCGGTCTCGTCGAGACGCGCCACCTGTGTCGAGAGCGTGCGGGCGGCGGCCTCGATGCGGGCGATCGGGACCGGCTGTGACCATCGGGTGGGCGGTGTTGGGTTGGAGATGTAGATACGGATCGGGCCGCCTGGACGGGACGGCTGCGGTGCGGCCTTCGCCCCGGTGCCTGCCGCCGGCATGTCGACGGCGGGCTCGAGCTCGGCGTGGAGGCCGACGCCGAGCAGGCGCTGCTGCAACTCCCGGTCCGCGGCAAGGCGCGCGGAATCGATGATGCGGTTGATGCGGCCGTTGACCATGATCGCGACGTTGCGCGACACGGCCGTGGCCACACCGATGTTCTGCTCGATCACGAGCACGGACATGTCGCCGTCCTCGCCAAGCCGTACCAGCATCTCCTCGACCTGGGCGACGATGACGGGCGCAAGCCCCTCGGTCGGCTCGTCCATGATCAGGAGCTGCGGATTGGTGAGCAGCGCGCGGGAGATCGCCAGCATCTGCTGCTCGCCGCCGGAGAGCTGGCCGCCGCCATGATCCTTGCGCTCGGCCAATCGCGGAAAGGTCTCGTAGATGCGCTCGACCGTCCACGCCCCGCGCCGCAGGCCCGCGGCAAGTTGCAGATGCTCGTCGACGCTGAGCGAGCGCCACAGCCGCCGGCCCTGCGGCACGTAGCCGACGCCGAGCCGGGCTATGTGGGCGGGCGGCCGCCGGGTGACGTCGTCGCCGCGGAAGCGGATCGAGCCGCCGCTGACCGGCACCAGCCCCATGATCGCCTTGCACAGCGTGGTCTTGCCCATGCCGTTGCGACCGACCACCGAGAATACGCCGGCTTCGAGCGTCAGGTCCACGCCCTGCAGCGCATGCGAATGCCCGTAGTAGACGTCGAGGCCGCGGACTTCGAGGGCGGCGGCGGCCGAGCGGCGGACCTCATTCATGGCCGCCTCCGAGGTAAAGCTCCTGCACCTCGGGATCGGACTCGATCTCCTGCGGCAGGCCTTCCTTGAAGATGCGCCCGTTGTGCATCATCGTGACGCTCTCGACGACGCGTAGCGCTACGTCCATGTCGTGCTCGATGATGATGTAGCCGATATGCGCCGGCAGCGAGGTCAGGATCTCGACCAGCTCGGCACGCTCGGTCGGAGATAGGCCCGCGGCCGGCTCGTCGAACAACACGAAGCGCGGCGCGCCGGCGAGTGCCAGTGCGATCTCGAGCTGGCGCTGCTGGCCATGCGCAAGCTCGGCGACGCGCTGGTCCTTCACGCCTGTGAGATGGACGGCCTGCACGAGATTATCGGCCGCGCTCATCAGCGCGTCGTTCTGTCCGGGGCGGAGGAACGAGAAGCGCCCGCGCGAGACGCCGCGGCAGGCGAGGTAGACGTTGTCCTGGACGGTGAGACCAGGAAAGAGCGCTGAGATCTGGTAGGTCCGGCGCAGGCCGCGGCGGATGCGCTCGTAGGGCGGGAAGTGGGTGACGTCCTCGCCGAAGAAACGGATGGTGCCGGAGGAGGGCGGGAAATCGCCGGTGATGCAGTTGAACAGGGTGGTTTTTCCGGCACCGTTCGAGCCGAGCACGGCGCGCCGCTCGCCGGGGCGCACGGTAATGGTGACGTCGGTGAGCGCAGCCAGCGCGCCGAACAGGCGCGTCACGCCGCGAAGCTCCAGCGCCGCGCCGGCGCCGACGGCTGAGAGGCGTTGCGCGACGCTATCCATGACCGGATCCTTGACCAGATCCTCGGCCGTGACGTTCGCTTGAACGGGCCGCGCCGGATCGCTGGCGCTGTCGCCAGCTCTGCCAGAGCCCGATCACGCCGTCCGAGGACCAGAAGACGATGGCGAGGAAACCGAGGCCGATCAGCAGCCGGAAGCGGTTGCCGTCGAGCCCGAGCTTGACCAGGAAGTCGAGCGCGAAGGTGCGTAGCAGCAAGAAGATCAGTGCGCCGATGAACGGACCGATGGGACGCGTGATGCCGCCGACCACGGCGATGATGAGGATGTCGATGCAGGCGCCGACGCTCACGGATCCCGGCGAGATCTGCCGGTAGTTCCAGACCTGGAGAACGCCGGCCAGCGCCGCGACAAAGGACGCGAAGGCGTAGGCGGCGACGCGGTGCGCATTGACGTTGAAGCCGAGCGCCGCCATGCGGCGGGGATTGTCGCGCACACCTTGCAGTGCCAGGCCGAATGGTGCGCGGGAGATGTATTCAACGGCGAAGTAGCACAGCGCGGCAACCGCGAGCACGATATAATAGAAGGGAATGTCGGCGCGCCAGTTGACGCCCCAGAAATGCGGCGTGGCGACGGTGTTGATGCCGGTATGGCCGTTGAAGATCGCCCAGTTCTGATTGGTGAAGTAATAGAACGCCGCGCCGATCGCGAGCGTGATCATGATGGTGTAGATGCCCTCGGTGCGCACCGCCAGCGCGCCGCCAAGCGTGCCGAACAGGGTCGCGAGTGCGAGCGCCATCGGGACCGCGAGCCACCATGGCCAGCCCAGGCTGATATTGGCGTTGCCGCTGACGCCGAACACCGCGACCATATAGGCGGAGAAGCCTGCGATGGTGAGCTGCATCAGGCTGACCATGCCGCCGTAGCCGGCGAGGAACATCAGGCTCAGCGCCATGATGCCGAGGATCAGCGTGGTCGCAAAGATCTCGATCAGGAAGAAGCCGTTGGCGATCAGCGGCATGATCAGGAGAATGGCCGCGACGATCCAGGCTGCAGGATTGTTGATCTCCGGCCATCCGCGCAACGTGGGGCGCTGCGCCGCTGCGGCAGGACGAACGGTGACGCGGGCGTCGTGGGCGAGCGACATCTCAGCGCCTCGCCAACAGGCCTTGCGGCCGGACTGCCAGTACCAGCACCATGATCAGGAAGGTCACGACGATGGCGTAGGTCGGGATGTAGACCGAACCAAGCTGTTCGGCGAGGCCGATGATGAGCGCGCCGAGCGCGGCACCGGGGATCGAGCCCATGCCGCCGACGATGACGACGACGAGCGAGGCAAGCAGGAAGCGAATGTCTTCGCCGGGCGAGAGAGACTGGAAGGTGCCGCCGACGACGCCGGCGATGCCGGCAAGCCCGGCACCGAGCGCAAAGACCAGCACGAAGACGAGCTGGATCCGCACTCCGGTCGCGGCCAGGATGTCGCGATCGTCGACACCGGCGCGGATGATCATGCCGATGCGTGTGCGGTTGAGCCCGAGCCACATCGCCAGGCCGATCACGACGGACGCGGCGAAGATCACCAGCCGGACCAGGGGATAGCGGAGATAGACCGGTTCGCCCGAGGATTTCACCGCAGTGACCAGCGGCAGCTCGATCGGGCCGATCAGCCAGTTCGGTGTCTGGATCTGATAGAAGTCGCCGCCGCAAGCCCACAGCATGAGATCGGCGAAAACGATCGAGAGACCGATCGTCACCATGGTCTGCCGCAAGTCCTGGCCCTCCATGCGGCGGAAGACGATGAGCTGAAGCAGGACGCCGACCAGCGCCGTCAGGATGAAGGCGACGATGAAGCTGAGGAGCCAGGAGCCGGTCGAGGCGCTGATGGCGTAGCCGACATAGCCGCCGAACAAATACAGCGAGCCGTGCGCGAGGTTGACGTTGCGCATCAGGCCGAAGATCAGGGTGAAACCGCTGGCGACAAGGAAGTAGAGGCCGCCGAGCGTGATGCCGTTGAACACGGCGTTCAGGAAGACCCGCTTGCGGCCGATCGCCTCTTCAAGTCCGGGCGGCCACACCGCCAAGGTCAGCCACAGTGCGAGCGCGATCGCGACGATCACGATCAGGGCCCAGGCCGGATGACGTTCGACGAAGCGCGTCATGTCAACTGCCTCATCCCCGCCTCGCGCCCCCGCAAACGGGAAGAGGGCGCGATCAGGCCGCTTCGACCTCGCCCTGCCTCATGTTTTGAACGCTGGTCGAACAGCCTTGCGTAGGCTGCGTACCTCGCCATGGACGTGCGTCCTCCCGGACTTGCGATCCTCTTTTCGGGATCGCGTTCCGACCATCTTAGCGAGGGCACAAGGGGAGCGTTTGATCGTCAGTATCTTTTCGCGCGCGGTCAGGCCCGCAAAACCTTGGCGGCGCGGCGGTAATCGGTCGGCGCCATCCCGACATTGGCGGTGAAGAAGCGTGTGAAGCCGCTTTGCGAGGAGAAGCCGAGGTCGAAGCCGATGTCGGCGATCGGTGCTTCGCCGGCGACAAGGGCTTCCAGCGCCTGTTCCATGATCAGGGTGTTGAGGTAGAGATGCGGCGTGACGCCGGTCTGGGTGCGGAATAGCCGGTAGAAATGCGGTCGCGATAGGCCGGATTCGCGCGCGATCGTGTCGAGCTCCATTTCGGCGCCCGGACTTTCCGACATCAGCTTGATGCATTTGCGCACGCGGAAGTCGGTGACGGCGCCGGCCGTGCGCGCGTCGCGCGCGATCTCGGCCTGCTGCCAGCTTTCGTCGTAGCAGATGTCGATCAGCCGCCGCAGCTCGGCATCGAGGCTGGAGAGCGACGGTGCGCCGCACACAAGCGCTGCGGTTCGTCTGATGTGCTTGTCGAGTGCGACCGTGCGCTTGAACTGGGTGCGGCCGAAACGCAGGCGGTCGGCGCCGGGCGCATCGGGGGCGAACCACTCCGGATTGACGTAGAGCACGAAGAAGATCGCGCCACCGTCGAGATCTGACGGCAGGAAATTGTGAGGCTCCCAAGGATTGACCGCAACGATGGAGCTTTCCGTAAGGTCGTAGTGCCCGTTACAGACGTCGATGCATGCGGACTGGCCGCCAACATGGAAGATCAGATGACCTTCGCGATGTGCGTGCACGTTGAAGGGGCGGTTCAACTGATAGACCGTCGCCCGACCGAACCGGCCGTGAAAGACGGCAAGCGCCCGGCTCATGCCTTCCCTCCTGAATGTTCTTGTCTTTTCAGTCAGCGTTCAACAACCGGGGCGAGATTGCAAGAGCGCAAGATATCGCGCCTGCAAATCGCTCCCGGTTGCCGGAGAGCATGCGAAACGAGGACCGGTAAATGCGTCAGTACTTCTTACATTCCGGGACCGTACGGCTCGGCAGTCCGATCTTGGCGAACACCGCCGGATCGTAGCCGAGCGTCTGGTTCACGTTCGGGATCACCTTCACGACTTTACTGAACAGCGCACCCT
This sequence comes from Bradyrhizobium sp. 61, assembly GCF_023073075.1. Classification (NCBI taxonomy): domain Bacteria; kingdom Pseudomonadati; phylum Pseudomonadota; class Alphaproteobacteria; order Hyphomicrobiales; family Nitrobacteraceae; genus Bradyrhizobium; species Bradyrhizobium sp. 61. The sequence continues at coordinate 150,745 of NZ_JADPIU010000064.1, read as the reverse complement.
TGCCGTCATCGACGACCTCGGTGACGAAGTTGGTGCCGATCGCCTGGCGGTTGGCGTCAAGCTTGATCTTGCCGTTCGGTGCGTCGATCTCGATCTTGGCCAGCGCCTCCTTGTACTTGGCCTGGTTGTTGGAAAGATCGCCATTGACCTCGCGCAGCGCGAGGATCAGCGCCATGGTCGAGCCGTAATAGTTGGTCGCAAGAAGCGACGGGCTCGGGAAGCGCTTGTTGGGCGGAAACGCGTCCTGATATGCCTTCACGAACTTCTGCCAGCCTGGATCCTCCCAGGTGTCGGCCTGGCCGCTCGCCGCGATGGTGCCGACCAGCGCATTCTTGGCGTTGCCCTTCGAGGACAGGATGGTCTGGTCGATCATGATGGAGCCGCCCATCAGATGCGCCTTGCCGCCGGCCTGCTGGTATTGGTTCAGGAAGTTGACGGCATCCGCACCGCCGAGGCCGAGATAGATTGCATCGACATCGTCGGGCAGCGCCGCGATGACGGAGGCAAAATCCTTGGTGCCGAGCGGCACCCATTGCCGGTTCGTGACCTGGCCGCCGGCGCCGCAGAATTCGAGCACGAGGCCGAATACCTGGGTATAGATGAAGGAATAGTCTTCGCCGACGGTCGCGATCTTGCGATACTTCTTGTCCTCATAGGCGTATTTGCCGAGGCCGACCTGCCACTGCGCGCCGTCCATGTTGTAGCGGAAGAAGTTCGGGGCGGGATCGACATAGGTGGTTTCTTGCGCGCCGGATGCCGCATTGATGAAGGTCAACTCGGGATGGGTCTTGGCGAAGTTCTTGACCGCAATGCCCTCGTCACCGGAGAGCGGCGACAGCAGGATCTGCACCTTGTCCTGCTCGATCAGCTTGCGTACAGCGCGCACCGCGGAATCCGGCGTCGCGTCGGTCGAAGCAACGATGAATTCAAGCTCTTTGTCGCCGACCTTCTTGCCAAGCACATTGAGCGCCGTCTGGTGGCCGCGCATGCCGTCCTCGCCTAGCACCGTGTAGGTGCCTTCCAGCGTTGCCGTGACGCCGACCTTGATCTTTTCCTGGGCGATTGCCGCGCCTGAAAGGAAAAGGGTGCTTAGCGCGATCAGTCCCACACTGCATTTCAACATTTCATTCCTCCCTCTATGGCCAAATTTTTCGCTGAATTGGCGCGGCGCCGTGGCTCCCGAAAGGCGCCCGGCTGTTGAACGAAGGCTAACCGAAGTCGGATGCAGTGCACGTATGGGCGCATCGTGCGGCTTGACGGGCAGTCTCATTTTGAATGTTGCGGCGCAATTGGCTTCGCGGTGCAATAGGCGGCCGGCTTGCCCAATTTGCAGGGCGGTGCGTGAGCGGCACGATCCCCTCCGGTTGATCCGTGCACGGAGCCTGATCCAGCACAGGCCTGGTCCGGTTCAAAATCCCCAAGGGAAGGTAGGGTGGAAACAGCCCCCCGACGGCTGGATCCAGCTTGAATTTGCCGACAGGGTGCCACGGATCGCGGCCGGCCGGGCCTCGATCCCGGCGCCGCTATTCAACCTAGGGTGAATTTGCCCCGGATTTCCATTACCATCTGGTGGAAATGAATCACCATACGGCCTCTCACGATCCCGTTCTTGTGGCGCTGTCGATCCTGATCGCCGCGCTCGCCTCCTACACAGCGCTCGACCTCGCGACCCGGATGCGTGCCGCGTCCGGGCGGGCTCGTCCGGCTTGGCTTGCTGCCGCGGCCACCGCCATGGGCGGCGGCATTTGGTCCATGCATTTCGTCGGCATGCTGGCCTTCAGGCTGCCCGGGGTCGAGATCTCCTACGATCCATTCCTCACCTTTCTATCGCTTGTCGTCCCCATTGTTGTCGCGGCCGCGGCCTTTGCCGTGGTCGGAAGACGCCCGCAGGCGCTCCTGGTGTCCGGCCTGGCGATGGGGCTTGGCATATCCGGCATGCACTATACGGGCATGGGCGCGATGAGAATGGCGGCATCCGTCGCGTACGATCCTCGGTGGGTCGTGCTCTCGGTCGTGATCGCGATGTGCGCTTCGGTCGTGGCGCTCTGGCTTGCCTTTCGCAAGACGAATGCGACGCAGCGACTGTTCGCAGGACTTGTCATGGGTCTCGCGATCTCCGGCATGCATTACGCGGCTATGGAAGGTGCCTCGTTCGAGCCTGCGAACACCATGGCGGGACACGCTGGACATTTCGTGGGTCGGGCGCCGCTGGCATTTCTGCTCGCCGGCGCCACCATCCTGATCCTGAGCATTGGGATTGCCGCTGCCGTCTACGATCGGGCCTCGGCGGAGCGCGCCCAACGCGAGGCCAGCGCGCTGAGGCGAAGTGAAGAACGCTTTCGGCTCCTGGTGGAGGGCATCGCCGATCACGCCATGTTCATGATCGAGCCGAATGGGTCCGTCGGAAACTGGAATCTCGGGGCGCGCCGGCTGATGGGTTACGGCGACGACATCGTAGGGACCAGCTACGCGATCCTTCATACCGACGAAGACCGCGCGTCCGGGGCGCCAGCACGTGCTCTCCTTGAGGCGGAGCGGTACGGCAAGTCAGCAGTGGAAGCCTGGCGCGTGCGCCGGGATGGCAGCCGTTTCTGGGCAGAGGCAACCCTGGTCGCGGTACGGAACGAAAGCGGCTTGATCACTGGGTTTGCCAAGATCGTGCGCGACATCAGCGAGAGAAGGCGGGCACAGGAAGCGCTGGATCGGGCACGCGAAGCGCTGACGCTGTCGCAGAAAATGGAGACCATCGGTCAACTTACCGGCGGCGTCGCCCACGATTTCAACAACCTGCTCGCCGCCGTTCTCGGCAGCCTCGAGCTTCTGAAAAAACGCCTGCAAACAGACGATCCGAAGATACAGCGTCTCGTGGACAACGCGATGCAAGGCGCGCAGCGGGGCGCACTGCTAACCCAGCGCTTGCTCGCCTTCGCTCGCAAACAGGATCTCAAGCCGGCTGTCGTCGATATCGCCGCACTGGTGCGGGGCATGGCGTCACTGCTGAAATTCGAGGCAGGCGTCCGTATCGACACACTCTTTCCGCTGGACCTGCCAAACGTAAAGATTGACGCCAACCAGCTCGAACTGGCCATCCTCAATCTCGCCGTAAACGCGCGTGATGCGATGCCGGCCGGTGGCCTGATAACCATCTCCGCCAGAGACGAGCAGCACGAAGCTGGCGCTCCCCGCTACGTGGCGTTCTCGGTGAGCGACACGGGCTGCGGCATGGACGAGGAAACGCTGAAGCACGCTCAGGAGCCGTTCTTTACGACGAAGGGTATCGGCAAAGGCACCGGGCTCGGACTATCGATGGTTCACGGCCTCGCCGAGCAGTCCGGCGGCAGGCTCGTCCTGAAGAGCCGCCTTGGAGTGGGCACGACGGCCGAGATCTGGCTGCCGGTAGCCGAGGAGGAGGCCGCGGTGCCAGCGCCGCGCGCGGAGTCCCCGGCACCCATGCTTCGGGCCGACCGCCGGCTTTCCGTGCTTCTGGTCGACGACGACCCTCTCGTGCTGGAGAATACGGCGGCAATGCTGGAGGATCTCGGGCATGCGGTGGTCGAGGCACGCTCGGGCGAAGAGGCATTGGATCTCCTCCGCCGCACGCAGACCATCGAACTCGTCGTCACCGACTATGCGATGCCGGTCATGACCGGCCTGCAGCTTGCTGAAGCCGTGGTCGTGGAGCGTCCCGGTATGGTCATCCTCCTGAGCACCGGGTATGCGGAGCTTCCCATTGACGCGCGTTCCAATCTGCACCGCCTGTCGAAGCCGTTCGATCAGGCTGCCCTTGAGAAGGCTATCCAGGGAGCGATGCGAGAGCGGGAGCGCGCGAGATCTTCTGTCGTCGCCTGACGGTGTCGGGCTGACGGCCGCCGATCGGTGCCGCCAGCACATTTGCCTCCAGCTCCCCGACCAACCAATATGATTGCGTTGAGCCATTAGATCGTGTTTCGACCGGAGAGAATAACGGCGCCTCAGCGACGAGAGATTGCCGCTGTCCCGGTGAAAGAATGCCGGTGCTTGGCAACCGTGTTGCCGATTCGATAAAGGGTTAAATTCAAGTCAGCGTCGCGCGCGGATTCACAACCGTGTACCCCCTCAAAGAACGCGCGTGTATTCTCGTTGCGCGTCCACCTGAGTTGCCGTCGTACGCCATCCAGACGTCGCCCCCGATGTGCTGCTCGAGGACGAAAACGTGCCCGCGTCTTGCCGCGACCATTCCTGGTGCCGGCGACGTACGCGGAAATCTCAGCCAGTTTGCCGCGAGATTCAATTCCGGAACGATGCGACCAAACAGGCGCAGGGCTGCGGCACAACCGCAGAATGAGGAGGGGCAGCCCGCGGGGCGGCCGCCAACGATCCGAGTGCTGACGGGACTATCAGACGCCGCAATATTTGTATTGGCGACGACGGAGAGTTGCTTGGTTCGGTGTATCTGCAATGAGTCTCGCACTTCTCTTCGCTGGTTCGGGATTTGCGCGTAGTTCGAGAAGTCGCATGGCATGGTGACGTTGCATTCAGAGGCGTGCTGCATGCGATAGGGGCGTGCATCGGAATTGAGCGAGGTGATCACAACGAGGCAGCACGCAGAAATAACTTGCTTGAACATCGCAGGCTCCGGGATTGATGGTTCCTGCCCCGAGCAACGAGCAACTAACAAAGATTGGCTGAAATGGGTCAAAAGAGCGGCCCAATGCTGGATCAGGGGCCGGCTATACTTCTGGAGTAACTCAAAACGTGTCGTTGAAGAGCGCCTTCTGCCGCAAGTGGGGCCGTGAACGCTGCGCCCGCTTCACGTGTCGATCATGGTCACGTAGTCCACGTGAAGAGTAATTGGTCCCTTCGATCCGTCCAGAATGACGCGGAGGCTCTTCGGATAGTATCCGGCCCCAACCACGGTCCCGGTCTTTCCAGATAAGCGAGGACCGGCTGCCGGCTTTACCTGAATTCGTGAACCCGGCGGAAACTTGAGGTTCGTTTGGGCCGATCCTGACATGACGTCCTCGGCAGCAAATGAGCTGATTCTACTCGAAAATTCGCAAGCGCGCGGCACAGCGAACGGCTGGGACAAATTCGATTCGCGCGCGCTATCAAAAAGAGCTCTCCAGCCACGGTGCTAAAGAGCGGCAAGGCAACCCAGCGCCTGATACTTCCGCGGTTCGCAACTGCCCCCGCAAACGAGCTCGCCTTCGGTGCTAAAATACCGGCTCGCAGGAGCGCTGATCCGCTTGGATTTTCTCTCTATTTGCGCCACGCCCTTTACTGAACAACGGAAACGCTTCGATGAGAACATCCGTCATCGGAGGTAATCCACGGACATCAATCCGGTTTGCTGCCTGCTACCGGCATTGAACAATTTCGTGGGCGTTGTGCCAGATTCAACATTGATCTTCTCGGCCTCGATTGGCCGCATATCGTTGAATCGTCTTTCAAAACAAGTTTTCCCGCAGATCCGGCGATCAGCGTTGGCGCGTTGTTGTGCAAACTTTCAGCACAATAATCCCTTGGTTACGCCCAATGGAACGGAGATTCCTGCCTCAAACGTAAACATACGTTCACCTCGGTGGGACGCACGATCGGTTGTCGGGCGCTCAGACCTACAGGTCACTGGGGGCTTTCAACACTGACAGGGGAATATCATTGGCAACATTACACTACGCTGCGGGCGGGGGTCTGGACTCGCAAGGTAACTTCGCACCAGCTGAAGCTGGCTTTAATCTCGCAGATGTCCAGTATGTCGACCAGGTGAATGCACTGCCCGACGGTGTGCAGGGTCTGGTCTGGCTCGATCAGTACCACGGCGTGACTCAGGACTTTATCGACCAGGTGACGCCGTTCCTCAACAATCCGAAAGTGTTCGGCTTCTACCTTGTGGATGAGCCTGATCTGACCGGTCAGTGGGGACCGCAAGCCGACCCCGCGGATCTGAAGGCTGAATCCGACTGGATTCATCAGCACGATCCCGGGGCCAAGACGTTCACCGTCCTGATGAACACTGGATCATCGGACGATCCGAACTACATGAACAGCTACAACCAGGCGAACACCCACATCGACTACTTCGGTCTCGATTGGTATCCGGTGTGGACGGACCGTCCGAACGTCGACCTCAGCACGATCGACAAGTACGTCTCTGCCGCTGAGCAAGCCGGAATCCCGCTCGACTCCATCGTTCCGGTTTATCAGGCGTTCGGCGGCGGCGGCTGGTCCACCGAAACCGGCAGCAAGGTCGCTGTGCCGACTGCCGCGCAAGAGCAGGCAATGATCGATCATTGGGCGGACCTCGTTCCCAATCCGGCCTTTGACTATGCTTACGCGTGGGGATCGCAGAATGGCGACACTGCGCTCGAGAATTTGCCGGCACTGCAGCAGGTGTTCCTTGCGCACAATACGAGCCATGGCACGGGGGGCGCGACCGCTCCGCCTGTTACCGATCCCGTTACCGATCCGGTGACCGACACGCCGCCGCCGGTGGACGCTGGCGGTAGCACCGGCACGGACGGCAGCACGCCGCCGGTTGACAACGCTGGCGGTAGCACCGGCACGGGCGGCAACACGCCGCCGGTTGCGGACGGTGGCGGTAGCACCGGCACGGACGGCTCCACGCCGCCGGTTGCCGATGCTGGCGGTAGCACCGGAGGCACCCCTCCCGTGTCGGGCTCGGACGGAACGACGGATCCGTCGACCGGCGGTTCGACCGATACTGGCGGCTGGGGTGGTCATCACCACGGCGGCGGCTGGTCGGGCGGTTCGTCCTGGCAGGCGGGCAACGGCGGTGGCGGGCACAACCACAACGGTGGTGGGCTCGATTTCTCGCAGTGGCTCAATAATGCCAGCACGTCGTCCGCATCCGGAGATCATTCCTGGTGGCGGGGTCACACTGCGACGTCGAACACGACTGCGGATGCCGATTCTGGGCAGACGGATACGCCGGACACAGGCTCGTTCGTAGCGCATCTGGCTGATTGGATGTCTCACCACAACAACGATCATCACGGGTGGCACTCGTAAGCTCGTAGGTCGTCTACATCGACAAGGACATGCGCGCGGTGCGCTGCGCGCATGTCCACTCTGGGGAGTTCCTCGCGATCACCGGGGCGGTCGAGAGGCGGGGTACCATTCCGCGCACGGCGGAATGTTGAAATGCGGGCGTCTTGACGCTCGATCGCATGCAATTTTTCAACCGTTTACCGCCGCCCGGCGAAGGGCGGCCCGGATATGCACATGCACGCTTCGGCAAAACAGTCTGCGCTCGCGGATGTCTTCCGTCGGATACGTCCCGGCCTGCTCGCGGCGGGTGGACTATCCATCTTCATCAATCTGCTGGTGTTCGTGTCGCCGATCTACACCATGCAGATCTACGATCGGGTGCTCACGAGCCGAAACGGGATGACGCTGCTGCTGCTCTCGCTCATCGCGCTCGTTCTCTTCATCAGCTACGCGACGCTCGAGCATTTTCGCAGCCGGGTTCTCGTGCAGACTGGATTGCGCTTCGATCGGTTCGTCTCGGGCGAGACGTTCGAGACCGCGCTCGGACAGGCGCTGAGCACGAGCAGCTCGCATCATGTTCAGCTGCTGCGCGATGTCGACACCTTGCGTGAGGTGCTGTCGGGCGGCGTCATCACGTCGCTGATGGACGTGCCGTGGACGCCGATCTTCCTCGCGATGTGTTTCCTGCTTCATCCGCTGATCGGCCTGGTCGCCCTGATCGGCGCGATCATCATCCTGACGCTCGCCTTCCTCAACGAGCGTGTCACGAAGGCGCCGTTGAATGCAGCCGCATCGAAGAACCTTCACGCACTGGACCGGTTGACGTCCTCGCTGCGCAACGCAGAAGCGATCCGCGCGCTTGGAATGGGACCCGCGATCCGCGCCGCCTGGGCTGTAACTCATGGTCAGGCGTTGCTGGAAAGCGCGACGGCCGGAGAACGGGGCGGGACCTTGCTCGCCATCTCCAAATTCCTGCGCATGGCAATTCAAGTGGCCATCATGGGAGTGGGCGCTTATCTCGCGATCCAGCAAGAGATTTCGGGTGGCGTTCTGTTCGCCGCTTCGCTGATCATGGGGCGCGCGCTCGCGCCCGTCGAGGCGGCAGTGTCGCAATGGAAGGCGCTGGTTGCCGCGCGCACATCATATGCCCGGCTGGATCGCGCGCTTGCGAACCGCGCGACTGAGCGACAGCCGACACGGCTGCCGGCCCTGGTCGGCGAAATCTCCGTCGAGGCGGCGACGGTACTCGTCCCCGGATCGCAACTGCCGGCCATCGCCGACGTCTCGTTCCGGCTGGCTCCTGGCGAAGTCGTCGCCGTGGTCGGCCAGTCCGGCTCCGGAAAATCGTCGTTGGCGCGGGCCCTGGTCGGCGCCTGGCCGCTGGTGCACGGCTGCGTGCGCATCGACGGCAACGACGTCAGGCATTTCGATCCCAATTTCCTTGGACAGAACCTCGGCTACCTTCCGCAGGACGTCGAACTGTTCGCCGGTACCGTGCGTGACAACATTGCACGTTTCCGCGACGACGCCTCCGACGAGGCGGTCGTCGAGGCAGCGCAGCTGGCGTCGGCGCACATGATGATCCAGCGTCTTCCCAAGGGCTATGACACCGTGATCGGGGATAACGGCGCAGGTCTTTCGGGCGGTCAGCGGCAGCGCATCGGGCTCGCGCGCGCACTGTTCGGCAAGCCGGTGCTGGTGGTGCTCGACGAGCCGAACGCAAATCTCGATGGCGACGGCGATCGCGCGCTCGCCGATGCGATCCAGCGACTGAGGCAGAGCAAGGTGACGATCGTCATCATCAATCACCGCCCGAACCTGCTCGCCGCGGTCGACAAGATCGTGTTCATGCACGAGGGACGGCTCGGGCAAATCGGCACGCGCGAGGAGATGTTGCCTGCGCTGCTCGGCAAAACGGTTGCGCCGATGCGGCGTGACGTGCGCGAGCCCGCCGAACATCATCGCGCCGATCGTCAACACCACGCTGACGGCAACCATCGTGCCGATGGCGCTCACCGTCCGGCACAGCTTTCAAATCAAGTGCGTCAGGCGCACGCGACGAGGCAATAATGGATAATCTATTGCGGCGGGGACCGGACGCTCTTCACGACGAACTGGCGGAGCTTTTGAAGCAGTTCAACAAAGCAGATAAAGTGGCGCAGGAGCCGCTACCTCCGAGCAAACTCCTTGCGAAGACGGAGACCATGACAAGGTCGCTGGTCGATCTTGCCAAGCTGGTAGATCTTGCCAAGCTGGTCGATCTTGCCAAGGCGAAACTGCCGACCTTGTGGCCCCGGGGGGCAATGGGCAACGATGAGGATCCGTCGGGCGATTGGCAGACCCCCGCGCGGCGAGGCTTCCTGGTCGTCTTCCTGACCTTCGGCGTATTTGGCGGCTGGACCGCCCTCGCATCGATCGACGGTGCCGTGGTGGCCCCCGGCTCCGTCGTTGTCGAGAGCGACCGTAAGGTGGTGCAGCATCTCGAGGGTGGCATCGTCCAGAACCTGTTGGTCACAGGCGATTCTCATGTCGCGGAAGGTCAGGTCCTGTTGCGGCTCGATCCGACCCAGGAGCGGGCCAAGGAAGAGATCGCTCGCTCGGCGGTGTACTCGGCGGTTGCCGAGGAGGCGCGCCTGCAGGCGGAAGCCGAAGGCAAGGACAGCATCACGTTTCCGACCGAGCTGCTCCAGAAGACGTCCGATCCGAACGCGATACGCGCAATGGGCGACCAGAAGCGGCGCTTCGATGAACGTCGCGCTGCGCGAAAGATCGAGATCTCGATCCTCGAGGAACGTATCGCGCAGGCGCAGCGGCAGATCCAGGGGAATACCGCGCAGAACAAGGGCGCGCGCGCGCAGTTCGACAGTGTCAGTCAGGAATACACCAAGCTCAAGCCGCTCGTTGATCAGGGCATCGTTGCGTTCGCACGCGTCGCCACGCTGGAGCGCTCCAGAGCCGAACTCGAGGGCAAGATCGGCGCATTTGAAGCGGATATCGCTCGCTATGGCCGCATCATCGACGAGTCGCGGCTCCAGATCGATCAGGTCGGGCAGAAGGTGCTGGAGGAAGCGACCGGCAGGCTCGCCGATACGCGCGCCCAGCTTGCCGATGCGCGTGAGAAGCTGCGCGTCGCGGTCGATGTCCTGGCCCGGATGGAAGTGCGCGCACCGCGATCGGGGCGGCTCGTGAACCTCAAGGTTCACACGATCGGTGCCGTGATCAAGGCGGGCGACGTGCTGATGGAGATCGTGCCGGACAACGATGTTCTCGTGGTGGCCGCAAGGGTGTCGGCACTTGATATCAACCACGTCCAGCTCGGCCTTCCGACCGAGGTGCGGCTTCCCTCGTTCAAGGCGCGCTCCACCCCGATCGCTGTCGGCGAGGTTCTTTCGATCTCGGCCGACGCCACGCGCGACGATGTCACCCATCAGCCCTATTACGAGGTGAAAGTCTCGGTCCAGGTGACGCAATTCCCCGACAAAGTCCGCGAGAAGCTCAAGCCGGGCATGATGGCCGACGTCCTGATCGCAACCGGAGAACGCACAATTCTTGCTTATCTGACCCAGCCGATCACGGACGCGATCCGGCGCGGGATGCGGGAGAGCTGAGAACGTGTAGGCTGTCGCTGGCCGGCCCGTGCGAGGGCCGCTGGGTTCAGGGTGCTACGCTGCAATGCCAACGATCATTGTGGAGGAAGTGCTCGAACCCGGCTATCCCTTCGCGTACGCCATGACGACGCGACCGGCGCCCGCGTCGTCCAAGACCACGCTGACATTCTCGTAAGCGTCGTTGCGTTCGAGCAGGGTTGCCACCTGTCGATCCTGGTCGCGGCCCACCTCGAACAACAGCAGTCCTCCCGGCCGCAAGTAGCGAGGTGCGTCTTTTGTAACGCGCATATGGATGCTCAGTCCGTAGGGCCCGGCGGCGAATGCCTCGCGCGGCTCGTTCATGAGTAGAGAGGCGCGATCGCCTTTGAGCCGGGATTCCGAGATATAGGGTGGGTTGCAGACGATCATATCGATGGTTTGCTCGAGTTGCAGGCCTGCGAGAGCTTCGAACAGATCGCCCTGGAGCACGGTGATGCGGGTCTCGGCGCCCTGGCTCGCGGCATTGCGTCGCGCGAGCTCGACACATCCGTCAGTCAGATCGCTCGCCCAGACGCGAGCGTCGGGAATATTGAGCGCGATCGCGCATGCAAGATTGCCGGCGCCGCAGCACATGTCGACGATCCGCGGCGAGGGGAGGTGTGCTCGGCGCAGTGCTTCAACCGCGGTCCTGCCAAGCAACTCCGTCTCCGGCCGGGGCACTAGCGCGCCGGGAGCAACCTGCAGTTCGATTCCCATGAATTGGGTACGTCCACGCTCGTAAGCCTCGGTTACATTGATCGTCTCGCTCATCGCATTCACACCTCTCGCGTGACGTCTTCCCTGTCAGCCGTGCAGTCCGACTTGCGGCTATTCAGCTGGGCGGCCAGGTGCAGACCTTTGCAAATCGCCGGCGAACGGCGTCCAGACCCGTCAGTTCAAATGTTTCCTCGTAGGGCACAGCCGTTCCAGCATACACTTTGGTCAGAAGCCGGCCCACCCCTGGCATGGAGCTCATGAAGCGGGCGGCGTCGCCCGGAAAGGCGAGACTTCGTCCGCCATCAACAACCCTCCAGCGCTGATCGACAGGCGGTTGATCATTGATCTGGAATACGACCCTCATGTCGGTGCCTGGAGTTTTGGTCCAGGAACTCGCCGCGGAAAGCAACACCTCGGTCCGATTGGCGCGACAATGAATGGCGAGCGACGAGGGCCCATCCTTCGCGCCGGCTCGTGCGGTGGTCCGGGCGGCGATCTGCGGCTTGTGGTCCACCGGTGATGTCGTTTCACTCAAGATCCAGTTCGGACTTGGCGGCGGAGCTTGGAAGGACTGATCAGGTGCTTCCCCAATCTGCTCGTCGACGCATGTCATGTGCTCCATTCCCTGAAACTGCGCACATGCCCTCGAACGATCCGGCGTGTCGCCGGCTTGCGCGCAGCTTAGATGACCGGTACCCACGAGAAAGACGGCCGCAAGGGTACCGGTTCGCTTCATCGCGATAGTCCGACTGTCGCGCTGGGCGAACGATCGAGCCATTCCTGCGCCGGACCAAACCGGGCCAGAGTGGGGACGCTGGCGCGGAGATTCACGTCCTTCCATTTTGTATCGAAGCCAGCGGATTGCAGCCGGTCGAGCCGTCCGAACAGGTGGTCAACAAAGCGCACCATGCGCCGATAGCGATCGGTCTGCGGCTGCCAGTTGTAGGCCGCAAGAATCGTCGGGACGGCAATGGTCGCGACCCGCTTGCCCGCCGGCACGAGGTTTGGATAGTCCTTTGAATCGAGGGACGACGGAAGATAATAGTCTTCAAATCTGGGGTCGTATTCGATCGGCAGGAACTTGAAGCCATCATCCCAACGTCCTTTCAAGAAGGCGTCGACCGGCTTTGATGTGATGAAGACGACCGCTGCGATTTCGCCGCTCTTCATCTGCTGCAATGCGACCTGGTGGGGAATGAACATCTTTTCGACGTTCAGTCCCAGCCGGCTGAAGATCAGCGGACCAGAATATGCGGCTGCCGTACCCTGGGTGTTGAAATTGACCTTCTTTCCCTTGAGGTCGTCGAGCGACTTGATCTCGGGACGCACGAAGACGTGCAGCTCGGCCGGAAAGAGGTTGAGAACATAGACGATGCGCTTTTCGATCGACGGAACCTGCGCCTTGTACTCGTCAAGGGCATCCATGTTGATGATCGCGGCATCAACGCCCTTGAGATAGAGCAGCGAATTGACGTTCTCGGTCGCACCGGTCGTCACGATCGGAATGACGTGAAGCTTGTCCTCCTCGTTGGCGACGCGTGCGATCTCTGCGGCGAGCCGAAGCGGTGCGCCCTCGATAAGTCCTCCGGCGAGTCCCACCGTCCATGCATTGATACGTTCCTTTGCGGCCGTATCGGCATTCCGCGGCGCGGTCGGCGCCGGCGGGTCGCGCGGCGAGCGAGATTGGGCATTGGCAGCAAGCTGCAGGCCGACCAGTGCCAATGCGACCGTGAACGCGAGCTTACTCAATGACATGGGGCTTCTCCATTCTCTGGTCTGGCTTCCGGGGCTCGCTCCAGCAGCTATTTGAGCCCCTTGATCCGTCCTTCTGCATCTCGAATGCCGCCGGCCTGGGCTCGTTCATACAGCTCGCGCGCCTTCGCGGAATCGCCGGCGACGCCGCGAGCGTCCCAAGATTGCAGTACGTGAGGATCGTAAGTTTCGGCCAGCATAAAGGCTGCTTGCGCGCTGCCATGTCCAAGCACGTATTCCAGCAAGCCGCGGGCACCGTTGATGTCGGACTGCCGCAACAATGCGCTGGCGCGCGCGAGCAGTCGCTCCTCGTTCGCAAGCGGGCGCGGTACTCCGCTCGCGGCGGCCTGTCGCTCCACCGAAGCCATGGCCTTGGAGTCGGCACCGGGCAGGGCAGCCCCCTTTGTGATCTGCGCGCTTGGTGGCGTCGGGGCGGAGGCTGACTGTGCGGGCGGAGGCGAAGCGGCGGGCCGGAGGCTGCCCTGGCTCGGTGCGCGGCCGGTGGGGTCACGCGATGGCGCCGCCACAACCGCGGAGGCATTCCATGCGGCCAGATGATCCCGGACGGATGCGAACGTTGGGAGCGTTGCTGCGCCGCTGCCCGGTTGCTCCTTTTCGCGCTTGGCTGCGGCCTTTGCGGTGGCCTCGGCGGTTCGTGCAGCCTCCGACGTTTCAGCCCGCGCCAGGTCGCGTTGATCCTTCAGCGACGCCGCCTCGCGCGCGAGAGCGTCCGCGCGACCGCGCTGCTGTTCGACCTCGCGTTTCAGTGCCAGTTTTTGCTCGGCGTCTGCAGCTCGGGCCGCAGCCAACTCGGAGCTCGCGGTTTGCGCTGTACGGAGTTCAGCCTGAAGGGGCTGCAGCTGGCGGTCCGCGCTTTCAGCTCGGTCGCGCTGCTTCTCGACCTCTCGTTTCAGTGCCAGTTTTTGCTCGGCGTCTGCAGCTCGGGCCGCAGCCAACTCAGAGCTCGCGGTTTTCGCTGTGCGGAGTTCAGCCTGAAGGGGCTGCAGCTGGCGGTCCGCGTTCTCAGCTCTGTCTCGCTGCTTCTCGACCTCTCGTTTCAGTGCCAGTTTTTGCTCGGCGTCTGCAGCTCGGGCCGCAGCCAACTCAGAGCTCGCGGTTTTCGCTGCGCGGAGTTCAGCCTGAAGGGGCTGCAGCTGGCGGTCCGCGTTCTCAGCTCTGTCCCGCTGCTTCTCGACCTCTCGTTTCAGTGCCAGTTTTTGCTCGGCGTCTGCAGCTCGGGCCGCACCCAACTCAGAGCTCGCGGTTTGCGCTGCACGGAGTTCAGCCTGAAGGGACTGCAGCTGACGGTCCGCGCTCTCAGCTCTGCCCCGCTGCTTCTCGAGCTCGCGCGTCAGCGTTAACTGTTGATCGACATCTGCAGCGCCGACCTTCGCGGTCTCGGAGGCCGCGATCCGAAGGGGGCCGAGTTCGCTGATCAGGGCTTCTGTCTTGTCCTGCTCCTGCTTTAGTTCGCGCTCGAGAGCCTGCCTTTGTGCGGCCTCCGCCGCGGCAGACTTCGTGGCTTCGGATGCTGCGCTGCGCGAAGCCTCAAGCTCCGAGCGAAGCGAGGCAAGCTGGAGGGCAAAGCGTTTGGCCCCATTCCGTCGGTCGACTGGACGCTCCTGCTTCGGTTCGGGTTCGGGCGCCTGCATAGCCTTTGAAGCCGCAACCCTTGCGACGTCGAGCTCCGCCTTCAGGAAGGAGATCTCACGTGACAGATGATCGGTCTTTTCCCGCTCCTGTTCGAGCGCCTGCGTTTGCTGAATACCAATCTCCATGGCGCGGACAGTGTGCGTCTGGGTCTGCCGCGCCGCGTCGAGCTCCACTCGAGCCGCAGCCAATTCGCGCGCAAGCTTGTTCGCTCGTTGCCGCTCCTGATCCAGCAACAGGTTCTGGTTGAGCCGCTCCGTCTCGGAAGCTGCTTGAGCCGCATTTGACACCGGGGGCGGCGTAGACGTCATGTCCTGCGCAGGGGCATCGGCAGCCGCGCGGGGCTGCTCGGTCGCGGTCCTCGCTCCGCGCGGTCCGGTCGCGGCGGGCCTGCTTCCAACGGGCTGTGTCGCGGCGGGTCGCGCCTCGTCCGCGCGTTGGACGAGCTTCAGCCTTTGTTTAATCCCGTCGATCTGCTCTGGTCCGCGCGTACATCTGCACAGATCGAGCATCGCCGGTGTGATGTAGGAGGCACCCCGGTCGCCGTCGTCCTGGGATTTGGCATCGGCAGTTCCAGTCAGAACCGGCAGAAAGCAGGTGATCAGAACCACCATGAGCCGGCCGGCTCTGTCGCATGCGCGCGAGCCGTCAGCGATGTCGAACAATCCGAGTTCGCGGAACGCAAATTGCCGGTGCCTGGGCCGGCGCGCAGCTTTGCTCAGCGCGACGGCTGTTCCTTTCGGCAAGTCGAATCCGTGTACCCCCATTGCGACGCCCAACTGCTTGGTAGGGACCATGATGCTTGGTAGCTTGGTAGGGATCATGATGCTTGGTAGCGATCATGGCATGTCGTTTATGACGGCGCTTTCATCGACGCGATGTCGATGTCGCAGTTGCGGTAGCCAAAACGGAGTAGTGCGCCGACAATGGGAATTAAGTAGATCGGGCGGGGCTTTGGCCAAAGCTGCTTGCCCCCACGGTTGCGCTTAAATAGCTTGCGACGTGCACGCTTCATCACACACGCAGGAAGCACAGTCATGAGCAGATCATTTGCCGTTTTTGCCGGCGTGGCGGCTGTCGGACTGGTTCTCATTAGCGGCATCGAAACCCGCGGTTCTGCGCAATCCACCCTCTCCACCAAGAATCCCGGCACTACCGCCAGGAACGCAAATGCCAAGATGGGTGTTGCGACACCTCGGAAGCAGCCGCCGCATCGACTTGTCATCCATGTCGACGTCAACGATCCGGCCGTCATGAATCTCGCTCTCAACAACGTCAGCAACGTCGTTCAGCACTACGGCGACCTCAGTCAAAAAGTCGAAGTCGAAGTCGTCGCTTACGGGCCAGGACTGCACATGCTGCGAGACGATACCTCGCCTGTGAAGGGGCGCATCAAAATGATGAGCGAGACAACGCCCGAGCTTACGTTCTCGGCCTGCGGAAATACACGAGAGAACATGACCAAGAATGAGGGCAAAGAAGTGCCTCTCATCACGCAAGCGAAGGTCACCAAATCCGGGGTTGTTCGCCTGATGGAGCTTCAGGAGCAAGGCTGGAGCTACCTGCGGCCCTGATGATCGTACGCGGCACTCCCAAGCGCGAGACGGCGGGTTCGAGCCAGGTTTGAGCCGAACCCGCGTGATCTCCCCGTGCTGTCCTGTGGTGGGCAGGACCGACCCCTCAAAAAGCATTGTGTTGTGGATCAGGAGCAGGACGCCCCGATCGCGCGCTCGATGACGGGTCGATTGATCGAGAGGTGGGGCTCGACCACCAGATCAAGATGTCCGCCGGCGATCGGAATCACGTCCAGTTCTTCAAACAGGGAGTCCCATCCGAGGCGCGGCGTCACGCCAGGCCGATGGCAGGCAAAGACAGTTCCCTTGATGGCTAGACGAGGCTTGGCATTCTCGACCCAGCGTCCGAACGCGCGCATCCGGAGAATCTCCTCGAGCTCGAGCTTGAGCATGAAGCGCGTGTTTGCCAGGCGAGGCCATGTAATGGTGTCGATGAGCCTGCAGAATCGAGCCTCCTGGCCCAAGCGAGCGGCGAACTTCGCCACCGAGCGACAGAACATGCGGTAGATCGTCACTCGATGGGATCGAATCCGCTGTAGCGTGCGAGAGAGGGCTTCTCGGTGATTTGCTCTGCGAGGGCCGACATTGGTGTCGAGGATGCCCAGGAATTTAACGGCACGACCTTGTTCGATCAACCGGCTTGCGACTTCGAAGGCGACGCCGCCGCCCAGGGAATAGCCGATCATTCGGACGTCGCCGCGTGGTTGGGCTGCATTGATCTGTTCGACGGCCATCGCGGCCATCTCCTGCACGGAATCGCGCCCCGCGAGGCTCCAGCTCAGATCTGGATAACGAATCGGAATCACCCGCGCCACCTTGCCGAGCTGAGCGCCAAATGCGGCCATGCTCGGGCCATAGCCCATGGAGCCGGGCAGTATGACAAGACCTGGGAGAATCTGGTCGTTTAGACGCTGCCGCACCGGTGGCTCCACCGTCGCGATAGCCCGGATCATGTCTTCAGCACTCATATCGACCGTGAACGCTTCCATGCTGACTTCGCGGCCGATGAGGTCTTCGATATCCATGACGCAGCGCAGGAGCTTTAGGGAATCGCCGCCGGCCTCATCCCAGCGTCCGGCAGCTTCCGGCACGCCGAGGATGCTGCTCCACACCTGCTGCACGATCCTGTTGGCCTCGGCCATTCCTTGCATCGTCGGCACGGGCGCGGGCGAGGTCGTTTTGCTCTCGAGATCGAGCTGCTTCAGCTTGGCGTGATCGATCTTACCTCCTGGAAGGCGCGGAATCTCCAGTATCTCGTGCAGCCTGGTCGGATGCAAAGCCGCAGGAACAGCCTGCCGGATGCTGTTGCGAACGTCGGTCCGGAAGTGCGCTTTTGGTGGATCGGCCGGTGATGCAAACAGGACCAGCTCGTTCGCGTCCGTCACGACGGCGACAGCGTCCTTCACATAGGTGAGCTTGCGCAACGCACTCTCGAGCTCGGCCGGCTCGACACGCTGGCCATTGATCTTGAGCTGGCGTCCCTTCCGTCCAACGATCCGCATCAGTCCGTGCGTATCCACGGTGACGAGGTCGCCGGTCTGATAGATGCGAGACTTTGGGTCATCCGGGGAGGGCGATGCCGGAGAAAGCCGTCCGTCTTCCCAGTATCCGAGCATGACGTACCTGCTCTTGATCACCAGTTCGCCGACTTCACCGTGCGGGACGGGCTTCCCATTTTCGTCGACCACGGCGTACGATATGCCGGGAAGCAGGTAGCCAACAGGAACGCTGACGCCGTCCTCTCGCCATTGCTTGGGAAGAAACCACTGAGTGCCGGTGGTTTCCGTCGACAGATAGCTGACCTGGATGAAGCAACCCGGTGGTATCGCTCGCCGAACGAGCGCGATATCGGTCCACAGGACCTTCTCCCCGCCGATGCGGATCATGCGAAGCGAGTCGAGATCGCCTGGCCGGCTTGCGTTGATCAGTGCACGCACCAGGGCTGGTACAACGTATGTGATCGTTACCTGTTGCGTGGTGATCTGGCGAAGAACACCGCGCAATCCGAGCGCCTCGACGTCGACGATGTGCAGTTTTGCCCCCGTCAACAAAGCCGACAGCATCTCCCGGCAACCGGCGATCGTGGTGGGGCCGCTCAGAGGCATGAAGACGTCTGCCGCACTTATGTGGCAGGCGTCCACATATTGCTGGACGCGCTGGAGCAGGTTGCGTTGGCTGTTGACGACCCCCTTCGGAGTTCCGGTGCTGCCGGAAGTATAGAGCACTACGGCAGGCGCATCGACCGAAACCTGGGGGAGTGTTGAAGTTGCCGCGGAAGGGTCGCTGGCGCCGGCGACGTCGAGCCAGCGCAGGCCGTGCTGTTGGATCCACCCGGCGGAGCTGTCGCCGTCTTGCCCGATCAGCACGGAAATCCGGGCGGCCGCGGCGATAGCCGTGAGCCGCTGAACTGGATCGCGGGGATTGAGTGGGACGAGGACTCGTCCGGCCGCCATGCAGGCCAGCATGGCGATCGGCTGCCAGGCCGAGCTGCGCAATAGCCATCCGACGGCTTCCTGCTCCGGGATCAACGCGCTGATCGCCTGGGCCAAGGTCAAGACGCGGGACAACAGCTGCGCGTAGGTGAAGCTATGATTGCCGTCGCTGATTGCGACCCTGTCGGCGAACTTCGCCGTCACCGCAATCAGGTGTTCGATGGCGGGGACGCACGCAAAGCCGGCTTCCAGGGGATCGAATGATCGATCGACCGGACCGTTCAGATCGAGAGGGACTCCCACGGGGCTCAGCCAGCTCGGCGTCGCTGGAGCTTGCTGAACGGTCGAGGGCAGGTGCGCGTCAAGGGCGTCACATGGATCACCCGACGGATCGCCAGATATCTGAAGCCGCATCACCGTACCCGTCATTTTGCTGTCCCAACGTACTTAATCAGGCCTGGGTACGCATACTTCAAACGAAGGATGCCGGTTTCGCAGCCACCGTCTGGTCGATCGGCTGGCTGCCATATCGAAAGACCCGGGTGATTAACCCAGGCCGCCTCGGGATCATTGCCGTGGTCTCAGGCCAGATGCAGCGTGGTCGGAAACATTGATTGCAGGTTCGATGCTTGTCCACCGTACCGCCGTTGTTTTGAAGCGGCGATAGTAATGCATCAAAGTCGATGTTGATGACGGCTCCAGATCCGAGGGCGCGAGCTCGGACGGTACTCCGTGCGTCAGGACACACCAGAGCTTGACACGAGAATCGAGATCCGACGTCCCGGCAAACCGGGTCAAAGTGCTTCGCACGACGTCGCGGCTCGTACTTCCGGCGCGGACGGCAAGCAGAACGTGATCCGCCCAGGAGGCGAGGAGGCGCACTTCCGGCGCATCATCCAGCGATGGTGCGTTGATGACGACGAGATCGTAGGTGTTCCTGAAGTGCTCGAACAGCGAGGCGACTTTCGGACCCGCCAACGGCCCCAGGCGACTGCCCTCGGACAATCTCGACGATATGTAGTCGAGTCCGAGCTCCGGGATGTGCTGGACGGCCTTGGCGGCCGCTCCGTCGTGCGCCAACAGCTTGAACAGATCTGCAGCCTCACCGCCGACGCGCCGGGGCAATTGAGAGAAATCCAGGAACAGAACGCGCTGTCCGAGTTGCGCCGCACAAAAGCCGAAACTCCAGGCGATCGCGCTCTTGCCTTCACCGTGCAAGCTGGATGTCACCAGGATGACATGCGGCGTCTGTGGCGAGACCGGATCGGCGGCCATGAGGGATACGACGGTCGAGCGAACGGCCCTGTTATGCGAGACAGCCGATTGCTCTACGAACCGCTGCGGCGAGATGCTCAGCTCCGGCGGGATCGAGGGGATCAACCCGACGCACGGGATGTCCAATGCCTCTGCAGCTTCCGCCTCGGTGTGCAGACTTCGATCGAAGTGCTTCAGGATGATCGCGACGAGACATGCCAGGAGCGCGAAGATAATCGTGATCGGTGGAACAAGGAGGAACGGGTTCAACGAGCTCGGAAAGTCGGGTGGTGAGGCATCCGCGATGACGGTCACGTCTGGCTCGGCGACCACGCCCTTCGTGGTGAGATCCTGCCGCTTTCGTATCAGTGTTTCATATTGCTGCGCCAGCGTGGTTATTTTCCACTCCAACGCGGCGGCGGCCTGTGCGGCTGCCGGTGATGACGAGATCTGACCTGAGTGACTGGCGTCCCATTCCGCCTTCGCCGTCGAAAGTTCGCGCTGAACATTCGCCGATTGTGCTGCGATGGCGTCCAGAGCCTGGAGCTCCACAGCCCGCTTTTGCCGGACAAGCTCGTCAGCGTAGGATCGGGTGACCAGGTTTGCGACGTCTGCGGCCCGTTGTGGATTGGGGTCGCTGGCAATTACGCTGATAACTCTGGACCGGCGCTCCTGGCTGACCTTCAGGCGCCCTTTCAATGCTGCCACCGCCGCGCCGTCGCTCGGGTCTTTCCGGAAGGAGAGGAACCCCTTTATCTTTGACAAGGCAGTGCGGAGCACCGAACCGTTCTCGTTGGCCGGGTTGTCGAGCATCCTCAGTGCCGGCAGGAGCCGCCGCAGATACGCATCGGATGACATGACCGTTACGTGCGTATCGATCGTCGGGTCGTCCGAACCGCCAGTCGGCGAGGAATTTCCGGATGCACCGGCATTGTCGGCCGCTCCGCTTCGAGCGCTCACGACAAGCTGTGCCGTTGCGAGATAGGTGGGCGACATGAAAATACTACCGAGCACCGCGAGCAGCGCGCCCGCGCCGATCATTTTGACGATGAAGAGCTTGTATCGCCTGATGCTCTCGAAGACATGCTTGAATGCCGCGATGGCGTCATCGGGAGGTGACTCGTCGCCCTTTGACCGGCCCTGGGTCAGGACAGTCACCGGCAGAATCCGTTTATTTGTGAACGCTTCCATCGCCTGCTCCTTTACTGCGCCGGTTCCATCACGCCTGCTGTTCGCGAAGGCCCGGAGGCAACTGCTGAGTCGAGCCAGGACTGCAGCATCAAGACAGCCCACAGCGGTCGTGAGAAATCGCGGCGACCGCTAAGATGTTGAAGCCAGCACTCCTGCACGCGGGAAACATCCAGGAGATGCTGGTTGCGAAGACGCGACTCCGAAAGAAGGTCCGACGCCCACGAACGAAGAGGTCCCTTCAGCCAGGAGCCGATCGGCACGTCAAAGCCCTGTTTCGGTCGCTCGAAGAGGTGGCGCGGCAGGTAGCGGCCAAGGACCTGGCGCAGGAGCCATTTTCCCTGACCATGACGCACCTTCGCCGAATTCGGCAGCGCCCAGCTGAACTCGACAACGCGATGATCCAGAAGCGGGCAGCGTGCCTCCAGGCTCGTGGCCATGCTCGCGCGATCGAGCTTCACGAGAATATCGCTCGGGAGATATCCAAGCATATCCCGAACGATAAAATCAGACAGCAGATCGTTGAGCGGCGGGATCGAGTCCGGCTCCGAGCCTGCCTGGGTTCGCGTCAACTGCAGTTCGGAGAGCCGCGTCGACCGACGGTACATCTCGCCGACGTCGTTGCTGCCAATAAGGTCTGCCAGGCGGTTGATCCGGTCGCCGTGCGTCATCCGCTGCAACCAACCTGGAAGACGAAGTGTTTCGACGACGCTTTCGCGCATGCCGCGCCCGAGCAGCGCCACACCGCCCGCGGCCATGGTCCGGATCGATCGGTTGGAGTTCAGCAGAGGCGCTAAGCGGGCGGAAAGTACGTGCCTGGAATACCCTCCGAAGCACTCGTCACCCCCGTCGCCCGAAAGCGCAACGGTGACGTCCTGCCGTGCAAGTCGAGATAGAAGCAGTGTCGGGATCTGCGATTCATCGGCAAACGGCTCGTCCCAGATGGTTGGAAGTTCGGGGATGACCGCTCTGGCGTCCGCGGAGGTGAGACGTAGCTCGGTATGGCTGGTGCCGAGGTGCTGCGCCACGGCCGCAGCATTAGCCGTTTCATCAAAGGCGCGCTCACCGAATCCAATCGTGAAGGTCCGTACCGGGCGCGCCGATTGGGCCTGCATCAGGGCCACGACGGTCGAACTGTCTATTCCGCCCGACAGGAACAGCCCGACCGGAACGTCGGCAACCATTCGGTCGGCGACCGCGGCCTTGAGCAGATCGCAAGCCTGGGAGACGAGCTGCTGGTCATCCGCAGTGGCGAGCGCTGCGCGGCCCGCTTGCGCGACATCGGCCAACGACCACCAGGAGCGTGCGCGTTCTTGTAGAGCTGCGGCATCCCGGCAGACCGAGAGGTCCTCGGCACGGATCGATAGGGCGCCCCCGGGTGGAATCTTGAAGACGCCTCGCCATATGCACTGGTCTTCCGGCAACCATCCGCGGGTTAGGAACTCCGCAACCGCGCCCGGGTCGATCTCCTGGTGAAAGTCGGGGAATGCCGCGATGGCCTTCAACTCAGACGCGAACACGACCGCATTCGACGTCCGCGCGACGTAGAGCGGCTTTTTCCCCATTCGATCGCGGGCCAGGTGCAGCGTGCGGTTCCGGCGATCCCACAGGCCGATTGCGAACATACCATTGCAGCGCTGGAGAGCCTTCTCCAGGCCCCATTTCTCGATCAGGGCCAGCAAGACCTCCGTATCACTATTGCCGGTGAAGCGCTTGCCTGCGCCCTCGAGCTCTTGCCGCAATGGCTTGTAGTTGTAGATCTCGCCGTTGAACGTAATGACGAAGCGGCCGTCGCTCGAAAGCATTGGCTGCCGGCCCGCATCGGAGAGATCGATGATGGATAGCCTGCGATGCCCGAACGCAACGCCGGCGTCACGATCGCTCCAGAACCCGTCCGCATCAGGACCGCGGTGGCGCAGGCGAGCCGTCATCGGCCCGATCGCCGCCAGGTCGGCGGATCGAGAAGCATGCGGCGTCTGAAGTATTCCTGTAATTCCACACATTGCTTAACTTCCAACTCGCGCTTGCGCCAATGAGCGCGGATCCGAGCCCAGGATGAGGCCCAGCGTGACGGCAAACCACACGGTCGGGTGCCGCAGAATGAAATGGCTGATGCTGAAGACGGCGAGTGCAAAGATCAGGACAGCCAAGGCGTCGAGCCGTGCGCGAAGCAGGAGCGCAAACGTGCCGACAAGCAGGCTGACAATGGCGATCACGCCAGGCAGTCCACCTTGGGTGAACACGTCCAGGAGGGTGCTGTGAGCTTCCACCGGGAGTGCTACGCCCTTGTCCGTGATTCCGCTTGGCTTCTCTAGATGTGGCCCGGGCCCAAGGCCAAGCGACCCGGACTCCAGTCCGGCATGCAAGGCGTCTTGCCAAAGACTTAGCCGCAGATTGGCGGTTGCCTTCGTTGCCTCACCGCCACGATCCTTCATCATGCCGGCGGCCAGCCCCTCGACATCATTCGCCGTTGCCATCCCGTAGGGGAGCAGTGAGAGCGAAAGGGGAATTATGGCGACAACGACGATCGCTGCAGCTGCGAAACGCAAACTCCATCGATGTTCGGGGGATGTCAGCCAGCTTCGCAAGCGCAGCGCAATGAGCAGCGGTATCGACAGCGACATCGAGATAAGAAAGGTATCGCTCTTCGTCAGCCGGCCGACGATGAATGTTACGATGCAGCTAAACACTGCGACGATCCGGCCAAACCGCTTGGCCGTCAGAGCCATGTGAAGCGAGAGTGGTGTCAAAACCGCACAGTAGATTGCGAGCTGGTTTGGATTCTCCGACCACCCGCGAAACCTGTCCCAATACCATGGATCGACCGACGCGATGCTGAGGTAGCCCCAGCCCAATGCAAGTTGCACCGCCACGGCGACGATCCAGAATCCGATCAGGAACCATAGCGACTGGCGTAGGGTATCCTCGGGTCTCAACGTTGCAGCCACCAGGCAAGTGAGGGCCGCCACGAGGAGATATGCGAAGATGTCGTGCACGACGAGCTCTGGGTCGACGATCTCCGGGCGCAGCAATGCAAGGAAGCCCCCGAAACTCTGAATCAAGACAAAGCAGCCCCAGAATGCAACGAGCCAGAGCAGGGCTTGGGGGTTGTAAATTCTTGAACTGACCAAGAGATGCAGGGATGCGAGACCGAGCCAGAGGACGAGGCAGGCTTCCCCGATGCCCAGGGGGAAGCTGGGAAGACGCAGCTGCGAGGCTGTCCCAAGCACGAGGCCAAGCGCAAGAAGGGCACTGCCGATCATTGTATTTCACTGCTGCTGTGCGCCGCCGGCCGCCAGCCACTGGAATAGCTGCGGGGAAGCAGCTGCGTGTAAAGCTCGGCATAGCGATCGGCGACGACGTTGAGGTCGAACTCCTTGCGCACCACGTTGATCGAGCGTTGACCCATCGTCTTTGCACGCGCGGAATCCTGAAGAAGGTCGAGAATTGAGGCCGCGAGCGCGCGCGGGTCGCGCGGCGCTACAAGTTTGCCGTTCCAGTCCTCGCGGACCACGTCGTCGCACCCCGGCATGCGGGAGGCGACGATTGGCACGCCAGCCAATCCGGCTTCCAAAAGAACACGGGGAATGCCTTCACGATACTCAGTCGGAAAGGCAAAGAGGTCGGCGATACCCAGAAGCGCGGGAATATCCGATCTGGCGCCGGTCGCAATCACATATGGTGCGTGCGCCTCGATCAGCTCCTGACCTACGGCGAATGGACCCTCGCTTTCGCGCGGACCGACGAGCAGAAAGCGGACGTTCGGGCGGACTTCATGCACGAGCTTCGCCGCTTCGAGGAGCGTTGTGATTCCTTTTTGGACGGTTAATCGGCTCACTGTCAGGACGATCTCGGCATCGCCGAGCCCGAGTTCGGCGCGCAGCGCGGCAGGCGAGGCCGTTCGCGCTTGCGCCGCTTCGAAAGCGCCGACATCGATCCCCGAGCTTCCGATGATGACAGATGAGCTCTTTCCGAGCAGGCGGTGTCGTTGAAAGAAGCTGCTGTCGGCCTTGTTCTGGAAAACCGTCGCCGCGGTCCAGCAAGCAGCCAGGCGTTGCATCGCCAGATAGACGGGGCGGAAGGCCAAGGCTCTCAGTTCTGTCGATGAGAATACCCATCCCATTCCGTTGATCGTGCGCACAACCGGTACGGAGCCGCGAAGCGCCAGCGGCGCAAACAGATTGGGCTTGGTATCAAACGTCTGGATCACGTCGGGCCGAGCGCTCTTCACGAGCCGCGCCAGTTGACCCATGGCCGCGCGATCGGCAAAGCCGACGCCAAATCTGTCGAACTGATATTGATGATACGGGATTCCGGTCTTCGCGAATGCAGATGCTGCACCAGTGCCGGCCGCGCTCACGCGCAGGCCGCGGTTCTGCAGAGCCGCCAGGAACGGGATACGCAAAGCGTGATCCTCGCCTCCTACGCAAAGCAAGTGCAGCGCCATGTTGGTTCCTTCCAGCCCTTTAAGCAATTCCGCCAAGATGTTAATCTTTGCGGAGGCCCCCGGTTTTCCCGGCGAAAGTTTGACAGGATCAGGTTAGGACGTGGCCGCGGCCTGTCTTCATTCATTCGCATGACAGCGGAAGTGAGCGGTTGGCGGACGTGCTCGAACAGGGCTGAAAAGACGACGCGGCGCGAGTGCATGTTTGCTGAACGCGCCGCGAAGCACGTCGATCTCCGACCAGTCGAGACAACGCGACACCGTATTCCGCGTCCACGCTAGGGCAGGACGGCGAGGCGGCCCAACAACGCGATCAGGTCTGCTTGCCGGCGTGTCTGTGTTTTGACAAACAGGGAAGCCAACTGGGAGCGTACTGTCGTTCGACTCAATCGTCGCGAACGAGCAATGTCGATCAGGTTGTTGCCTCGCGCCAACTCGAGAGCAAGCTGGGTTTCGGCAGCGGTGAATCCAAACAATCGCTGCAGCGTCCGCGGCGAAGGCTCCGGATGCGCGTCGAGATCCAGCAGGATCAATGCGATGGTCTCGTCGGACCACGCATTCGCGACCTGGTTGATCAGCGCGGTAAATCCT
This sequence comes from Bradyrhizobium sp. 61, assembly GCF_023073075.1. Lineage (NCBI taxonomy): Bacteria > Pseudomonadati > Pseudomonadota > Alphaproteobacteria > Hyphomicrobiales > Nitrobacteraceae > Bradyrhizobium > Bradyrhizobium sp. 61. The sequence continues at coordinate 124,530 of NZ_JADPIU010000064.1, read as the reverse complement.
TCCTTGGTGGATGTTGCCAACCAGGAAGTCGAGCCTGCCGGAAACTGTGCGCCGGCGCGGTGGACCAGTTGCTTGACGGCGCCATAGAGCGTTTCGTGGCTCGCATCCACGCGCGCTTCGCGTTCCAATATTGCACGGCCGGCCGGACTGAGCTCGATAACCTTGCCGCGTCTGAGCAAGACCTGTCCGCAGCCGATCCGCGCGAGCACCCCGCGCAAGCCGTCCTGCTTGGGGTTCTGGGCGTCAGAGTGAGCAGATGAAACGGGACTGGAAATATTGAATATCGATTCAGAAGAATGACGCTGTAGAGCAATGGTAGACCTTGGCAATGCTTGGCTTAAGTTCAACATTTTATTCCCCCGGCCGCGCTGACCCGATGGAGTGAACGTGCCACAAAGATTCCCAACTTCTGCCACGCCTGGCAACGTTGAATGGGGGGTAACCCCGCGGCCGTCGGAGGGGGTGAAAGTTGCCGATCTTCCGGGCATCGACCCGGTTGTGATCAACGAAGAGGTAGCAACGCGGGTTGAAGGGGTAGCAAGGCGGGTTTAAGCCTCGCGGGAGCAGCCATGGAGGTATGCGGAAGCTACTCCGGAAGGAGCGCCCTGCTTACTCTTAAGGGAGTACCTCTGTTCGTGCTCAGTTCGAGAAGGCCGGCGCAGGGCGCAATGTGACTTCGATCACATCGCCTGGCTCCACGTCGAAGTCGACGGATGCGGTTATCCTGTCCCACTGTTGACCGAGCCGCCGCACGACGACCACGTCGGGATTGAGCTCGCCTGAATTGACGGGGATGGCACCCGAGCCGCCGATGGGCTGCAGTTTTTGACTGAGCGCCTGCATTCTCACGCGCAAGTCCGCCAATCGAACGTTCGAGTCTTTCTGCTCCCTGAGCAGATTGATCGTGCGCTGGCTGGTCACACGTCCCGCTTGCCGCAGGAAGTCCTCACGCTGACGCTGGAGCCGCATAAGTTCGACGCTGGTCTGCAGGCGTCGGGTCGAGGACAGCAACAGCGCGCGCCGGCTTTCGCTGACACGAGGACTTGCAAGCAATCCGGAGCCGAACGCCTTCATGACCCGTTCGAGCTCCTCTTCGTCGGCCTGCACGCCCTTCTCTTCACCTTCCTGTTGCTTCTTGAGCGTAGCGAACTGCGCGTCCGTTTGCTTTACGGCGTCGTCCAGGAAGCGTTGTTCCGTGCGGTAGTCGCTTTGTGAGGTCTTCAGAGAGTCCTTCTCGGCTTGAACGACCGAACCGATCACACCCGCGGGCAGCGAAATGTCGCTTGGAGGCGTGGCGTCGAACGTGTCGCGGCCATCAAGCTCCGCGCCGGTTCGGACGATATGGAAGTATTCCTTGGTGTATTCGGTGGCGAGGGACTGGTAGTCCCGCACAAGATCCGCAGGGTCGGTGGCGCCGGGCTGCATGCCACGCGACCGCAACAGGCTGAAGCCGCCGGCCACTGCCACGGCCTGGCGCACGGTCATTGAAGCCCGATACGTCTGCTGTCCGGGCGTGAGCACATCGCCGGAAACATAGACCGGCCGATATTCCACGACGCTTGCTATGACGTCGCCGGGCTTGACCACGAATGCCTGGTCGCGTCCGTCGGTCAGGCGTTGACGCAGTATCCGTGCCTGCAGCAGCGTCTCGATGCGGTTCTGCATCTGCGCCGGGGTCAGGCCGGCAACTTCAACCGTCCCTCCGCCCGGAAGCGGGATGGTGCCGTCGATCTGGATCTGCGTGCGGTTGCGTTGATCGGGGAGGCCACCGATCGAAATCTCGATGGTATCACCCGGTCCGAGCTTGTATGGCGCGGCAAGGGATAGCCCGCTTGTCGCGAAAAACAGAACCGCTGCGCATGAACCCAGCAGGAGGGTGGAAGATGGACTGCTTTTCTTCTTGCACTTCATGGACGAACTCCCGATGCAACCGAGCCTTCGCCGCTCGCGATTTAGGGACACCGATATCGGATCCTTCAGCCGGCTCTCTTCAAATCCGGGATGAGGGCGGTCGGAAGGAAGATCTCGTAGTTTCCGAAGAAGTGCCTCTGCTCCTCGACGTGGTCGAACAAGCCCTGGCTCAAGGCAGCGAGGATTTCGCTGATCCCTTGCTGAACGCTGATCTCGGGCGTGAAATTCAATACCCGACGGATCTTGTCGAAATTCACGCGGTAATTTCGGGGATCGGCGCCGCGCTCCTGATAGGTCACCTTCGATCGCGGAATGTGCCGCATGATCTCCTCAACGACCATCAGCTTGGTGAAGTTGTTTTCCTCGCAGCCCACATTGAAGACTTCGAAGGCGACCTTGCTGGTCGGTGCGCGGAGCACTTCCTCGATCGCGCGGGCAAAATCACGAACATGGCAGTAAGGACGCCAAGTCTTGGGATCGAATACCAGCAGTTCTTTTCCCAGGTGGAGTTCACGCACAAATTCGTTCACCGTGAGATCGAAGCGCATTCGCGAGGAAAGACCAAAGGCCGTCGCAAAGCGGAGAACCGTTGGATGGAATCCAGCCTTTCCCTTGAGACCCAGGATCTTCTGCTCCATCTCCACCTTGTGCTTGGCGTAAAGGGAGAGTGGTGCGAGCGGGTAATTCTCGTCGACGGCCGTGTCTACTTCCACTAGCCCATAGTTCGAGCAGGTGGACACGAAGATCAGCCGATCGACCGGATGGTGTTGCATCGCGTCGATGAAGGACGCGACGCCATTGCGATTGATGGCGTGACTTTCATCGGGGTACTTGCTCGTGATCGGATCGCCGACGAGCCCGGCGAGGATAACGACGTCATCCACCCCCTTCAATGCTTGATTGGCGAAACGGGGATCGCGAATATCGCCTTGCATGAACTCGTATTGCGGAACGCTCAGATAAGGCCAGGCACAGCTCTCGTTCTTGTAGATGAGCTGATCCAGGCAACGGACGTGCCAACCCTTTCTCAGAAGATGGCCCGTGATCACTGAGCCCACGTAACCAGCACCACCTACCAGAAGCACAGTTCGCTTTTCAGTCGCCATTTGATCACCCGTCTACTTTTGAAATAGGTTCGCACCGACAGACCCGCCAGTTGGCGCTATGCCGCTCTGGCTCTCCGGTCGGGGTCCTCGCATGCGGTTGAGAAGCGGCTCCCCCACGGCGATCCAGCCGGCCTGAACGATCCACCGGAGATCGGACGTGATGGTTCGATTGGAATAATATGCCAGGTCGATCTTCGCCTTGGCGGGAAACAGAACCTCCCGATAGAAATCTGCCACATTGCCGTCCGGCGGGAACAGCTCATTTTCATGCCGGAAGAGAACCTGGCACGGTCCGACGAGGCCTGGCCGGTGTTCCAGGATCTTTTCGAAACCATTCCTGAAACAGTCGGCAAATACGAGGGTCTCGGGTCGCGGGCCGACGAAAGACATGTCACCGCGCAGGATGTTCCAGAGCTGCGGTAGCTCATCCAGCTTGAATGCAGCCAGCAGCCCGCCGATCGTCGTCATGCGGTTGTCGTTCACCATCGTGAGCGGACTTCCGCGATCGTCGCAATCGGCTCTGAACTTCCGGAACTTGTACATGCGGAACGGCGCCCCGTTCAGCCCGAGACGGAGTTGCGAATACAGTATCGGTCGCCCGCCTTCGATCCAGACTGCAAGCGCAATGACCAACAGGATCGGCAGCGAGACGAATATGGCCGTCCCGGCACCGAGGACATCGATGACGCGCCGCAAACGCACGGCCGGAGCTGCCGGCCCAGCGCATCCCGCATTGACCGTTTCGCTCATGCCTGTTCGACCTCCGCGGGACAGGTTACCCGAAGTCCATCTGCGAGGCTGTCTGCCACGTGATCGACGTCGGCGGGAGTCATCGCGGGATGGAGCGGCAAGGTGAGCTCACGTCCGCAAAAATCCTCAGTGTTGGGTAGGCTGATGCCCGGATACTGATCCTGGTAGAACGTCAACCGATGCACCGGGGGATAGTGAATGGTCGTCTGAACGCCGCGCTTGCTGAGCTGCTCGATCAGGGGTTGCCGCGCGCTTGCCGCGGGGAGAACGACCGGCATGAGATGGTGGGCCGATACCCACGACGCGTTGAATGGCACCAGGACCGAAGGGCAACGCTCGGCGAGCCGCCGCCGATAGTGCAGCGACAGATGCCGCCTGGCGTCGTTCCAACCTGCCAACTTACGCAGCTGCACCAGGCCGACCGCGGCGCGCAACTCGTCCATGCGGTAGTTGAATCCAAGAAGCGTCACGTCGTATTCGGGGCTGCGGCTGACGAGGCGCTGGCGCGTGTTGGTGGTCATGCCATGCGACCTGGCGCGCTTGATCATGTCGTTCAAGATCCGGTGACGCGTTATGATTGCGCCGCCTTCAGCAGTCGTCATGTTCTTGTTGCCGTAGAAGGAGAACGCGGCTGCATCGCCAAACGTGCCGACCCCCTTGACGCCGGGCGCATGCGCGGCGTCTTCGATCAGGAGCAGACCCTTGCTGCGAGCGAAGGCCTGCCACTCCTCTCGATCAGCGAGGTAGCCCCCAAAATGCATGAGGATCACCGCTTTCGTCCGCGAGGTGCATTTGCGGAGCGCGTCGGCCGCGGACATCAGGGGAATTGCCCCGGATTGGACATCGACGAACACGGGCCGCGCTCCGACGTAGAGCACGGCATTGGCCGTGGCAACGAACGTGAGAGATGGAACGAGGACTTCATCGCCGGGGCCGACTCCGAGCGCATGCAGGATGAGGTGAAGTGCGGCCGTGCATGATCCGACTGCAATTGAGTCCTCGGCGCCATGCATGCGTGCAAACGTCTGCTCGAACTCCCGTACGCGATCCCCCATGGTGATCCAGCCGCTATCGATCGCGGCAACAAGAGCTTCCTTTTCGTCAATTCCCAGGGCCGGTTCTGATACCAACAGCATGTGTTCCTCTTCCCGTTCATTCCCCATGCGAAGGGTGACGCTGCGTCACGCAGCCGCAGTTGCGAATGCAGTCGATTGCTCGTCCCACGCAATGTCCTGGGCTTTCAGGAAGTCCTCGACCCGGCCAATGTCGAGCCACAGGCCAGTGTGCTTGAAGACGTTGACGCGGGCTTCTTCCTCGAGCATCTGGAACATCAGGTCGTCGAATCCGAAGGGGACGCCCGACGGAATGCGCTCGAGGACGACCGGATTCATGCAGTAGATTCCCATGCTGACGAGGTTCGTCAGCTCCGGCTTCTCGCGAAATCCGGTCACGCGTCCATCGATTTCATCAATCACACCGAAGTCCATCTTCGTGCTCCGAACGGAGGTTCCGATGGTGATGTTGGCGTCGGATTTTCGGTGATTGTGGATCAGCTGGTTCAGGTTCAGGTCTGTCAGGACGTCACCGTTGAGGACCAGGAACGGCTCGTTGAGCTGTTCTCGCAGCAATGACAGCGGGCCGATCGTGCCGAGCGGCTCGAGCTCCTGCGTATACGTGATCTGCATGTTCCACTGGCTGCCGTCACCACAGACGCTGCGGATCAGATGGCCCAGATAACCGGTGGTGACGAAGACCTCTCCGATCCCGTTCCGTCTCAACCATTTGAGAACGAGCTCGAGGACGGGACGGGCGCCGATTGGCATGAGGGGTTTTGGCAAAATGGACGTATGTGGACGAAGTCGAGTTCCTCTGCCGCCGCACTGAACTACCGCTTTCATCTGAACCTCCATGTACTCAAAAAAATACGCATCAAAAAAAACGAGATATGCTTCTCACGGAAAAAGGTAGGAGCAAACCATGCCTGCGTCTTCGTTCGTTTGCATGAGAGCGTTGGAATCGGACGGCAGAGGAATGCCGGCGGGTAGTCCACGCAGTCGTGCAGTCGAGGCGTGCCTCTCCGGAAGACACGGGATTCGCCTTGACCAAGGGGCTCATGCGGAAGGGTTCGCGAAGGGCGAAAAAACGCCGCACTCGGCGGCCGGGTGAAGCCCCGGGGCGCCAAGCTGCGATCGAGTCACAGGACAGCTCGTTTCCTCTGCTTGCCGGACGCGCCGGTCGGTCAGGTATCGGCGGCCAAGTTAACCTTGCTGGCGATGTAGCGTGCCATGCCCCGAATTGAATCGAGATTCTCGGGCAGGATCTCATTGTCGTCGACGGCGATGCCGAAGGTCGTCTCGATGAACCCGACCACCTCGAGCACTCCGGTCGAATCGATGATCCCCTGGTCGAGCAGGGAAGCGTCGTCGTTCAGCGCCGCGATGTCGCTGATGTAGAAATTCGATGTCAGAAAGGCGCGGATCTGCTCCTTGCAGCGGTCGGGTGCCAAGACCAGTGTCATTGCGTTGGTGCTCCATATGAAAGCGGGTGCGTCGATTGGTCGTCCACAAGCTATCCCGTGATGAGCTCTCTCTTGTTGATCTTGCCCGTATCCGTGCGGGCCAGTTCCGGCACGATAACGACGTACTTGGGGACCATGAAACTCTCGAGGCGCTTGTGACATTCGCGCTGGATCTGCTTGGCGTCGATCGGCCGCACCTGGTCGATGACCACGAATGCCTTGATCGCGTGGCCGAGCAGATCATCGGGAACGCCGACGACTGCCGCTTCCCTTATGCCGGGAATGTCCAGCAAAGCGCTCTCCACCTCCTTGGGCGCGACCTTCTCGCCGCGAGATTTGATGACCTCGTCGCTCCGGCTGACGAAGTACAGATATCCGTCGGCGTCCATCTGGCAGAAGTCGCCGGTGTAAAGCACCTGCTCGCCGGGAAGCGGTCCGGGCTTGAGTTTCTTCGCAGTAGCTTCGGGCTTTCGCCAATAGCCCTTCATGACGGTCGCACCGCGGATCACCAGCTGGCCGGCGATGCCGGGGCCGACCCGTTGATCACGCTCGTCGACGATCCACATTTCGGTATTCGGGATGGCAATTCCTACGCTCGACGGCTTCCGATCGAGATCCTCCGGCGGCAGGTAGGTGCAGCGTTTGCATTCGGTAAGACCGTACATGGAGTAGATGCGGGCGCCGGGGAACGTGTGTCTCAGCTGCGCCAGGTGCCGGACCGGCAGTGCGGCACCGGTGCTTGTCACGTAGCGAATGCTGGATAGATCGTAACTCTTCAACGACTCTAGCTGCAGCAGAGTCGAGAACATCGTCGGCACGCCGGGAAAACCCGTCACTCTCTCTTCTGCAATACGCCGGAGCGTCTCGGCGGGGAAAGCAAACGAGCGCTCGAGAACAAGGCGCGCCCCGGCGCGTACGGCCATGATCATCTGATACAGGCCGTAGTCGAAGGCGAGTGGCAGAGCGTTGAGGATGACCTCATCGTCACGGACGTCCAGATACGACGAAACCGACGTACACGCCGTCATCATGTTCCGGTGCGTCAGCATCACCCCTTTGGGCTCGCCGGTCGAGCCCGAGGTGTAGACAATGGCGGCGAGATCGATATCGATGCAGCGGCGCGTTGGTGCTGCGGCGTGCTCGGTGGCCGTTACAGTGCTCCATCGCACGGCATGCGGCAGTGCGTTCAAATCGGCGTCGTCGATTGGGCCGGACACGATCACGCGGCGCAAGGACGGGCAATGTCGTGCAGGTTCGCGGAACGTGGCGTAAAGGCGCGTTTGCGTAATGAGCGCAGTCGGCTGGCAGTCATTGAGGAGATAGCCGAGCTTGTCGGGTTTCGTGAGAGGGTTGATGAGGCATACGATCGCGTTGGCCTTGAGGACGGCCCAGAAACTGACGGCTGCCTCGACGGTGTTGTCGGCAAAGATCATCACACGATCGCCGCGCTCGACGCCGGCCTCGACCAGGTGGTGCGCGACCGCATTCGACCACGCCTCGAGCTGGTCGTAGGTGACCCGATGACCGTCGCATACGAGCGCGACCTTCGCGCCGTTTTGATGGGCCGAGTTGATCAGGTAATCGTGCAGGAGCGGCACGGGATCGTTGATCATGCGTAAACTCCCGGTACGTCCTGGTGGTCGACGTCCACGCTGAGCTCGAGGCGGTGCGGTGCTTCCGGCCGGTCCGCGACGAATTGCTGGAACAGGAGCTGAGTGGACAAGACGCCGACGAGCGCCATGTTGTCGAAGTTGGACAGGTCGCCATTGCCGGCGAGTGCATGGGCTTGGCACTTGGTGCGCAGCCGTTCGACCGCCACCGGGTCGAAGATGTTGGCGGCGCGGACGCTTGCGCCTGAGAGCGCTTCGTCGACATAAGGGGGGGCATCCCTGTCGACGAAGCAGAGCGCATTGGGGGTCCGGTAGGGCTGCTTCTTGCGTGTGACGATCTCTGGTGGAACCTGCGACTGTGTTACACGCTTAAGGACGTGCTTCTCGTCGAGGATGCGAAGCTTGCAGGCGTCGGGAAGGGAGTTCGCGAGCTCGACGACGTCGTCGTCAAGGAATGGAAAGCGTCCCTCGACCGAGTGCGCCATCAGCATCCGGTCTCCCTGCGAGGAGAGCAGGTAGCCGGCCAGGAGCGTCTTGGTCTCGAGGTACTGATCTTGTGCGAGCGGCGTCCAGCGGGAAAAATCCGGTGGCAGACGATCGAGCAGTTCGGTCACCGGGTCGGCTTGCGAAGTCGCAGCGCGCATGTCTGCGGAGAACAGGCGCTTGATCGCGCTCGTGCTGCGCCAACGCGGAGAATGAGCGAAGCCGGGCGCATCCGGGGCAGCAATGCCGTGTCCGAAGAACTTCAGCGCGATGGCCTGCATGTGGACCGGCGATCGCGAGATGTAGGGATAGAGCCGGCTCAGGAGGGCGGCGCGCCGCGTTGAGGCCGGCTGGCGGCCCCAGAAACGGCGGATCTTGCCTTCGCGAAACACATCATAGCCGGCGAACATTTCATCTGCGCCTTCGCCGGTCAGCACGACCTTGATGCCGCGCTCGCGTACGAGCTTCGAGAGCAGGAACAGCGGTGCAGGGGCGGTCCGCAGGATTGGCCGCTCAGTGTGATAGATGACCTTGGGAAATACCTCGGCGATATCCTGCCGCGAGACCATGAGCTCGTGGTGCTCGCTCGCAATCGTGCGTGCCATTAGGCGTTGATAGGAGGTCTCGTCATACTCAGCGTCGGCAAAGCGCACGGAAAACGTCTGGAAGCGCCTGCCTGCAAACCGGCTTCCCAATGCCGCAACAAGCGAACTGTCGAGACCACCGGAGAGATAGCTTCCCACGGGGACGTCGGACCGCACCATTCGGAGCGCCGTAGCCGCCTCCAATGCGCTACGCACAGCATCGATCACATCATCATTGCAGCCGGCAGACAACAAAATGCGATGCTCGTCGGACCGGGTCGCATAGGACGGAGTCCAGAATGCGCGGTCCCGGACCGCGCCGCGCACGTAACTGCGGACGTGTCCCGGTTCAATTTCCGTGATCCCCTGAAACACGCTTTGCGGCGGCACGCTACTCCAGAAGGTAAAGGTCTGGTCGATGCCTGCCGGATCGAACGCTCGAGGGATTGCCGGATTTGCCGCGAAGATGGCCTTGATCTCACTGGCGAAGTAGAGTTGGCCTTGATGGTTGCAGATATAGAGCGGACAGATTCCGGTCCGGTCACGGGACAAGACGAGGCGGCCGGCAGAGGCGTCCCAGATGGCAAGGGCCCATTGCCCGTTCATCCGTTCGAATGCTGCCTCGCCCCAGGCGCGATAGGCCTGAATCACGACCTCCGTGTCGCTGCGGGTGCGGAAGCGATGGCCGAGCGAGATCAGCTGCTCGCGCAGCTCGACATAGTTGAAGATCTCGCCGTTGAACACGATCCAGGCGGGGCCGCCGGGATCGGAGAGAGGCTGTTGTCCGCCCGCTATGTCGATGATCGAGAGCCGGGCGTGCGCCAGGCCCGCGCGTTGGTCCCGGTAGAGGCCTCGCTCGTCTGGCCCGCGATGTGCAAGCGCCCCGGTCATCCGCAAGAGCGCTCTCCGCGAAGGACTCGGAGCGTTCGCACTCAGCGCCACGATGCCCGCGATGCCGCACATGCCGTCTAGTCCTCGATTACCGCATCAACGAGTAGAGGCGGGCTGTGAAGATAGCGCGTCGCCCGACGCTTGGAAGTGATGTCCTTGAAGACCTTCTGCACCTGCGCTGTGGCCAGACCTACGGCCTCGGCCACGTTGTCGGCGGAAATGCCGTGGTTGACCGCGTACATGCAAACATCAGTCAATCGATACGGGGCAGCGAAATAGAACTCTTCCTGGCTCTGCGGCAGCGAGAATGTGTCGGATGTCGGCGGCCGTCGCCTGATCTCGTCGTCGATGCCAAGGTATTCGGCCAGTTGGTAGACCTGGCTCTTGTAGAGATGCGCAATCGGCATGACGTCCGCATCCCCGTCACCCTGCTTCACGAAGAAGCCTTGATCGTGCTCGAGCCGGTTTGGCGTACCTATCACGGCATATTTCAGACGGTCCGCGTGATAGTACTCGGTCATCTTGCGGACCCGTTGCTTGTAGTTGGTTGCAGCAACGATCTGCAGGTAGACCTCGGGCGGAAGACGCACGGTGGAGGTTTCGCCGTCCGGGTCTTGTACGGTCAGACGGGTGATGTTGATGCCGGCGCTCTCCGAACCCGAGCCGAGTACCAGCTTGCATTTCCAGTCGGTGCCGTACTCGGGTACGACGGCTTGGATCGCCTCTCGCTGCCGGCGGTATGCGCCCAATGCTTCGAGAGCCGGTGCGATGTCTTCGACAACCGTCGTGAGGCGCAGTTGCGTGGCGACGGCCCGGCCGAGCCTCAGCGAATCGGAAGACGAATCGCGCTCGGGCATCAGCAGACCGAGGACCTTCGTATTTCCAAATGCGCGCGCACAGAGCGCTGCGACCACCGAGCTGTCGATGCCGCCGGAAAGCCCGACGATGGCTCCGCGTCGGCCAAGCACGCCAAGGACACGGTCGCGCAAGAACGCGACGATGCGCGCGACCTCGGATGGCGCATCCAGGACCAGGGCGTCTTTACTGAACGCGGGTTCGGTTTGGCTGTGTGCTGCTTGCAAGGTCACTTGAACAATCCGCCTCTCTCTGGGGAAACTCGGCCGGTGAGTAGGTTTGCGACAGCGCCTTCTGGACGAGGTGCAAGTTCATCGCGAGGTAGGGCGGCATGACCAGATCGGTGTGAGTGCCTGCGCTTGGGACGACATCGATCTGGGCAAACGCACGATCCCATCCCAGAGTTTGCGGCATCTTCTTTCGCTGGCATCGGAACAGAACGGCGGAGAACGGCAGCATCGATTTCGGCTCCGCCAACCAGCGGAAGTAGGCCTTCGCGCGCAAGACTTCCTGCAATTCTTGCTTGAGCCTGAACGACGTGAGATCGAACTGCCCCTTCGCGCGGCGATCGAGCATCCGGGCCAGGTTAGCTTCATGGCCGATCGCAACGGTTGCCTTGGCGAGGGCCCGGCAGACCATCCGGGGCGCGGTGACCCGGTTGTTGCGGATTCGACGGATCGTGCGGGTCAACGTCTCCCATGCAGAACTGCGCTCGCCCATGAGGCTGGTGTCGAGAATTCCGAAGAACTTCACCGAGCGGCCGGCGGCAAACATTCGCGTCGCGACCTCGAAGGCGACCGCCCCACCGAGGGAATGACCGAGAAGTCTGATGTGGCCGCGCGGCTGGATGCGATTGATCTGCTCCACGGCAGCAGCAGCCATATCGCAAACGCTGTCCTGACCCTGCAATATCTTGCCGAGATCCGGGTAGCGGATCGGAACGACATGTGCAATTTCGCGGATTGAGGCTGTCAGGGCGGCGAGGCTGGCTCCATAACCAAGTGAGCCGGGCAGTAGGAAAAGCACGGGCGGCGCCGCCGCCACAATGCACGAGGGCGGAGAAGCCAAATCCTCGCCTGTATCAATCAATGGCCGTAGCTTCATTGGCATGCAACCGACTGACCGAGCTCCAAAATTGGAGTATGAAGACGTTGAAAATCCTCTCATCATTCATTTGCATGAAGCACATGGTCGCGCCCAGGAAATTGGTTATTTTCGCTCCAGCGCGTCTGTCGTCCATGTGCCGCCTCCTCGAGCGGACGCGAAGTTCGGGGCGTGCTCTTTCGACCCTCTGGGTCACACAGGCCCATTGATCGGTGCGCCCGACGTCCGCGCGCCGCCAGGCCCATTCAAGAGAAACAGCGCCACGATAATTCCCAGGGCGTAGCCGGTAGCTCCTCCGGCGGCCATCATGTAGATCACCTGCAACGGGTCGAGGCCGAGGTGAGCACCGATGAGAAGTGGGCCAAATACAAACACGGCCCGCACCAGATCAACCAGCAGACGCAGTTCCTGACGGCGAAAAAGAGTCGGAACTTCCTGAATGGGCGTCGACAAGGCTTGTGCGGCGCACATGAGCGCCAGGGCGCCCATGATCTGACCCGTAGGTATCCAGGATTCTCCGAGCAGCGGAACGACGACGTAGGGGGAGATGAATCCAAGGCCGAGCACCGGCAGAACGATCAGGCCGGCCGCAACGACCAACAGGCCGCATGCGGTGCCGAGCAGATGATGACGGTCGAAGTCTTTGCTGGCCTCGGCGACGAAGACATTGCTGAGCGGCAAGGCGATCAGGGTGACCGGACCAGTCACGAGACGGGCGGCGACGCCAAAATGCCCGGCGAATGCGGTACCGAATAGCGAGCCTATGAAGATTGCGGGGAGATTGATGATCGCGAATCCCGCAAGGGCGGAGGGCAGCTCGAACAGGGGAAATTTGTACTCTCGCCGCGCCGTCGCCGCGACCGAACCCCACGGGGCTTGCGCGATGCGGCGGATGTCCTCCCATTTCAGGAGCCGGACGCAGAGAAATGCGATCAACACAGCCTGGCTCAGGATGTGGGCTTGGATCATTGCGCCGTCCCCGAGGTGCGCGAGGCCGAAGCTCACCTGGAGCACTGCCATCGACGCCGGCAGGATCAGGCGGCCCATGCCGAAGTCACGCATATGATTGAAGCGCAAGCACCAACAGTTCATTGCGTCGGCAACGCCGACCGCAGCCATCCCGATGGGTACGAGGTAGGTAAGATGTTGCAGTCGTGCTGGCACCACGTCCGACAGCAGGTATCCCGCGGTAAGGACAACAGAGGTCGTAAAGCAGACCGCCACGAGTGTGAGCTTGAGCGCGACCAGCGCGTGAGCTCTGTCCTCGACCACATACAGAGACGTGCTGAAGCGAAGTCCGGCTATCGCGCCGACGATGTTTACGATCGAGAGATAGATCGTGAAGATTCCAAAATCCTCCGGCGAATAGAGCCGGGTGAGGATAGGAATAGCCGCTACAAGCATGAGCTGGCCGGTGAGTGCGAGGGCGGAGACGCCCGCCGCTGCACGAACAAGAGCCCCTGTCCGCGTCGGACCGGTCGCCGGTTTCGCGGCCATGAAAAACTTCCTCGGTCCAGAATTCATTTCAAAAAAAGCAAGATCGTTGCGACGACGGTGCGATCTGTTTCGCTTCGATCGTAGGATGGAGAGGGGGGCGCGCCATCATTCGTTCGCATGACGCTGACTGAAGTGTCGCGGAATCGAAGGAGAGTTTGCATGAACAGCTCGTGCTTGCGGAATAGACGACGCATGGAGCCCGATCGTGGGGCCGGAACCCAGCTGTGATGCGCGTGGCTTGTGGGCGGATGATGGATACTCACGCAAGCCGCGCCGACGGGAGACGCCGATCTACAGGCGATGGGGACGTGAGCTGTGCAAGCCGAAGGCCGGTCCGCGCGAGCAAGTCCGACAAGGCGGATGGTCTGACGGCGATCAGGTTATCGTCGTCCGGTCCTGGTATGTCGGGAGACGCTGGCTCGAGTCGTCCCGCCCTGAGATGGAAGAGCTCAAACCCGTGATCGGTCAGTCGGTCATACAGCTCCGCACGCGAGGTGCCGGCCCGCCGAAGGTTGAGCTCAGAATCCTCTATGTACAGACATCGGCAATTGGAAATGGTCTGGGCGGCGCCCTTGAGAAGATCGACTTCGAACCCTTCGACATCGACCTTCAGGAGATCGATCGCCCGATTTCCGACGATCGAATCGAGCGTTCGTACTGGAACTCGGAGCGCCGCGATGCCGGCCGGAGGAGTAGCGCATGCGAAGTTCATGTCGTCACTCCGAAAGTCCGTGAAGACGAGCTCGCCTTCCGTGCTGCCGATCGCCGTGTTGTGGACCTCGACGGCCAATCCGTTCAGGCGAATGTTGCCCAGCAGGTATTTGCAGATGCGCGGATGTGCTTCGATAGCGATGACTCGTCCGGATCGGGCAACCCGCATGGCGGCCGCGAGGCTCAACTGTCCGACATTCGCGCCGACATCGACGAAGGTTTCTCCGGGCTGCAGGTAAGATCCGACGAAGTCGGCGTCTTCGGCGCGAAGGTTCCGGTTGCGCCAGAGTCCTGCGGACATGGAGCTGGGATAGAAACGCATTCTGTATCCGGCAGGAAAGCCGAAGGTGATAAAGCGGCACAGTCCGCTCACCCACAGTCCGCGCGATAGCAGGAATCGAGCCTTGTCGGGCTCCTCTTGAATTCGAGCGAGCAGTTGATGCAATTTGTGCAAGGGGCCACCCATCTCTAGCGGTTAGCTGCTCGGGAGAGCGTAGGCTGACCGGGGCGCCCGGCCATCCTTCATTTGCATGATGGTATCGATCGTTCGATTCCGGATCTCCCGGCTCCGCCGTGATCCTGCCGACCGAGCTGGCCGCCTCGAGACCTCGCGTCTGGGGATAATCATTGTCATGCGAATGAAGGATGACCAGTCCCATGCCGCTACCTAGCGTTCGTCGTGTGTAATTCGGTCGGTCTTGACGTTCACTGCTCATCAAGAAGGACGCGGTGCAACGCGATGAGGTCGGTGTTTTGCGGCGCCGATCGCGGGTTCGTCAGGGCCGACTGCTTGAATGACATGAACTGAGCTTGAGGGAAAGCGATGAACCTGTTGCAGCACGACGGGTCGGATGGCATTCGAGATCCGGACGCCCGCCCCATGATTTCGGTGGCCATACCAACCTTCCGTCGACCGGATATGATACGCCGTACGATTGAAAGCGTGCTGCAGCAGAATTACGCCGACTGGGAAATGGTGATCAGCGACGACGAAGGTCCAAAAGGCGTCAGTTGGAGCATTCTGTCTGAATACGCTCGGAGCGATTCCCGTATTCGAATTGTCCAGAACCACCGAGGACGGGGCCAGGTTGAGAATACGAACAGCGCGATGCTCGCATGCCGCGGTCATTGGATCAAAGTGTTGCATGACGACGACTGGCTGGTGCCGGGATCGCTCGAGACTTTTGCGGAATTGGCCAGGACGTACCCCACCGCTGCGTTCATGACCTCCACATCTCATCTCGTTCAGGATGAAGGCATAAAATATCGCCGGGGAGGGCAGGTCACGCTGTATTCGAGCCAGCAGTGCCTGACTGATCTCTATTTGGTCGGCAAGACCCGGGTGCTGGGAATTGTTCCGTCGACCCTGCTGATCAACAGCGAGGTCATCCAGGCGGGTTGTCTGATGCGAAACTACAAGTCGATCCGGTGGGGAGTGGACCAGCTGTTCTTCGTCGACCTCGCCTGTCATGGCGACATGGTGGCGATCGACGATGGCTTGATCTTCTACGATATGACGGACCACGCGAACATTACCGCTTCCAAATCGTTCTCTCAGATCGATGAGGAGACCCTTGATCTCAAGAATCTGACCTGGAGCCTGGTCGAGGACAAGCAAGGGCTTCCGGATCCCGAAACGGTCGTGCGTGCATTGCGGGTTGCAAGATTGCGCGGAAGATTTCGCCACCAGTCCTGGGGGGCGACGATCCGGGACGCGCTCCAGATCCTGCGTCCCTCGGTTATCAAGGCAGCCAACAAGGCGATCCGGGCGCGAGCGCGTACATCGGCAGCGGGCTCATTAGCTCGTGTGGGTCACGCCTGACGGAGCCGCCGCCGATCATTATCGGGACAAGGCGCTGGTCCGATCGGGGGCATCGAGACGTGTTACGAAGTCGAACACGGGGCCGCCCGCTACCCCCCAATTGCTCGACCAGATCACCTGGGAACCGTCAGGCGACGGCGAGCCGTGAGTCTCGCTCCAGTAGTCGTGCGGGACGTTGCGTGTGTACGCAATGCGTCGGAATTCCCCACTGCCGTCAATTCGCAGAGCAATGACTTCCCGAGCGAAGGGCGCAAACTTTGGTAGCTGGGCGATCTCGGCTGGATCGCCGCCATAGCTTAGAATCACCCAGCCGGGCCAGTGGATCGCGCGCGTGGACGCATGCGAGGCCTCTCCACGCGGAGCAAGGGCGGTAACCACGCCGTCATCCAGCCGGCGCTTGATCACCTGGTATATGTCGGGATCAGCTTTGCTGATTCCGACGTATATCTCGCGTCCGTCTGTGTCCACGGCCATGTCGCCATGACTCGGACGATGATGTTCGGTCCAGCTCTGCACCAGATCGCCTGCGACGGTATAGATGAATGCCTCATCCTTTCCGTCGACCCAGCGGCTGCATCTGATGTAGCTGCCCAGGGCAGATATCTCGCAAACGCCGTCTCGCCCGGGCAGTTTCCCCACTTCGATATCCGGAAACTTCTGTCGGCTCACGAGGTCAAACGCGAATGCGACGACGACGCCGTCGGCGCGCGTGCCCCGCACGGCGATGCGCCGGCCATCCTGAGAGGGATTGCCCTTGCCCGGTCCGAACTGAAGGCCGCGATAGCCCTCGGCCATCAGCATGATCTCTTCGGCATTGGTTCGCGGCGTCCAGAGCGAGATCTTGCGCCCGATCACGCATATCATGCGCTCGGGATCGCGCGGGTGCCATTCGCACTCGTCTTCACGCTGCCGGCGGAACAGCGGAACGTATGTCCGTCCGTCCAGAAAGCAGAGCCCGTTACAACCGTTGGCGATCAGAAGCAGAGTCTGGTCTGCGTTCCAGGCCTGCGCGCTCGAATATCGGTGGGTGCAATAGGCTCGTTGGCAGGCCAGGCCAGCGCCCAAGGGCCCCGGGGTTGTTATCCGGACGATCGTGGCGCCGGTGTCGGGATCGGTGACCGGAACGAGATAATCGGGCAAGTTCATGCTGCTGGCAGTAGTCAGCTTGGTCTTTGCAAGCGTCTGTGCGGCGGCGATGCCCGCCAATGCAAGCACGACGGCCACGGCGCCGGCCAGGCCAATTCGCGTGTAGAGGGACGGAGACATCCGTATCTTGCTCCATGGCAAGCAGGGGGCTCGGATCATCCGGGTGGGCAAGCGATCGATACAAGGTTCGATGCTTGCCGGTCACCAGGCTCCTGCGGGGACCAGGACTATTGGTTCGACGATGCGTTCTAGCCGCTCGGTCCCAGCGCGCATCATTTGAATGCAGGAGACGCCCCACGAAATGTTGCCGCTCAACGGGCAGGTTCTGATCCTCTCGATCGATAGATCAGTCCGGCGCGGTTAGCCGGGCGGCGCGTATAGGCGCCGCCCGGCATTTGTTGAGGGCTTGATGGGCGTCAGGCCGATCCGCCAAGCTAGTCCGGCTCTGCGGCGCCGATTTCGTGACGTCCGCGGTCGCTTGACACGAGGCTGAGCGTAGGTTCCCGATCGATTGACAACGGCAGCGCGTGACCATTCGAGACCCGCACCAGTGATCCGTTGTTCATTCCCCAAATTGCGGCCTGCGTCCTGTTCTGGACCCGTATCTTGCGCAGGATCGCCTTGACGTGAACCTTCACGGTCGCCTCGGCAATATCGATCTTTCGCGCAATGCACTTGTTGGAATTGCCCTCGATCAGATAGGAGAGAATCGCCCGCTCTCGCGGTGACAGATGAGGTGCTATCCGTTCTTCGGCCGCAACGAGGAGATTTGATCGCTCTTCGATCACTGGCTGAAGCTGAGGCTCGCGATCGAAACCGCTATCGAGCACGAATGACAGGAAAGCCGGTGGAAACACCGTCTCGCCCATCGTCACGAGTTCGATGGACTTGATGAAAGCGTCGCATGAATTGACGTCGACGAAATAGCCGCTGGCGCCGGCCTTGTAGGCCGCGATCAACTCATCCGGCCGGTAGTGGTCCGAAACGATCGCTACGCGCGCATCCGGATAGTTCTCTCTTACAAATCCGATGTGCTTCATGGCTGCATCGAATTCGCCGGTGCTGTGGATAATCACAAACAGGAGCTGCTGATGTGCCTGGAGTGTGCTTGTAATTTCATCGGTGCTCGAGGCCGACACCGCAATTTGAAAATCTGCCGCATGCAGTATTTGAGAAATTCCCTCTCGCAGCAAAATGTTTCGTCCGATCAAAACAACTTTGCAGGATTGCCGCCTCCTCATCTTACCCTCCGCAACCAACGCAATGACACAACTTGAATGAAAAACACGCAGGAAAAGGAACAAAGCATTGCATAGCCCGTTTTTTCTGATTTACAGAAGTCGGGCGCCGTTTAGTTAATAATTGCTGAAGGTTAGATTCGATCTTTCGATTTTGCCTATATACCTTTCGTTATAGGCCGATGGGTCCCCAAGCTGTTGGTGAATGGTCGTCGGAGATTGACTTGGGGGCGAAAGAGAATACTGATTCAACCTTTGAATGTTCGCCCTGAGCGGGTGAATCCGTTCGCGAAAGCCTTGCTCCATCGCGATGCTTTCGAACTTGCCAAGTGGCAAGACCGCTCTCCAGCGGTTGTGAGCCGAGACCACCGGGTTCATACGGCCCTTTGATCCGGCGAACTTGATGTATATTGCGATCACAGACTCGTGCGGTTATTTGCCTCATGGGTCCGCTACGCCAAATGATACTTTAGGGAATTGCTCGAAGTTTATTTGTTGGTGATCAATTGATGTTGGAGCGGCAAGGGCGGGGGCCTGTAGCTTCAATCGCGGGAATTTTGGGGGCGGCAGGTTAGGGAGCGCCCGATGCGTCGTGCGACTGTAGTGATTGCAGACCGACACCCAATGGTTTTGCAGGGTCTCGCAAGTGTTCTCGGTTCAGAATCCGATTTTGAGGTCGTTGCATCCTGCGGCGATGCTGCGAGTTGCATCCAGGCAATTTTGACGCTTGCGCCCGACATAGCGATCATGGATGCGGCAATGCCGGAGCTGACCGCGCTGATGAACAATTCGCTCAGCCATTCGGACAGCCGACCAACGCGGTTTGTGTTCTTCGCGCCCAGCGAGGACTATGATCTTGTGTTGGCGGGCGCCCCCGCCGGGTACAGTGTCCTTCTCAAGGAGATGACAGGCCAAGCCGTGGTGCAAGGCTTGCGAGACATTGCCAACGGCCAGACCGTTGTTCCGTTATCACCCACCGATCAGGCCGCGCCTCGCGAGCAGAGTCCGAATCCGGAAAGTGCGCTCGCGGTGCTCACCGAGCGCGAGCGGCAGATCATGCGCCTGGTCTCTCGTGGCCTGTCCAACAAGGAAATCGGCCGCCGGCTCAACATTGCGGATGGCACCATCAAGGTCCACCTCCACAACATTTTCCAGAAGCTTGAAATCGGCAATCGCACTGCGCTTGCTGCCCTCGCCATCTCGCAGGATGACCGCGCCAATTCGGCGCAGGACAAACCGGCGCATGCTGGATCGGATCCGGTGCCCGGGGAGCGCTAAGACTTCATATCGCACTGTTTGCAGTGCGATATGCGGGCATTTCGCCGAAGCCCAGCCGAGCGACTATTGCACCTTCAGATTGCGCAAGCGCCGGCAGAGCTGCGTTTTCGGTCTCTTATCCCTCGATGGAGAACTGAAGAACGAACAGCGACCGGCCGCCAAGCTCGGGGCTGTCGCTGACTTCCACCTGCCAGGAAATGTAATGCAGGAGTGGGTCCATCACGTCGTGCTTGAGGATCTCGCCGCTCAGTTCGATCGCAGTAGTCCGTGCCGCGGAAATGTCGGGGAGATCAAGTCCGACATCGTCGAGCACTGAATGACCGTCGTGGATATGAAAGAAATACCGCGGCATGGATGTCTCCGGACAACGCGAACATTCCGATGACTGCAGCGAGCCCCCCGCATCACGGTCGAGATTTCGCATCGCAGGGGCGCGCATAGCAAGCGGCTATTCTAGGAGGGCTCAATCATCATTGATGGGTACCCCGACGTTGATCTCTATGATCACGAATTCAGAATGAACAATTGCTTCTCGAGGACTACGATGATGTTGCGTCGACGGAGCCCACTTCGGCGCAGCGTTGCGGCCCCGGCCCTGCGAATCCCCAATGCCCCCGCCGGGGCCGCGCTCTTTTCGCAAGTCCCGCCTGGTCGTCCATCACCGCCGCGCAGAAATTGCAACCGATACGCCGATCGCTCGGGAGCGGACGGTTTGACCCTTGGTGAGATGATCTCGAAAAATCATATCCGGTAGTAGTCGCGATACCAGCGGACGAAATTGGATATGCCGGTTTCGATAGGGGTGGAGGGCGAAAACCCGGTATCGCGCATGAGATCGCCAACGTCGGCAAACGTTTCCGGAACATCCCCAGGCTGCATTGGCAGCATTTCCTTCGCCGTGGTTCGTCCCAGCTCTTTCTCGATCAATTCGAGGACGTGCATCAGCGCTTCCGGGCGGTTATTGCCTACATTGTAGAGCTTGGCCGGTGCGCCCGCCGCATCGGCGTTGTCCTCCGGAGCGCGCTCGATCAGCCGCGAGATGACGCGAGTGACGTCGTCGACATAGGTGAAGTCGCGCCGCATCCGGCCATGGTTGAAGAGCTTGATCGGCTTGCCTTTGACGATCGCGTCGGCGAACAGGAATATCGCCATGTCGGGCCGGCCCCACGGGCCGTAGATCGTAAAGAACCGTAAGCCGGTGACCGGGAGCCGGTACAGGTGGCTGTAAGAATGGGCCATCAGCTCGTTGGCTTTCTTCGTCGCGGCATAGAAGCTGACGGGGTGGTCGGTTTTATGCCGGGTCGAAAATGGCAACTCGGCATTGGCGCCGTACACGGACGATGATGATGCGTAGATCAAATGACCACAGGCGTTATGCCTGCAGCCTTCGAGGACGTTGAGGAACCCCTCAAGATTGGCGTCGACATAAGCGTGCGGCTGATCGATCGAATGCCGGACGCCGGCCTGAGCGGCTAAATGGACCACTCTCGCAAAATGATGTTTTGCGAACAACTCGGCCATCGTCGACCGATGTCCGAGATCGATCTCCACGAAGGAGAAACGCGGATCGCGGCGAAGAATGTCGAGACGCGCACGCTTGAGGGCGGGATCGTAGTAGCTGTTGATGTTGTCCAATCCGACGACCCGGCGCCCGTCATCGAGCAGTCGACGGGCAACATGAAAACCGATGAAGCCAGCAGCTCCGGTCACCAAAACGTCGTCGGCAACTTGCTCTGAGCGAGATGACATTCGCTGTCCAAGTTAGATGAAGTCGAACGGCGAAGAAGGCGCCATCGATCGCAGAAAGTTAACTCTCAATCGAACCGCATCTCGATTGCGCAAATGAGCACACCTGACGATGGCGGCGGAGCCGAGCTGCCAGCAGCCGCTCGAACGGATTACTCCGTGCATCCCCGCCACTGTCTCAAATTCCAGGGGCGTAGCGTATGTAATGTCCGAGCGAACCCCGTCATCATCCATTTGCATGAAGATGAAGCCAGGCAAACCTGCAGAGTTGTTTCAGCGGCGGGCTTGCCCGACGTGGCCGTCGGCTTGGAGTACGCGCTGTCGAACGATCGACGTCGGTGACTTGAGCGCAAACGGCGTGGTCAGGGGTGCTTGCGATGAAGATGGTCCGTGTTGATGCTCTCGGCGCGAATGTATCGAGCATCGGTTTCGGCTGCGCGTCGCTCGGGGGACGCGTTGGGGCTCGCAGGGGGATCGAGGGGCTCGAGCGCGCATACGACGCCGGAATAACCTGGTACGACGTGGCGCCTTCGTATGGCGATGGGATGGCCGAGTCTATTTTGGGCCAGTTCGTATCCAGCAAGCGCGGCAGCGTCCATATCTGCACAAAGGTCGGGATGCGCCCGCGTGATACCTCCGCCGTTAAGCGGATCCTGAAGCCGATCGCGCGCGCCGCTCTTACGGTGTTTCCCGGGATCCAACCGCGCCTCTCCGCAATGAAGTCCAAGCCCTTCAAAGTGCCGCTATCGGCCGAGCTGATCAGGACGAGCATCGAGGATAGCCTGAGGCGACTTCGCACGGATTATGTAGATGTGCTTGCTCTCCACCGTCCCACCCGCGAAGAGGTCGTTCGCGAAGACATCATTCGAGCGGTCGAGCGCATCGTCCAGGACGGGAAGGCCCGCGCCATTTCGATTGCGGGCAATAACGAGGGTGGAATTGACGACCTCCATGAATCGCTACCATACCGGCTGATACAGATCGCGAATAATCCGCTCGAGCCGAATCTTCAGAGGTCGACGGAGATTGCGCGGCGCAGGACGTTTGTCACGTATGGATCATTTTCGAGCGTCGATCCGCTTGTCGCGAGGCTGGGATCGGAGAAGGAAATACTGAACGGCCTTTACGAGATGGGATACCGGGGTGACCTCACCGAGATCGCTGCTGCCTTCGTCGTGGATTATGCGCTGGCAACGAACTCGGCAGGGATCTCACTGTTTTCGATGTTTCGGAAAGAGCATCTCGCGTTCAATCTGCGCCGGTCAGCGCAAATCCCGGCGCTTCATCAGCTCAATCGCATCGCCGCCGAGCTCTCGAGCGGGCCGCGGCAAACCGAACGATTGGTCATGCGTGCGTCGGTGTAACGATCAAGTGCGGAGCTTATGGGCATGAGGTCTACTCCGTCATCATCATACAATCGGCGGCTGCGCGTGCTAGAATTCGCGTCCCACGATACTACTCGCCAATGTTGTCGACGATATTCGACAGGCGCGCGGACGGCCGGGAGGCGGCTAGCTTGAGCGTCTCGCCGAAGCACGCGCAGCAGGCAGGCCAAAGGTGAGGGGGCCAGGCCGCTGCCGTCGCGTTAGGAGATTGCCCGCGATCGCGGTTGCGCTTGGTGGGCCCGTTGATAGATGCTCGGAGAGAGGCCATGTGCGGAATTGTTGGTGTCGTCGGGCGGGGCCCAGCCTCTGCTCTCCTTTTGGATGCGCTGAAGCGGCTTGAATATCGCGGATATGACTCGGCCGGTATTGCCACTCTCGAGGACGGTTCGCTGACGCGACGTCGTGCGGTCGGAAAGCTCGCGAACCTCAAGAGCAGGCTCGACTCGGAGCCGCTTGCCGGGCGGATCGGAATTGGTCACACCCGCTGGGCAACGCACGGCCGTCCCGATGAGACGAATGCGCATCCTCACATGGTTGACGGCGTGGCGATCGTGCACAATGGGATCATCGAGAACCATCGAGAGTTGCGCAATGATCTCAAAGCGGCCGGTGCACATTTTGCGACCGAAACCGACTCCGAAGTGGTTGCGCATCTCGTTAGCCGCGAGCGGAAGAACGGATACGAGCCGGTCGCAGCGGTGCGTAAGGTGCTCCCGCGCTTGAACGGAACGTTCGCGCTCGCCTTTCTGTTCGAAGGGCACGACAATCTCCTGATCGGTGCCCGAAAGGGCTCGCCGCTTGCTGTCGGCTACGGTTGTGGCGAAATGTTCCTGGGTTCGGATGCGATGGCGCTCGCGCCTCTGACGGACATTGTCGCCTACCTTGAGGACGGCGATCTCGCCGTCGTGACCCGAGAGCAGATCGAGTTTATCGACGTGAACGGCGCGCGCCTACGTCGTACGTCGGCCAAAATCGCTGGTGCCGCCGTGATTGTTCACAAGGGCGAGCATCGCCACTTCATGGCGAAGGAGATTCACGAACAGCCGAAGGTGGTTGGGCAGACGCTTGCGCAATATATCGCGCGCGACGGGACAATCAGGTTGCCGGCGGGCGTGGATGTGGACTTCGGGACAGTCGATCGCGTGTCGATTGTAGCTTGCGGGACTTCCTTCTACGCCGGTCTGATTGCGAAGTACTGGTTCGAGCGCTACGCCAAGCTCCCGGTCGAGATCGATGTTGCATCGGAGTTCCGCTATCGCGACGTCCCGTTCGGCGCGGGTAATCTGGCGATTTTCGTGTCGCAATCCGGCGAAACGGCCGATACGCTCGCCTCGTTGGAGTTCGCCAAGACCCACGGCCAGCGCGTTCTCGCTGTCGTCAACGTGCAAACCTCGACGATGGCTCGTTCGAGCCACATCGTAATGCCCACATTGGCCGGTCCGGAAATAGGAGTCGCATCGACAAAGGCGTTCACCTGTCAGCTGGCAATCTTGCTCTGCATTGCAATCGGTGCCGGTCGCAGTCGCGGTGTGCTCTCGGCCGAAGACGAGCGCTCACTCGTCCGGGCCCTTGCCGAGATTCCAGACTATATGGCCCGCGCGCTCGAACTGGAGCCGAAAGTCCATGAGCTCGCGCGTGAGATCGCCAGGGCCAGAGACGCTCTGTTCATAGGCCGGGGCACCAATTATCCGCTGGCATTGGAGGGAGCCCTCAAGCTCAAGGAGGTCACTTACATTCACGCAGAGGGCTATGCGGCCGGTGAGCTCAAACATGGACCGATCGCGCTGATCGACAAGGGCATGCCGGTCATCGTCATTGCGCCGTACGACGCGACGTTCGAAAAGACCATGTCGAACATGCAGGAGGTGATCGCCCGTGGGGGCCGTATTATCCTCTTGACCGACGAGAGAGGTGCTTCGCACGCCGCGTCCAGTGGTTGCTCGGTCCTGGCGTTGCCGGATATGCCCCCGATCGTGGCGCCGCTGGCTCTCGCGGTGCCGCTACAGCTCCTTGCCTATCACAGTGCCGCGATTATGGGGACCGACGTGGACCAGCCGCGGAATCTCGCGAAGTCGGTGACCGTCGAATAGTCGGTCCGGTCGCGCCACTTGCGCTTCAGAAAGAGGTGCTGTCGAAAGCAGGTTGCTGGTCTGACAGACCGGGACGCTCCGAAATGGGTGCCTCTTTCGACCAATCCGCGTTCTCGGCGGCTCGGGGTAAAATCTAGTGGCCTTCGGGCCCAGGTTAAGCACCGACGTTCGCAGGGCAGGCGGCCCCGCTATATTGTAACCGCGTTGGCGGGGCCGCTGCTGCCAAGAAACGAGCTAGGACTTAGGGGGCCGCTTCCATCCGGCGAAGCGAGTGGGGTTTCCCGGGGCGGTGCGGTTCGGACTTGAGATACGCAACTCCTCAGAACCAGCCGCCTTGCGCGCGCTCCGCAGCCGGATCCTCGCAGACTCTTCGGCATCAGGCGGCAAGGGCAGCCCGTTCAGGGAGTAGTCCTTTCGGGTTATTGGAAGACCGTTCCGCTTCGAGATAGCTTCAGACAAGCCCGTCCGGTCGACGAGCTCGTTTGGCATGCTACGTGCGCTTCGCGAGGGATCATGTCGGTTTTGACGGGAACGGCCGGCGCGGACATTCGACGCGGTGATATGATCAAAGTCATCAAAGGGAGGCTGTTCCCGGCGCTCCTTTACGAGCAACATGAGGGCGGCGCCGCCGAAGATATTCCCGAGGGCGCCCGTGCCTATTGCCTCAAAGACAAAGTCTGGCGAACGATGCCTCCGGGCTTCCGCCCCTCCTAGAGCTTGTTGGCAAACCAGCATCGCAAAATGGCCGAGCGAGGCTCGGCCAAGTCGTGAGCGGGGCGGCGCCGCAACCTCCGCGGTAGGTCTGGACCGACGGCGGAGCGCCGTGTGTGCAGACTAGCTGCAGCTCAGCGGCAACGGCTGGTCGGGGTGCAACTCGTACCAATCGTAGCAATCTGGATAGGCGCCGTAGAATCCGTATCCGGGTCGATAGCGACCAAAGTGGTGGAACGCATGCTGGCGCAGGCCGATGCCGCCGGCGCCGGCATGACTGCCGAATCCGAGATGTTCGCCGCCAAAGCCTCCCTCATGCGCCATGCCGCCGAAATGCGCGCCGCCGCCGCCGAAGCCCATATGTCCGCCGCCAAAGCCACCACCGCCAAAACTGGCGTGGCCGCCGCCGCCAAAGCCACCACCGTGGCCCCCGCCGCCACCGCCGCCGCCGTGCGCCTCGGCCGCGCCGATGGCCAGGGTCGAGGCAAGCGCCGCTGTTGCCAAAATCATGATTGCTCGTTTCATGGGACACTCCTTTCGTGTCGATCTGCCTGGTCATCCATGCAGTCCGCTTCCGCGTGGTGCCGTCGCCGAAGCTCTTGATGGCAAGGCTCGTGATGAAAGGAGAGGTAGGAGCGATGCGCAGCATTCCCACTAAATTCGACTTCAGGAACGAGGCGCGCCGGTAGGGAAGATGATCCTGCCGCGGGGGACGCGGCCCACAAAGGGGCGGGCTGAACGTTCCAGCCCGCCCCCGTCGTTCGATGAGGAGCGGCCGACCGAGGCGCCCGGCCGGCCAGGGAAATGCCGCGATCAGAAGCTGCCTGTGCCGGGCTCGCAAGGCACGTTGTTGCCGGTCCACGGCGCCGTCGCGAAAGCGCCGACGCGCGGCGCGGGAACGCAGACGCGGCCTCCCTGCTGATAGAAGGGCGCATCCGGTGCGGCCGTATCGGTTGTCATCGCGGGCTGTCGCATGACGGAATGGTGCTCGCGCGCCATGACGGGTCCCCCGAGCACGGCGGCTGCAATCAATCCCGTCGACAAGAGTTTGAGAGTGGTCATTTCGGCTTCTCCTTTGATGACATCAGGCCGACCAAGCGGCTCACCATCAACGTATGGACGGCCGGGCGTCATCCAAATGCACGAATTGCTCACCGGATTTCAACGGCCTGTGAGCCGGCGCGGCGCTGCAAGCACGATCGTGCGAATGCGCAACATCCGTTGCCTTGAGAGTAACGGGGAGCGCATCGCAGGCATATGTTCATGAAAGCGCAGTTCAGAATGGAGGCGGAAGATGATCATGACGACAGCGAGACGTATGGCCATCGCGCTGGCCCTGTTGGCGACGGGCTCGGCGCGCTTCCTGAATCGCTATTTAGTGGTGCCCCATGCTCCGCAGGACTATCTCGTCAGACAACGAGTGGCCTATGGCAGGCTGGCGCGGCGCCGCGCGTCCAGAGCGGGCGGGCATTGAACATGACGCTCCGGACCGCCGAGCCCGTGCTCCTCCGCCGCAGGCCGAAACGCCTCGCAGAACGTGGGAGCAGGATCATGACGCGGATTCTTCTGATCGAAGATGATGCCGAAACCGCCGAGGTGATCGTCGCCGAACTCGCCGATCGCGGTTTTGAGGTCCAATGGGCCCCTGACGGCGTCGACGGTCTCGATCGGGCGCGCGCGGCGTGTCCGGATGCAATGATCGTCGATCGCATGCTGCCCGGAATGGACGGGCTGACCGTCATAGAGGCCCTGCGCAAGGATCGGGTCGGGACACCGGTGCTAGTTCTGAGTGCGCTCGGTGCCGTGGACGATCGGGTACGCGGATTGCGTATGGGGGGAGACGACTATCTCACCAAGCCGTTCGCAATCATCGAGCTCGTCGCACGCATAGAGGCATTGTTGCGCCGTCCGATGGACAGCCGCGAGACCACGCTGCATGTCGGGCCGCTGGAGCTCGACCTGATCGAGCGGACCGCGCGAAGGGACGAGCGCGAGATCGATCTGTTGCCGCGCGAGTTCCGCCTGCTCGAATACATGATGCGCCGGAGCGATCAGTTGCTCACGCGCGCGATGCTGCTCGAGGAGGTCTGGAACTACAAGTTCGTACCGGCAACGACGAATCTGATCGACGTGCATATGGGCCGGCTGCGCCACAAGGTGGACGGTCCCGGCGATACGCAGCTCATCCACAATGTTCGCGGCTCCGGCTTCATTCTGCGTTCGCGCGCATAGAGACGCGAAACCCAGGGGCTTGCGGAGCACATCTCGGACGAATATCGAGTGCCGGTTCGATGCGCAAAATTCAGTTTATCCGTTCGAACACGTTCCTCTGGGCCCTGGCGGTGGCGGCCGCATTTGCGCTGTTCGTGGTCGGGCTGTTCGCGTTCACCTATTGGAAGCTCGACGACTATCTGATCGCGCGATCCGACCGCATGATCGCGACCCGGATCAACTTCATCGCCGATTTGCCGCCGGGGCGCCGCATCGGAGCGATCTCCGATCATCTCGAGCAGGATTCCAGAGGCGTGCAGTACGCGGGACTTTTCAACGGTGCCGGCACCCGGCTTGCCGGCAACATCGACAGCTTGCCGCGCGCACTCGATCTCGGCGGAGCGGCGCA
The DNA here is from genome assembly GCF_023073075.1 of Bradyrhizobium sp. 61. Classification (NCBI taxonomy): domain Bacteria; kingdom Pseudomonadati; phylum Pseudomonadota; class Alphaproteobacteria; order Hyphomicrobiales; family Nitrobacteraceae; genus Bradyrhizobium; species Bradyrhizobium sp. 61. The sequence continues at coordinate 96,474 of NZ_JADPIU010000064.1, read as the reverse complement.
GGGTGTGCGGCTCGACCTCATTGAGAAATCGGCGGTCCACGGACCGGTCATCAGGGTCGTGGGCAGGCATCTTGAGAACGGCGATGTCCTGGTGATGGGACGGAATGTCGATGAGACGCGCGAGATCTCGAGTGTCGTGGGGCAGGCACTCGCGCTCGGCCTGCTGCCGGCGTTCTGCCTCTGTCTGCTGGCCGGAGCGTGGCTGAGCGTTCGCGCCCAGAGACGCGTGGAGGAGGTGAACCAGCGGGTGCAGCGGATCGTGGCCGGGGAGTTGCGCGAGCGGCTTCCGGAGGACAATTCCGATGATCCGTTCGCGCGACTGGCCAGGATCGTCAACGGCATGCTCGCCGAGATGGAGACCATGATCAACGCGCTTGCCGGTGTCGGCAACGATATCGCCCATGATCTCAGGACGCCGCTCACGCGCGCACGCCTGGCGCTGGAGCGCGGCCGAACGCATGCGACCACCCTGGAGCAGCTCCAGGAGGTTACGGACAAGGCAATGGCCGGAATCGATCAGTCGCTCGCGATCGTCACCGCCTTGCTGCGCCTCACCGAGATCGAGAACAGCCGCCGCACCGCCGGTTTCGGTAACGTTGCGCTCGACGAGATCCTGCGCGAGGTGTGCGACGTCTATGAGCCCATCGCCGAAGACAAGGGTATCGGGCTTGGCGTCGTCATCGATCGCAATGTGCAGGTGTGGGGCGATCGGGACCTGTTGTTCGAAGCGATGGCAAATCTCGTGGACAATGCCGTCAAGTTCACGCCGCCCGGCGGCCAGGTGAGGCTCGAACTGGTGTCGGAAGACGACACGGCGCTCGTGCGCGTAAGTGACACCGGACCCGGCATCAGCACGCAGGAGCGCGAAGCGGTGCTGCGGCGATTCTATCGTTCCGACAAGATGCGCAATACGCCCGGGGTTGGGCTGGGACTGAGCCTGGTGGCTGCCATCGTCAAGCTGCATGGCTTTCGATTGATCATCGGTCCGGCTCCCGGCGGGCGGATCGAGATCCTTGCTTGGACCGGGAGGGCGAGGAAAGCCGCCGCATGCCGGTCCCGGACCCCAACTCTCGCAACCGTCAATCAGATGTGATGCCCCTCATGATGCGCGATGTTCTCGATGCCATGACATGCCGAGTGACATGCCGAATGTCTGAAGGCGAATTCAGGTTTGTTACGCTCAATTCAGTGGCCTCCGCCTTCGGAGGCTTCCTAGAGTCCGCTCGCCGGTTTCGTATGTAGGAGTGACAGATGCAGATCCGCCACGAAGGCGCGAGGGATAGTGCCATGGCTGTCGCGGCCGGAGCCCCATCGCCCTCCTTCCTCAGCGCCTATTCCGCGGCCATCAAGCGCTATGAACTGCTTGAGCCCGGTCACGAGCAGCAGCTTGCACGCCGCTGGCGAGAGACGCGGGACCGTGGTGCCGTGAACGCGCTCGTCACGAGCCATCTCCGGCTCGCAGCCAAGGTGGCGCGCGGCTACAAGGGGTACGGTCTGCCCTTGGCCGATGTGATTGCGGAGGCAAATCTCGGCCTCGTCATCGCGGCGTCACGCTTCGAACCCGGCCGCGGTGCGCGGTTCTCCACCTATGCGGTTTGGTGGATCAAGGCCTCGGTTCACGAATACATCCTGCGCTCCTGGTCTCTGGTCAGGATCGGCACGACGGCAGCGCAGAAGAAGCTGTTCTTCAAGCTCCGTAGCGAGATGAGGAAAGCCGCGGGCGGCGCGATGGCGGCGCTCACGCCCGATGTCGCCGAGACGATCGCGGAAAGGCTCGACGTCACGGCGCGTGAGGTGATCGAGATGGATTCCCGCCTGAACGGTGACATGTCGCTGAATGCGCGCGTTGGCGACGACGAGCAGGGAACCGAATGGGAAGCGTTGCTGGTCGATCAGGCGATCGACGCGGAGACGGTGCTCGCCGATCATGAGCAGACGGAGCGCCGTACCAACGCCTTGCGCGTTGCGCTGGGCATGCTCACGGCGCGCGAGCGTCATATTCTGGAGGCAAGGCGGCTGGCGGAATGCCCGGTTACGCTGGACCAACTCGGCTTCGAGCTTTCGATCTCCAGCGAGCGGGTTCGGCAGATCGAGATCCGCGCCTTTGCCAAGGTCAGGCGAGCCGCAATTCTTGCCGCGCAGGATGCGGCACGCAAGCGCCCCGACGGCGCCTCGGGCTCGCGGCCGCGGGAGCTCACCGCTCCATGAGCGATCGAGAAGTGGTGATGCCGGTACGAATGATGTCTGTCCTGCCGCGGAGCATCTGAATTCGTTTTCATTTGAACGGATGCTCTCCCGTCCTCATCTGTTTAATGATCCCGCGCAACTTGCTTCAGGCAGAACCACCATGGGAATTGTTCGCTTCGCGCTACGGTTTCCGCACACGTTCTATGTGCTTGCGGCGCTGATCCTGTTTCTCGGTGGCATCGCGATCTGGTCGATGCCGACGGACATTTTTCCGGAGATCCGCATTCCCGTCGTCACGGTGGTGTGGAGCTACACCGGCCTGTCGACGCCCGAGATGGAGCAGCGGGTCAGCACCTACAGCCAGTATTCGATCAGCGCCAATGTCAGCGGCATCAAGAACATCGAGGCGCAAACCCTCAACGGCCTGTCGGTTCAGAAGATCTACTTCCAGCCGGACGTGAATCTCGATCTCGCGATCTCGCAGATCGTATCGGCAACCAATGCGATCCGCGCCCTGATGCCGCCGGGCATTCAGCCGCCGATCATCGTGCAGTTCAATGCATCGAGCGTGCCGGTGCTGCAGCTCAGCCTCGAGTCCAATAGTCTGAACGAGCAGCAATTATACGATTTCGGTATCTACCGTATCCGGCAGCAATTGGCGCCTGTTCCGGGCGTGACGCTGCCCACGCCTGCCGGCGGCAAGTACCGCCAGATCATGGTCGACATCGATCCGAACAAGCTCCTGTCGCGCGGATTGACGCCGCTCGACATCGTCAATGCGGTGAACACCCAAAATCTGACGCTGCCCACCGGGACGACGAAAATCGGCGACACCCAGTACACCGTTCGAACCAACGCCACGCCAGCCTCGATCAAGGATCTCAACATGATCCCGGTCAAGTTCGTGAACGGGGCCACGATCTTCCTGAAGGACGTTGCCCAGGTCCGGGACGGCTCCCAGGTCCAGCAGAACATCGTGCGCGAGGACGGTCATCGCGCCGTCCTGCTCAGCGTGATCAAGAACGGAAATGCCTCGACGCTCGCTGTCGTCAACGGGGTGAAGAAGGCCTTGAGTTCGATTCGCGCGTCGGCTCCTGCGGGGCTGAAGATCAACGAGCTGTTCGATCAGTCGGTCTTCGTCACCCATTCGGTCGATGGCGTGCTGCGCGAGGGCGCGATCGCGGCCGGCCTCACGGCGCTGATGATCCTGCTGTTTCTGGGATCGTGGCGATCAACGCTGGTCGTCTTGATCTCGATCCCGCTGGCGATGCTGTCTTCGCTGGTCGTGCTGTATTGTCTCGGCGAGACCTTGAACACGATGACGCTCGGCGGGCTTGCACTCGCGGTCGGCATCCTGGTCGACGATTCCACGGTGACGATCGAGAACACGCACCGGCTCTGGACCGAGGAAGGCATGCCGTTGCCCGATGCGACGCTGCACGGGGCGGCTGAAATCGCGGTGCCGACGCTCGTCTCCACGCTCGCGATCAGTTGTGTGTTCACCTCGGTCGTATTTCTGGAAGGGCCGGCCAAATACCTCTTCACCCCGCTGGGCCTGGCGGTGGTGTTCGCGATGCTGGCGTCATATGCGTTGTCGCGAACGCTGACGCCGATCACCATCGGCCTGTTGCTGAAGGGCGAGCGGCGCCATGGCGAGGGCGGAAGCCCGTCGGGCATGTTCGGCCGCGCCTCTGCGATGTTCGAGCGCGGATTCGAACGCCTGCGCGACGGCTATTCCGATTTGCTGTTGACGTTGCTTCGGCGTCGCGTCGTCGTGCCGATCGTCGCGGTGCTGGTGCTGGCCCTCGGCGCCATCATGTTCGTCTATGTCGGCAGGGACTTCTATCCCCTGATCGACGGCGGCCAGATCCAGCTCCACGTTCGCGCGCCCGCGGGCACTCGCATCGAGAAGACGGAAGCAATCTTCCAGGCGGTCGAAGACAAGATCCGCCAAGTGATTCCGGAGCGGGACCGGGCGCTGATCGTCGACAATATCGGGCTTCCGGCGCGTCCCTACAATCTCGCATTCACGGACGGCTCGACGATCGGTGTGAACGACGGCACCATTCTCGTGTCGCTCAAGGATGGGCACAAGCCGACCGCGGACTACGTCAGGAAACTGCGCCAGGTGCTGCCGGCGGCATTCCCGGAGGACACGTTCTATTTCCAGGCGGCCGACATCGTGACGCAGATCCTGAACTTCGGTCTTCCGGCACAGATCGATGTCCGCACGGTTGGCTACGGCGCCAACAATCTGGCCGTGGCCAAGGAGCTGCAGAAGAGCCTCGCGGCGATCCCCGGTGTCGTCGATGCGCATCTGCAGCAGGAAGTCGATGCTCCGGCGTTCTATGCCGACATCGACCGCACGCGGGCCGCCCAGCTCGGGCTCAACGCCAGCACGGTGGCGACCAATATCAATGTCAGCCTCAGTTCGTCGGCGCAGGTCTCGCCGAACTTCTGGACCGATCCGACGTCGGGCATCCCGTATTATCTGGCCGTGCAGACACCCGAATACAGGGCCAATTCGCTGAACGCACTGGGAAACACACCGGTGTCGGCCTCGCTTGCCGCGAGCGGGCAGACGGTGCCCGGCCTCCTCAGCAATGTCGCGACGTTCAAGCGGGGGAGTGTCCCCACCAATTCGAACCAGGCCAACGTCCAGCCGGTGTTTGACGTCTATGCGAGCGTCCAGGGTCGCGATCTCGGCGGCGTAGCGGCCGATATCAACAAGGTCACGTCCACACTCCAGAAGCAGCTCCAGCCGGGTAATTCGATCCAGGTCCTGGGACAGATCCAGAGCATGAATCAGTCGTTCCGCAATCTCGGAATCGGCCTGCTGTTTGCCGCCATCCTGGTCTACCTGCTGATGGTCGTGAACTACCAGAACTTCGGTGATCCCTTCGTCGTCATCATGGCGCTGCCGGCGACCTTGTGCGGCATCTTGACGATGCTGTTCATCACCGGAACGACACTGAACGTGCCTTCGCTGATGGGGGCGATCATGGCGGTCGGCGTTGCCTCCGCGAATTCGATCCTCCTCGTGACGTTCGCGCGTGATGAGCAATTGAAGGGACATTCCGCGTTCCAGGCGGCGCTGAGCGCGGGCCGCACCAGGATCCGTCCGGTCCTGATGACTGCTGCCGCGATGATCGTGGGCATGATCCCGATGGCGCTCGGAGGTCCGGGCGAGGAGCAGAACGCCGCGCTCGCGCGCGCGGTGATCGGCGGACTTCTGTTCGCGACCCCGACGACTTTGCTGATCGTGCCGTACCTCTTTGCCATGCTGCGCAAAGGTAACGATGGCAAGCCTCACCACGGCGTATTCGAGGAGCAACCGGAATGAGCGACGTTCGTGTGCGGACCAATGACGACGAGGCGAGGGACCCGCCCGATGCGGAGAGCCGCCGCATCGTCGAGCTCCCCGGCAAGGCCGCGCCATCCGGACGCCGTTACGGCGGCGCGCTGCTCGGAGGAGGGATGCTTCTGCTGCTCGCGGGCGGTCTCGGCATTGGCGGCTGGCGGCACTATCAGGCGGCGCGTGAGGTCGCTGCAGTGGCGGAGCAGGTGAGAACCGCCATTCCGGAAGTGCGGGTGGCGGTGGTCCGGCCCAGCGGCGACCTGATGAAGGTTACCTTGCCGGCGACGACGACCGCGTTCGAGGCAGCCAATATCTTCGCGCGGACCAGTGGCTATATCGAAAAGCGCTATGTGGATATCGGCGACCGGGTCAAGAAAGGCGATCTTCTCGCGGCAATCACCGCTCCGGAGCTCGACCAGCAGATCGCCCAGGCCCAGGCGACGTTGGCCCAAAACCAGGCCGCCTTGCAGCAGGCGCAAGCGAGCCGGGAGCTTGCCGACGTCACCAACGCGCGCGACAGCAATCTGGTCAAGCAAGGCTGGCTGACGGCACAGCAGGGAGACAACGATCGTCTCACCCTGCGCGCACAGCAGGCGGCTGTCGGCGTCGCCCAGTCGAACATCACGGCGCAGGAGGCCCAGATTCGCGTCCTCCAGCAGGAGAAGGCCTATCAGCGCGTGGTGGCGCCGTTCGACGGCGTGATCACACAGCGCAACGTGGACAATGGCAGCCTGGTGCAGGCCGGGTCGACCTTCATGTTCACGCTGATGCATTCCAATGTGATCCGAACCCAGGTTTTCGTGCCGCAGGACGAGGCCTTCGGAGTTGGACCGGGCGTCGACGCGGATATTCGCGTCCCCGAGATTCCGGGGCGGACGTTTCCGGGGAAAGTCACACGCATCGCAAGCGCACTGCAGCCGGGAAGCCGAACTCTGCTGACCGAGATCGACGTGCCCAATCCGGACGGTGCCTTGAGTCCCGGTATCTACTGCACGGTCGAGCTGTCGATCCCGCGCAAGACGCCGTCGATGACCGTCTCGTCCGATGCGCTCGTCTTCGATCAGAACGGTCTTCATGTCGCGGTCGTGCGGAATGGCACCGTTCATCTGCAGCACGTCTCGATCGCACGGGACTTCGGCACCACAGTTGAAGTGCGCGAAGGCCTCCAGCCCGGCGACCAGGTCGTGCTCAATCCGGCGGTGAACCTGGCGGAGGGCAGCAAGGTCAACATTCGCAAGGTCGAGGTCAGTTAGGAGCATAGAGATGATCCGGATCGTGCTCGCAACAACGATCGCGCTGCTGTTGGGCTGTTCTTCGAGTGAGGCGCAGGTCTCAACGATGGGCACCACGGCGATGGGCCTTCCAACCGTACCGGGTGCGATCGTCACCTCGCCGCTCAATAGTCCGGGTCCGTTTTCCGCAACAACCGAGCCTGGCGTTCCCGACACGACGCTCGCGCCTGTTCCGCTCGCCTCGGATCCGACGACGCCGGGTACGGTCGTCGTCTGCGCCACGCCATCGACGTCTCCGATGCCGGTGCCGGCGACCCCGATCGTATCGAGCATCGGCTCGTCAGCGTCAGGCATCGGCGCTCCGCTATTGCCGGTCACAGGGCAAACAGGCAGCTCCATCGGAACGATCCCCGCAGCGGCACCGGCGGGAACGGGGACGACGGTCGCATGCAGCTCGACGCCGGGAGGGCTCGCGACAAGCGCTGCGTCCCTGCCGCTCTCGATCCCGCAAGTGCCGTCCAGTCTCGCGCCCGGCACGATCCTGGCGGACACCAGCGCTGCCGGCGGCACCGGCATCGATCCAAATGCCGCCGTCATGCCGAGCCCGAACAGCACGGCCTGCGCGGAAGGCGTCTCGATGAACCTCGCAGCGCCTGCGACCGTGTTGCCGGCCAACGCCTCAGGCGCGGCGCCAACGCCGGGAGTGTCGCCGATCTTGCCGCCGGGATGCTGAAGCGACGCCGCGACAGGACTCCCGTCGCACCGCGTGCGGATCGGGGGACGACACGTCGGCTCGCGTAGCCTTGGCCGTACCAGCGCTTCACGTTGCCGGGCGTAGCTTCAAAACTTCGGCGTCGGGCGGCAGCATCGTTCCACCGTCCCGGTATTTCCAGTCCACCATCACGCCCTTGTTGCCCCGTACAGTGGTGCGGCCGACGAAGGTCCCCATGGTGCTCTGATGGTCGATCGAACGCCAAATCGCCGGGCCGAACGGCGTTTCGAAGCCGACGTTGCCAAAGCCGTCGGCCATCGCCTCGGTATCGAATTTCCCGAGCTTTGCGATCGGTGCCACGATGGAGCTGATCAAGGCGTGACCGACCACGGATCCCATCGTGGGAGCCTCGGCATATCGTGCGGAATAGGCCGAGACGAAGGCGTTGTTGGCGTGATCCAAGACCTCGGTCACCGGATAGCCGGTCACGATCCATCCTTCCGGTGCGTCCTGCCCGAGGGGAAGAAGGTATTCGGGTTCGCCGGTCGTGAACGACACGACGTGTCGCCCTTCGAACAGGCCGCGATCATTGCCTTGCCGGACAAATCTGGCGAGATCGGGTCCGAAGGTGACGTTGAGGATCGCTTCGGGTTTCTGCTGCGCGAGAGCGTTGACGACCACGCCGGCATCAATGGCGCCCAGCGGCGGCCATTGACTGTTGATGAACGCGACGTCGGGGCGGCGGCGGCTCAGAAGCTGCGTGAACCATCTTACGGCCGACTGCCCGTATTCGTAGTTCGGGGCGATCGTCGCCCACCGCGTCGCCTTCAATTGAGCTGCCTCCTCCACCAGCATGGCTGCCAGCATGTATGTCGAGGGGCGGAGCCGGTAACAATATCGATGCCCTTGCTCCCAAACGAGGGCGTCGGTGAGCGGTTCGCTCGCCACGAACAGGATCCGGTTTTGCCGGGCGAAGTCGCTGATTGCCAGTCCGACATTCGACAGATATGCGCCTGCCAGAAGATCGACGTCATTCCGCCGCACCAGTTCTTCGGCGGCACGCAGCGCGACGCTCGGCTTGGCTTCGTCGTCCCGGCTGATGACCTGCAGCTCTCGCCCGAGGAGGCCCCCGCTCGCATTCAGCTGTTCGACCGCCAACTGCCAGCCGCGACGATAGGGCAGGGTAAACGCGGGCGCGCTGCTATAGGAGTTGATCTCGCCGATCCTGATCGGTCTCGTGCCCTGGGCGCGGATGATGCCGGGCGAAAACATCGACGCGCCAACACTGCCTAAGACCTGTCGTCGAGAGATGCTCATCTGGTGCGATCCGGAGGATTGAGTGTGAGGGCTGGTCCAGCGCTGCAGGACATGTCGTGCCGGTCGAAAGATCAGCAACCTAGTGGCAGGTGCAGGACGGGGGCCGGTCGTCGCCGCCTGTCGAAATCGAGATGCCCGGACTTGCAGCGAGACCGCGCGCAAAGGCGAGCGCGGGAAGATCGACCTCCCGATCGAACAGCGCGCTGACCGGACCGACCAGATCGAGCGCGGTCTGCTGGCGGTCCGACGCTGCCATGATCCTTGCCCAGGCTGCCGCGACCTTCAGCTCGTAGAAGCGGCATTGCTGCTCTCTGGCAACGGACAGGCCCTCGGAGAACAGGACTTCCGAGCGGGACCGATCTGACGAGCCATCGGCAAGCAGGATCTCGCCCTTGATCCGCAGCAGATCAGCAAGGCACCACAATTGCTGGCCCTGCCGGGAGATAGTCAGGGCATCTTCCACGGCGGCCAGGGCCTGCGCAGTCTCGCCGGCCGCGAACAGTCCTTCGGCGAGCGATCCGAGAAATTCGGGATTGCGCATCAGCCAGCCGTTCTCGGCCCGCGCTTTCAGTCCGCTGCGCAGCAGCTCTATTCCATCGTGATGTCTGCCCTGCAGGACGAGCAACTGCCCCTTCAGGCAGGACGTCCAGCTCGTCCAGAAAGCTATTCCCTCGCGCGTGACGAGCTCGAGGAGAGACGCTATCGCCTGATCGGCAGTGGCGACATCATGCGTCATCAGCGCAATGGGGCACACGGCGTTCCGCAGCGCGTAAGCGATCGCGAGCTTGTCCTTCTCACGCTGCGCCTCCTCGAGGCATTCCGCGGCCAGGGATCTGCTCTGGGCGATCTTTCCCTGGAGCAGCAGCACACGGGCTAACATGGCCTTTGCCAGGACGCTCTGGTTGAGCAGGAACCACATCTGGTTCGTGCCGTCCTTCAATCCGTGAGCCGAGTGGTCCAGGGAGAGGGTCAGTTCGCGTCGAGCTTCCTCCTGCGCGCCGTAAAAATGGGTGGCGGCGCCGATCAGGCGGCGGCCTACCGTCTCGTTGGCGGGGTTTCCCGTGCGAAGGGCGATCTCCAGATATCGCTCTCCGACATTCTTGGCCGCGTCGTATTGGCCCGAGTTGAGATTATAGCTCCACAGCGTCCAAACAGCCTTGAGCTGAAGCTCGAGATCGGACAGCTCTTCGCCGAGCGCAAGGCCGATGTTCAGGGCCGCCTTCATGCGATCCGCCGAGCCAGTCGTATTGAGAAGCGCGAACCCCAGCGCGACGTAGAGCTGCGCCTTGAGCCTTGGATTGCAGGTCAGCTCTCCGTCAAGATGGGCGAGAGCGTGCTCGATCCGGGTCGAGCATTCCATGAAGGACAGCAGTTGCATCCACACCGGCACAAAGCCGGCCGTAAGCTCTACGCCGAGCGCGGCATCGCCGCCGGGTGCGAAGGCCCAGTCGAGCGCCGCATGCACGTTTCCAATTTCCTGGGCAAGGCGAGTGAGATCGTCGGAGGCGGGGGAGGCATCGCCAAGTGGCATGATGATGAGCTGCCCGAGAAAGCCCGCATGCCGTCTGCTGGCCTGTGCGCAGAGGCCTGCTTCTGCCAGCTTTTCCAAAGCATAGGCGCGGGTGGTCTCCAGCAGACGCCACCGCCCTTCGAAGGAGGGATCGAGCGAGACCAGCGATTTTCCGACCAGATTGAACAGTGTTTCGATGACGTCCGACCGGGACAACGCGTCGTCCATCATTGCAATGGCCGCATCGAGTGTGAAACCTGCCGGAAACACCGCGAGCCAGCACAACAGCCTTTGCTCGTCGGGCGATAACAGATCGTAGCTCCAGTCCAGCGTCGCTCGCAGGGTCTGGTGCCGTGGCAGTTGGTCCCTGCGGCCGCCGCTCAGCAACTCCATTCGCCTGTCCAGGCGAAGCAAGACCGTGTCTACCCCAAGATTCGCGGTCTGAGCCGCGGCGAATTCCAGCGCGAGCGGAATTCCGTCGAGCCGGCGACAGATGGCAGCCACTTTCAGCAGATCGTCCGCGCCTGGAGAGAAGTTCGCGCGTAGCGACTGTGTGCGAGCGACGAAGAGCTGCACGGCGCTTGCCTGCAACAGCACACCGGGATCACGCAAACCAGAGTCCGGAACCGACAGCGGAGGGATGGCCGCAACGTATTCGCCATCGATGCGGAGGCCTTCCCGACTGGTCGAAAGAATAGTGACATTGGGACAATAGCGAAGTGCAGCACTCGCGATCTGTGCAGCGATGTCGATGACATGCTCGCAATTGTCCAAGATGAGAAGCAGACGCCGTGACCCGATAGCCTGCGCGATGCAGGCGGCCGAAACCTCCTTGTCACTCAGGGCAAGCTTGAGCGCACGCGCGGTGGTCGATGTCGCAAGTGCCGGATCATGCAAGGTCGCGAGCTCGACCAGCGCCACCGCACCATCGAATGAGGATGCGACCAGGCGCGCAAGTTCGATGGCCAGCTTTGTTTTCCCGATGCCTCCCGGGCCGACCAAAGTCACGGCCCGATATGCGAACATAAGTTCGGCAATTTCGCTCAGGCAATCCTCGCGCCCGATAAGAGGAGCGCGCGTGTTCGGCAGGTTGTTCGAAAAGGATTCGATGGCCGGGACGGATACCGATGTCGCTGCGGGCTGATCCAAATGCCCGCTTCGCCAGGTCCCGGCGAGGGTATATCCACGGCCCGAGATCGTCTTGAGGAGATCGCGATCTTTGCCCAGCGCCTTGCGGACGGCGGAGATATGGACCTGTAGCGTGTTGTCCTCGACGGCCAGGCCTGACCAGACGCTTCCGATCAAATCATCCTTGGTCACCAGGTGACCGGCGCAACCCGCCAGTTTCTCGAGAATCTCGAATGCGCGGCTTCCGATCGGGACCGTGATGTTGTCGCACTTCAGCTCTCTCCGCTGGCAATCGATGAGCCAGTTACCGAAAGAGTAGGTTCGTACAGCGGGCGAAGGCGACATAAGGGGGTCCGTGGATCAGCTTCACTGCCGCAATCTAGGAGAGTGACGTGACCCCCAAAGATCACCGCCCCTGGCAAGATTCTGAAAGCGTCAGTATGCCCAGGTGTCGTACAGGGGAGGCCGTTGGGGTGTCAAGACGACCTTCTCAGTAGCCGGCTGTTCGCCATGGCTCGATGCAGGCGTCCGAAACGCTCGTTGCTTGCACACGAATTCGTGAGGACGAATGGGAGTGCCAGAATGGGAGAGCGGGCCGGAGGGAGCGTGCAGCACATCCCGACAGCAACACGGGGCAGGGGACTTCGCGTCGCACCGGTTCAGAAGCTCGGCAGCCTGCTTGGTCTCTTCGTTATCGAGCGGTCGAAGCGACACCTGTTCACATCGCGAGCTGCAGGATATCGCGCGGCATCTCGATTGAAAGGATGGCACGACGCATCGCTTCGACGGTGTCTGCAAGTCGGCGAAGGAGAGCCTGAAGTTTCCTGATTTTGCGCCTCTTCACTCGCGATCGGGCCATAGCTTGCTACCTTACTCTGCGATCGATGCGCTTCGCCGGAATGGGGCATCATCGTTTGGATTGTCCTTGCCAGAGTAAGATCATGTCTCAGCCATTATTACTGTCGCCACAACCGAAGCATGGCGACACCCAGGCGACCGTCACCGCGGACGAAACAGATTTCCGCTCGGCCATCGCAATGGCGTCGATCGCGCCGCTTCCGAAGGTCATCGCACCTAGCACCGTTTCGCGCAGGGACGATCTGTCCCCCCTTGATGCAACGACGATTGCCTTCGAGCGGCTCGGTCTGGTCATTGCAATCGAAGGGCAGCCACGGCGCAGCTCCAGCATATCCCCGTGTAATCCGGCGCGCGACACCGGCTGGCTGCGCGTCGAAATCCCGTGGCAACGCGCGGCCATGACTGCACCTAGCTCTCTGACAACTGCGCCCATTTGTGACGACGATCCGGTAGTTCAGCGCCTGTCCGAAGCTCTTCTCGCGATGGAGCGATTGAAAGCCGCCGATAGCGCCCTTTGCGTCGACGCCCTGCGATTTGCCGTCATTGCCCGGCTCCTTGCCTTGCGGTCCGAGGCGCAGCCGAGGTTCGACGAGCGAGCCCGCGTCGGCCAATGCACTTCTGAAAGGCCGGTCCACGGATTGCAGAAGTGGCGGCTCAAGCGGGTGCTCGACTATATCGAGACTCACTTCCGCAAGAAAATCGTGCTGGCGGATCTTGCCGCGGCCGCGGGCCTGAGCCGGATGCATTTCGCCGCCCAGTTCCGCGCCGCGACGGGTTGCAGGCCTCACGAATATATCTTGCGGCACCGGATACAGCGTTCCAAGGATCTGCTGCGGGACTGCGAGATGCCGATTGTTGAGGTCGCGCTCACAGTGGGTTTTCAGAGCCAGGCCCACTTTACGACGACGTTCAGGCGCTTCGCGGGTGACACGCCGAGCCGATGGCGAGATGCCGCTTCGGCTGGATTCGATCTTTGATGCCCTTGCCTCGAGCGAGTAGGCCTCTGCCCCGTGGGGCCTGAGACGGCAATGGCGAAGTTGGTGAATTTCGCGATGGAGCTGGCATCGCTCTCGGATCCGCTGCAGATGCCGGGCCGCGGCGTTGGTACGGATCAATGCGTCTCAGACATGGCCGGTCGGAAGAACGGGGCTTCATAGGGCCGCCATTCTTCCTCCAGTCACGTCCGTGAGATGGAAGCCCCCGAAGCGCCGAGATGAACCTCTTCAAGTCCGCGCTGACGATTGCCTTGCGGCAAGGGGGCTCGCTCCGGTTGGCGTGCTCAATAGCCCGACTTGGGCTCGCACGGAGGCCGACGCCAGGGGTCGCTCGCATACGCACCGACGTCGGGAGCGCGAACACAGTTGCGCTTGGACGTCACCGGAACGCGCTGGACCGACGCATAGGCGTCGTCATTGGTTCGGCGCGCGTTGTTGCTGCCTTCGCGAGCCATCGCGGGGGAAGCGATCATGGCCGAAACCATCAGTCCGGCCGACAAGAGCTTCAGTGTAGTCATTGCACGTCTCCTTGACAAAGCGACGCCGGGAACGCCTCGGCCCGCCTGCCAGACATGTGTACGCATTTGTCGGATGAGCAGTATCAATTGAACGATCATTTTCGCCTTTGCACGAAGTCGGCGCCCGCGCTTCATCTCGAAAGCGATTGCTCGCTAGTCGGGCGAAAGCGTTATCTGGTCCGAATGGCCATTCATGAGCGGACCGAACCATTCCCACTTCTCGCCGGTGAAACGCATCATTTGGAGATGCTCGATCGGGCGAAAGTCCGTCGGCGATGTCTTGACCCGGACGCCGGGAATATAGGCCGCCCCCTCGAAGTCGAGATTCGTCGCCACCTGCATGATCCTCTCGCGCGTGAGATCGTCGCCACAGCGCCTAAGCACCTCAACGAGCGCGTTCGACATATTGAATGCCACCAGCGGGCCGCTTTCGGATGGATCTGCGTCCGGATAGTATTTCGCCATGAACGCGCGAAAATGCTGCATGCCCGGGTATGAGTCCCACTGCGGGTCGGTCACGTCCATCTGGTACCCGGCACTCAGGACTCCCTTCGCGTTGTCCAGTCCTGCGAGCTTCAACACAGAGCCGACCGAAACCGAGACGTTCGTCATGATGTGGACGGGATGCCAGTCCAGCTCGGCGAGCTTCCTGATCGCCTGAGCCGCGAATTTTGGCGTGGCGACATTGATGAAAATGTCGGGGGCGGCCGCCTTGATCGCCACGATCTGCGAGTCGATTGTCGGCTCGCTGATTTCATATGGCAGGCTCGCAACCACCATTTGCGCGTACCTATCTTGCAGCACCTCCTTCAGGCCAGCCAGATAGTCGCGTCCGAAGTCGTCGTTCTGGTAGAGGATGCCGATCCTGGCGCCAGGGTGATGCGTCAGGATATAATCCGCGTAGATGCGTGCCTCGGTTCGGTAGCTCGGTAGCCAGCCGATCGTCCACGGAAAGTGGACGGGATCAGCCCAGCGAGATGCTCCCGAAATGGCGAACAATTGCGGCACGTGGCGATTATTCATGTACCTTTGAATGGCGGCGTTGCTCGCGGTGCCGAAGGGGGCGAAGATCGCGAGCACTTCGTCGGCCTCGACGAGCCGCCGTGCCTGCTCGACCGCTCGGGACGGATTGTAGCCATCGTCGTAGGAGATGAACGCGACTGTCCGGCCGTTGATGCCGCCATTGTCGTTGACCATGCGAAAATACGCACTCATCGTCCTGCCGATGATGCCGTAAGCCGATGCCGGGCCGCTATAGGGCATGATGTTGCCGATCCTGATCTCGGTGTCGCTCGCACCGGGATCGTATCGCTGTTGAGCAGAGGCGCTGGCTGCGCCGGCCGCAAATATGACGGCGACGATCGCTAGTTTTCGCAGGCGCCTCGCAATGTCCGGACTCAAATGGCCACTTCCACCGGTGATCAAGCGATGCCTCCATAGCGCTGCTGGTCATCGTGCCTGCCGGGCGGCGGTATGGCGCCAATGGAGGGCCTGCTCGTCCAACAGTCGATAGCCGGAGTGTAGCGCGGGACCCGACGCGAGCCGGATTACAGAAGCTGAAGAACTGTGAAGTTTTACAATGGTGTGCGTAGCATTGACCCGTCACCGGCGCCCGATCTGGGGGAGCGTTCTACGCCGTCGTCGCGAACAAACGTTCGGAGCCGATCGAGGCTCCGGACCCGCGGGGTGCGCCGCATGGCGCGGTCGCACTCCGAGCGAGGTCACAGACAGGCATGGTGACGCGGCAATTTGCCTTTGCGTGTTGCCGCCGCTCACCGATGCCCGTGGCGGTTGTAGATGTGGCCCGCTCCGAACACCGGAGCCGCGCCACCGGACCGCTCGAGACCCATTCGCCCTGCCGGCGTCAATGCGCCGCCATTCAGCACGTCGCGATTGGGATACATTGATGCAAATGCGGCGGGCTCCTGATCGGCATAGGACCAGGCCGCGGAGGCGGATGATATCGTTGCCGTTGAAAGCAGCACTGCGGCGATCAGGGTTTTGAATGCACTCATAGCGATTCTCCATTGCTTGTGATGTGCGGAGAGTCGCTTGGCGATGATCGCTGCTCGGCTGATGGCGTTTCCGGAATTTCTTTCTATACCGGGCTATATAGGCAGTCCGGCCGGAAAACCCCGCTTGCTGAGCATCACTCTTGCGAGAAGATGACGGGAATATCAGGCAGTGCGCGCGGTTACCATGGTCTGATGCGTCTTCGAAGCCGAACTCTGTCACAATTGTCATAGTTGCTCGCGCGATCGTGCGTGGTCGAATCGTGTGCGACGCCCAGTTCTAGGTGCAGGTCATACAACATGAGGAGTGTGAGCCATGAGACTGCTCTGGTTTCTCTGCGTCGTCGCCAGTCTTGCGCTCTCGGGTGTCGCATCTGCCCGCGGCGGCATGGGATCCCACATGTCGATGGAGAGCGGTGGCGCGCTCGGTACCAGCGCTGCTGCGCCGGGAACGAACTCGCTCGGCACCGCGCTCCCGTCATCGGAGGGGGTTGGTCATCCGACGAAGGGACCGCTGCTCGGCTCGGATGCGACCATCGACAAGGAGGACGCACGGGTCGAGAAGATGCTGGAAGGATCCATCTGTCGCGGCTGCTGACGTGCGAGCATTGCGATATTTGCGGCGAGTGTCTGGCGGCCTTGGTCGCCGGACAGATTGTGTATTTTGAAAGCGTTGGTGATACGCTGGGCGCAAGATCAAGCAACAGCCTGGGGCTATGCCGATGATGGCCGAGCCAAACCAGCGCCCCGTCTACGCTTGCGCTGAATGGGAGATCGATCTTGCCAGACGCGAACTGCGCTCGATGGGAGAGTCCGTTCCTCTGGGCGGTCGTGCCTTTGAGATTCTTGCGGAATTGGCTCAGGCCGAAGGCGGGCTGGTAACCAAGAATGACCTGACGGAGCGTGTCTGGCGCGGCGTCTTCGTCGAGGAGAGTGCACTTCGGGTCCATATCGCGGCGATCCGGAAGGCCTTTGGTTCGGATCGTGACATGCTGGCGACAACGGTCGGCCGGGGCTATCGCCTGCTGGGTTCATGGCGGACCCGGCAGATGGATGCCCCGCTACAATCTGCCGCACCCCAGCCACTGCCGTCGACCAACATTCCCAATGCATCATTCGTTCTCATCGGCCGCACCACCGCGGTCGCGCGTTTGTGGGAGCTTCTGTCGGCTTATCGCGTCGTGAGCCTCGTCGGGCCTGGCGGGATCGGCAAGACGGCCCTTGCACTACAAGCTGCCAGGACGCCGCCAGCCGGTTTTGCGGCCGACCGGTTGCTGGTCGAATTGGCCTCGCTGCCCGATCCCAAGCTCGTGTGCTCGGCCGTCGCCAGCACGCTCGGTATCAAGCTCGAAGGGGAGGAGATCACCCCGGGCTCCATAGCGCGCGCGATTGGAGCCAGGCAGTTGTTGCTCATTCTCGACAATTGCGAGCACGTCGTTGATACCGTGGCCCAACTGGCCGAGACGATCGTCAGCCAGTGTTCCGGAACGATCGTCCTGGCGACAAGTCGTGAAGCGCTGCGCATTGACGGCGAACATGTCTATCGCGTTCCGCCCCTGGGTGTGCCGCCCGAAGTCCGGCTCGGGTCTGACGCCGCATCGGCCTACACGGCGGTGGAATTGTTCACGACCAGAGCGAAAGCGCTGGGCTCCAGCTTCGCGCTCGACGAAGAGAACCTCGATGCCGTCGCAGCCATCTGCCGCCGGCTGGATGGCATTCCACTCGCGATCGAGTTCGCGGCGGCACGCGCCGTGATGCTCAGTCCGCCGAAGATCGCGGCACTTCTCGACGACAGGTTCAAATTTCTGACGACCGGCCGGCGTACTGCGTTGCCCAGGCAGCAAACGCTTCGTGCGACGCTCGACTGGAGCTACGATCTACTGCCGGACGCCGAGGCGCGGGTCCTGCGGCGGCTCGGCGTGTTTGCCGGAGAGTTTCTGCTCGATGCCGTGATCGCGGTCGCCGGCGAAGGGATGGGCGACGTCACCGCGGAGCTTGCCAACCTGGTGGCAAAGTCGCTCGTCCTTGCGGATATTCGCGGCGAGCGCCCGTACTATCGCCTGCTGGACACCACGCGCGCCTATGCGCTGGAAAAGCTTCACGCCAGCGGCGAATTTCCCGGCGTCGCGCGCCGCCAGGCCGGATACTATGGCGGGTTCTTTGCGAATGCGGAAGCTGACAGCGAAGTGAAGCCGCAGGCGGAGTGGCTCGGCTTCTATGGCCAGCACATCGACAACGTACGATCCAGCCTCGATTGGGCTTTCTCGCCCGACGGAGATGCGCAGATCGGAGTGGCGCTGACCGCAGGGGCCGTCCCGTTATGGGTACAATTGTCGCTCCTCGCCGAGTGCCGCGAGCGGACCGAACTGGCGTTGGCCAGCCTCGACGGCAGCGCCGCGGGCGCTTTGCGGCTCCGCATGCAATTATCGGCCGCGCTTGGCTGGTCACTGATGTACGGCGTTGGCAGGGCTCGAGAGGCCGGTCCGGCCTGGGCTGCGACTCTGCAGCTGGCCGAGCAGCTCGGCGACAGCGATTATCTCCTGCGCGCACTTTGGGGGCTGTGCATCGATCAATTCAACAACGGCGAGTTCCGCAAGGCGTTGGAATTCGCGCACCGCTTCGCGGATATCGTGGCCGATTCCCAAAATTCGGTCGACCGGATGATGGGCGATCGGCTGCTTGCCACCACGCTGCACTACCTCGGCGACCAGCGGCTGGCGCATCATCACATTGGGCGGACCTTGTCTCGCCTTTCCGATCTGGCGGCGAAGCCGCAGGTGATCCGTTTCAGGTTCGACCTGCGAGCCTCGGCACGCTATTTCCAGGCGCGCATCCTGTGGCTTCTCGGGTTGGCGGATCAGGCACTGAGCGTCGTCGAGCGCAATGTCGAGGAGGGCCGAGCGAGTGGTCATGCTCTGACCTTCTGCAGCGTGCTTGGCCAGGGTGCCTGTCCGATTGCTTTCCTGGCCGGCGATCTCGATGCGGCGGAAGGCTATTGCACCATGCTGCTCGAGCACACCGAACGTCATCCGATCCGTCTGTGGAACGTGTGGGCGCGCGCCTTCAGGGGCATGGTGATGGCGCGACGTGGCGATGTCGCCGCCGGACTGACGTTGCTGCGCAAGGCGCTCGAGCTGGCGGGCGAGGCGCGTTTCCTGCCGCGCTTCCTGCTTCCTCTCGGCGAACTGGCGGCGTGTCTCGGAGAGGTCGGCGAAGTATCGCTGGGGCTTGCGACCGCGGACGAGGCGCTCGCGCGCTGCGAGGCGAGGGATGAGCGGTGGTACGCGGCCGAGCTCTGGCGCATCAAGGGCGAGTTGCTCCGGCATCCCGGCGAGCGTCGCTCGGCTATCGCTGCCGAGCAGTGCTTCGACAAGGCGTTCGAAGTGGCGCGCGGCCAAGGCGCGCTGTTCTGGGAGCTGAGGGCGGCCATCAGCCTGGCGCGGTTGAGGACGAGTCAGGGCCGTCCCGCCGATGCGCACCAAATCCTGGCTCTTGTGTACGGCAAATTCACCGAGGGTTTCGAGACCACGGATCTCAGGCTCGCGAGAGCGATGATGACGGAGTTTTCGACCTAATGGTACGGGCGGTGCTCCAGGATGCCCCGGGGGCGGCGTCCGATACATGTCATCGGACGCAGGTGCGGCCTCGGCGAGCGCCGCATCCCCCGTGCTCCAGAACGTTGGCTTCGAAGTCCTATTGCCGGACCAAGAATGCGCCGGCTCCTTGCGGCGGTCTATCCACGCCGCGCGCTTCTATCCGGATTGCACGGCATCGCGGCCAGCCGCACGACCTGGGCCACTGCGGGTTCGCGCCCCCCACGCGAGTGTGTCAGGGCTATCAACTCGCGGCGAGCGAGCCCGAAGGCGGAGACGCCAACTCGGCCAGCAATTCGCTGGCCGCTTTCAGGACGGGCGTATTGAACCCCTCGGTGAATCGTCCATAGACGGGCGCAAGCACGTCCTGCGCTTCACTGCGGCGGCCCCGCCGCCGCAATAGCCTTGCAAGATCGATTGTCGTGCGCAACTCAAAACCGAGCGCCCCCTGATGTCGGGCAAGGTCAAGTGACTGCGCCAGGCTCCGCTCCGCCTCCAGGAAGTCGGGATTGTCCTTGCGGATCAGCACTTCCGCCCTTGCCCGCAACATGTCCGGCATCTCCACCATGAAGTTGCGACGCCGGCCCCGGGCAATCGCCTGATCGAGGATATCGAGTGCTTCATCTCCACGACCTGCCGCCGCCAGAGCTTCCGCGAGCGGCACGCAAAGTCCGGCCGCCGCGCCGTAGCGCTGGCTCTGCAGCTTCTTGACGGAGGCGTTCAGCATGGCCAGCCCGATATCACTCTCGCCGCGAGCCAACAGCGCAATCCCTTTCATGGCGTCGCCGACCGTCTGGAGGGTGGCGAGATTATGCTTGCGGGTCTCCACGAGGAGCCTGTCAATGTGCTCCTCGCACACCCCCACATCCCCGTTCCAAAGGAAAACGCCGAATGCCCAGGGCAGCGCTATGCACAGTATGGTCGGATGGTTGATGGCGATCACATCGGAGATGGCTTGGCGGGCGGTCGCCGTGGCCTGATCGGGATGTCCCTCGAGCCATAAGATGCGGGCGAGGGTGATTTGAGGACGCCGCGGGTAATCGGACGTCAGGCCGCCGCGGGAGTCGCCTTCCAGTCCCGGATGGGACAGCGCCGCTTCGACGTACGAGCGAGACGCGGCAACCTCGCCCAGATAGTGGCACGACGTTCCGAGCAACATGCGCATGCGCGCCACCCCGACGGAATCGCTGCTGGCGAGGGCAATCGCTTCGCCGCGCTTTGCGGTGGCCAGCGCATCGTCAAAATTGCCGACGAGCAATTGGAGCAGATGCAGTCTGCCAATCAGGCGGATTTGGCCGGCGACATCGCCAATTGTCTCGGCCAACCGGACCGCTCTGTCGAGATAGCCGACGCCCAATTCGTCGATTTGTCCCGTCAGCATCCGCGCCGACGCCAGCGCGGCATGAAGTGCGAGGTCGTGCCTGACACTTCCGCCCGTCTCATGAAGCGCTTCGATTGCGCGCGTGACCCAGAACTGGCATTCGGTGAAGAGCGACAGCTTGAAGAACAGGGGGATCGCTGCCGCAGCGAGGCCGACGCCGGTTCTGCGGTCGCCTCGATCCGAGAAGCACCACGCCGGCGCGCTGCGTATGTCGCCGAATTGATCGGCCATCGACGACAGGCCTTCATTCGGCTCGTCGGCCGTCTTTTCAAGCAAATCCCGAAAGTAGGAGGCGTGGCGTAGCGGCACGATCTCGGCGTCGGGGCTGGCGGCGAGCTTCTCCTGCGCGTAGGCCCGCGTCGCGTCCGCGAGCCTGTAGCGGATCGATTGCGAGCCCTGGTTCAGGGCAAGCATCGACTTGGCCACGAGGTTGTCGAGCCCAGCCATGGTCGTGTCGTCGCTGGTCGGATCGCTGCCGGCGATCGCTCGGGCCGCATCGGCGGTGAAGCTGCCGACGAACACGGATAGCTGGCTGAGAACCACCCGTTCGGGCCCGGATAGAAGATCGTAGCTCCACTCGATGGTTGCGCGAAGCGTACGGTGCCGGGGCAGCGCCGTGCGTCGTCCTTCCCACAGCAGATTGAAGTGCTTTTCGAGGAGTTGGACCATGGCCTTGACGCCGTAGGCGGTCACATGGCCGGCGGTGAGCTCGATCGCGAGCGGGATGCCATTGAGCCGACGGCAGACGTTGCCGACGTCCGACGCGTTCGCATCCGTCAATCCGAACCCACCTCCAGCTGCGGCCGCGCGCTCCACGAAGAGCTTTACGGAGGGGTAGGCAATCGCGCTCTCGACCGTCAGAACGGCGTTTTCCGGCGGGCTTGTCAGAGGCGAGAGACGATATGTGTGCTCGCCTTCGACCCGCAGCAGCTCCCGGCTCGTGGCCATGATGTGCAGCTGCGGTGCCTCCTGGTAGAGCCGTTCGGCCAGCGCCGCCGCGGCGTCGACGACATGCTCGCAGCAATCCAGAATGAGCAGCATCCGCCGGTCGCGCAGGAATGCCACAAGGTTGTTTGAGGGGTCGTCCGATCGCGCCCGCAGCCCGAGCGAAGATGCTGCAATGGCCGGCACCAGAGCGGCATCGCGGGTCTCGCCGAGACTGACGAAGTGAACCTGGCCGGCGAATTCCGCGAGAAGGGCGTGGCCCGCGGAAACAGCGACCGTCGTCTTGCCGATGCCGCCCGGGCCGACGACCGTGATGAAACGCTGAGCTTTGATCCTTTCCGATATATCCTGGATGGTTTGCTCGCGGCCCACCATCTGCCAGGGATGCGCCGGCAGGTTGTGCGCGCGAACAGGCTTGGTCGGTGCAGGTTGATTCTGCTCCGGGCTCGCGGCCGAACCGACGAAACAATAACCCTGTCCCGAGACCGTGCTCAGATATTTGGCGCCGGCATTGCCGTCCCCGAGCGCCTTGCGGAGTGCTGCGATATGGACGCGCAGGCTGTTGTCATCGACGCTGGAGCCTGGCCATGTCCTGGCTATCAGATCGCCCTTGCTGACGACGTCGCCCGCATGCCGGATCAGTGTCAGCAGAAGGTCAAATGCGCGAGCCGACAGTTGGACCGGATTGCCATCTTTCTCGATCCGTCTCTGCGAAGCGTCCAGACGAAACGGCCCAAAGACGAAAATCTCTTGAGCGGAGCTCTCATGGAAAGAGGGTCCGTTCGTGGCTGTTGTGGCGTTGCTCTGCCAGCGGTGGACCATTTGGAAATATCAAATCCGACGACCGACTCGTCGTACTCTATGACTTGAACTCGGGCCGAAACGTGTGACCGCGGTGGCAACTTCAAACGTAACATCCGGCAGTATCGCGGTAAAGGATCACCGATGGATGTCGCCGATCACTTTCGTCCGGAGGGCAGGGAACTCCGGGGAGAGTCCTGATTTTTCAGGAAACGACCGTCGATTGGGGAAATCTCCGCCGATGGGGGATCTCATCGGATCAACACGGGCTTGAGAAGATCCTCCAGGCCGATCCGGCGGAACAGTTCCGTGCGAGCGCGGTCGGCGACGGCGTCGACAGCTGCCGCCCCATCGTCATCCGGGCCGAAATGAACTTTCAGCGGACGTTGTCCGAACGGCATGTTCACGACATTCGCAACTGTGCTTGCGACATCTTGTGGGGCCGTATCCTTCGGCGAAAGCTGCGCGAGTCCCGCAAGCGCGATTTCACTCACGTCGGCGGTTGGACCATCCGCGTATTCTTCCGCCCGAACAGTATCCTGCGGCCGGCCGGATCGGACATAGTGGCCGGGTCCGAGAGCACTGGGAACGATGATGGTCGTCTCGACGCCCCAACGTGCGAGCTCGCCGGCGTAACTGAGTGCCAGCGAATCCAGGGCGGCTTCCGTTGAAGCACAGGCGCCGAGGAACGGAACCGAGCTGCCCCGCGCGCTGCTTGACGTGATCCATATCAGCAAGCCCTGACCCTGCTTGCGCAATTGTGGCAACGCCGCGCGATTGAGGCGCTGTGCGATCAGGACGTTGGTATCATAGAGCTCGGCAAGCTGCTCCGGCGTGAAGGCTTCTGCGGGTCCGTAAACGACTTGCCGGGCATTGTGCACGACCACGTCGAGGCGTCCGTTTTCGGCGATGATGGTCTCAACGGCCGAGGTCACTGAGGATTCCGAAGAGACTTCGAACTCGATCGTGCGGAGATCGGGGCCGGGCTGGCCGGGATTTGATCCAGCCTCCTCGATCCCTTGCGCAATAGAGCCACTCATTTCCTGGCTTGAAACGTAGACCGTGTGGCCTGCCTGCATC
The DNA here is from genome assembly GCF_023073075.1 of Bradyrhizobium sp. 61. Taxonomy (NCBI): domain Bacteria; kingdom Pseudomonadati; phylum Pseudomonadota; class Alphaproteobacteria; order Hyphomicrobiales; family Nitrobacteraceae; genus Bradyrhizobium; species Bradyrhizobium sp. 61. The sequence goes on along the minus strand of NZ_JADPIU010000064.1, from coordinate 72,847 downwards.
AGTTGCCGGCAGGTGGTTCGTCCGATGCTGTTTGCAGCACCCGTGACGATGATCACTTTGCTCATTCGATTCCCAATCGCATTCCAGCCTCTGCGGCGCTGGCGGCCCCGTCGTGACACGGTCCATCGTTCGGGAGCCGACCGCCGCCATCGTGCGAAGCGCATCTGGAATAGGGCGGGGCGCAGGGTGGGTCTTTTCGGGCATCACGATCGATTGTCAAATTGCACGAAAAATTTCGAGAATGCCCGAAGCCGGATCCGGTCCGGCGAACGCCGAAGACAGTTCAGGCGTGCCTTCGCGAAATTGGCGGTGGGTTCGAAAGATCGGGCCTTGGCCGCCGGCTACAAGGAGGCTGCGTCGCTCGATAGAGCGCCGCGCGCACCCGATCGCCAGGCGGTCTGCGCATCGCAAAGGAGACCGGATGAATCAAGGCAAGCTACCACGTTCGGGGCTTGGGTCCCTCGTCCTGATTGCGGCCGTCCTCGGCGGCGGCGCGGCTGCCTTCGCATACACTGCGGGATGGCTCTCGCCGGGGCGTCTGACGCCGGAACGGATGATCGCGGCGCTGACGCCTCCGAGCGGCCCGCCGCTCGGGCACCGGCGAAATCATGCCAAGGGAATCTGCTTCACCGGGACATTCGAGGCGAATGGAAGCGGCGCGGAACTCTCCCGGGCCAAGGTCTTCGCGCAGGGGCGCTATCCGGCCCTGGGCCGTTTCAATCTCGGCACGGCCGATCCGAACGCGGTCGATGCGACCGTGCGCGTCCGCGGCCTGGGATTGATGATCACGACGGCAGACGGCGAAGAGTGGCGCATGGCGATGATCAACCCGCCCTTCTTCGCGGTTTCCACGCCGCAGGCATTTCACGATCTGCTGATCGCATCCGGCAAGAAGGATCCGGAGGCGATGAAGGCGTTCATTCACGCCAACCCGGAATTCGGCCCCTTCGCGGCCTGGGCCAAGACGGCGCCCTGGACCGGCAGTTATGCGGAGGAGCCCTATAACGGCCTCAACAGCTTCGTTTTCACGGACGCCGGAGGCGGAGACCACACCGTGCGATGGTCGCTGTTGCCCTCGGCGCAACCCGTTCCGATCTCGCAGGCCGACCTCGAAAAGCGCGGGCCGGATTATCTCGAGCAGGAGATCACCGAACGGGTCCGGACCGCCGGTCCACTGCGATGGACCATGGTCACGACCGTCGCCGATCCGGGCGACCCGACCGCGGATCCGAGCAAGGTCTGGCCGGAGAACCGTCGCAAGGTTGCGGTCGGAACGCTGATCGTGCAGCGGATCGAGCCGGAGCGCGATGGACCGTGCCGCGACATCAATTTCGATCCGGCGGTCCTGCCACAGGGAATCCGGGTGTCGGACGATCCGTTCCCGGCTGCACGCTCATCGGTCTACCGCAAATCCTACGATCTGCGTGCGTCCGAAGCCAGGGACTATCCGCGAACCGAGACCGCCAAGCCATGACCAGCGTTCCTCATCGTTTTGCCCTGATCCAGCGCGTTCTGCACTGGCTGATGGCGGTCTGCATCCTCGCCATGCTGTTCATTGGCGTCGGCATGGTCTCCACGGTCGCGCCGAAATATCTGCCGCTCATCCTGGTCCACAAGACGATCGGCGTCATCCTGCTGGTCCTCGTGCTGATCAGGCTGGCGTTGCGGCTGCATTACGGTGCGCCGCCATTGCCGGCCGATCTTTCGAGACCCATGAAGTTTGGAGCAAGATTGTCGCATCAGCTCCTGTATGGCCTCATGATCGTCATGCCGTTGCTCGGCCTCGGCATGCTCTGGGCTGCGGCCTATCCGGTCGTCCTGTATGGCGGGATCCGAATTCCCGCGCTGCTGCCGCAGAGCGACCTGATGCACACGCTGCTCTGGAATGCCCACGTCTATCTGGGTTTCGCGTTCTTTGCCCTCGTGCTGCTGCATCTGGCGGCGGGGCTATTCCACGCATTGATCCGTCGCGATGGCGTATTCGCATCGATGTCGCTTCTGCCGCTGCGGGACAGGGTGACACACGTGAAATGAACCCGCGGCGCGCCAGCGGGCGCCCCTCGCAGGCGTGCGATCCCAAAAGGATCTTTCGCGCTGGAAAGATTCCTCGCGCACCGCGCGGTTAGATGTTTCCAACCTCCAACACAAGGATGCCGACCATGACCAAAGCAGACCTCCAAAGCCCGACGGATCTCGGAGCCAATGCGAACCGGGACGTTCCAGCCGCGCTGAGAGCGCTGCTTGCCGACGTTTTCGCGCTCTACCTGAAGACCAAGAACTTCCACTGGCACGTGTCGGGCAGCCACTTTCGCGACTACCACCTTATGCTCGACGAGCAGGCCGACAAGATCTTCGCCATGACTGACGACATCGCCGAACGCGCACGCAAGATCGGCGGTACGACGCTACGCTCGATCGGCCACATCGCGCGCGAGCAGCGCATTCTCGACAACGATGCCGATTATGTCGACCCGCAGGATATGCTCGCCGAGCTGCGCAGCGACAACCAGCAGCTAACGCGGGAAATGCGCCGGGTCCACGAGCTCTGCGACGAATACGGCGATGTCGCCACCGCGAGCGTCCTGGAAAACTGGATCGACGAGACGGAACGGCGCATCTGGTTCCTCTACGAGACCGGCCGAAGCGGCCAGAACCCGTAAGTGCAAAGCACGCCGTTGGGCCGGGAGGCGGGTGAAGGATGAGCAGCCTCTCGGAACTCCTGCCGGATGGCGGCGTCAAGGCGGAGCGCCTGCTGCTGCGTGAGCTTGCGCATCGGATCGACGACGAGCTCGCCTCGGCGATTGATCTGGTGGCGCAGGCGGCCGACCGTTGCGACGGCATCGAAGCGAGGGCGACCCTCGCTTCCGTGCAGGACCGGCTGGAAGGTCATGCACAACTTCACCACGCGCTGCAAATGCCGCAGTTCACCACCACCGTCGATCTGGCGGCCTATCTTCAGCAATTGTGCCGATCGATCAGCCGCTCGAGCCTCGAAGACAAGGGTATTGCGCTCTCGCTGCTGCTGAATCCACTGCAGATGAGCTCCGAGCGCTGCTGGCTGCTGGGGATGATCGTCTTCGAACTGATCACCGGTGCGGTGCGCCACGTATCCCACTGCGGAGCAGGCGCCATTCGTCTCGAAGTATGGCTCACGGCGACGTCGGTTGCGTGCAGCGTCACGGACAACGGCTCGTCCGACGAGAGCAGATACCGGGAAGAGGACCGCTCCATCGTCGATACGCTTGCGGCGCGTCTGCACGGGACAGTCGACGGCCGCGGCGATACCGACGGGTTCAGGACCGTCGTGACCATCCCGCGCTAGTCGCGACTCTCGCGCAACGATCCGTATCGTGCGGATCAAATAATATCGCTGCGACCTCGAAAGATGAGTTGGGACAGATCTCGATACGCTTGCCCTATTCATGATCTGCGGATCGTCGTGCGAACAAGGGTCAAGCCATGACGGACATGTCGAACTCGAAGGCCTCGCTCGGATGGGCCATCCACGCCATCACCGGAAAATGGGGCTGGTTCGTTGCGCTGGGTGTCGGCGAACTGATCCTCGGCGGTGTTGCATCTGCCAATCTGATGGCGGCGAACCTCGCGTCCGTACTGGTCATCGGCGCCACCATGGCGGTCGCCGGCATTTTCCAGATCGTGCAAGCGTTTTCAGTGCGCGGCTTGCGGGGATTCCTGCTTTGGCTACTGGCCGGGATCGTCTATGCGGCCGCCGGGGCCATCATACTCTACGATCCGATCCTGGCTTCATTCACGCTGTCTCTCGCAGTGTGTGCCTTCCTTGTCGTAGCCGGGGTGATAAGGATCTGGGCCGGGTTCCATATCCGGCCGGCCGCGGGCTGGCGTTGGATCGTGGCTGCGGGCGTCCTGACCTTCTGCGTCGGTGTCATGCTGGTTGCGGCTTGGCCCGCCATCGGTTTGTGGCTGCTCGGTGTGATGCTGGTCGTCGACCTGATCTTCCAGGGATGGGGATTCATCGCATTCGGAATCGCGCTCAAGAGCCGCGCGTCGCGCCATTCGTCCCAGCCGGCGACGGTATGAGTCATGGCGAAAGGCTCGACATTCACCCGGCATTGGGAGATTGCCTGGCGCGGCGGTCAGACGAAGTCGACCTCGCGGCTGGTTGCCGAGGAGACCGCGATCGCGCTCACCTATAACGGCTCGACCCAAGCGGTGATGATGGGCACGCCGGGAGATCTGGAGGATTTCGGTATCGGCTTCAGCCTCACCGAGGCCATCGTCGAACGCGCGAGCGAGATCAGCAGCATCGAGCTGATTCCCAACGATCTCGGCGTCGAGGTTCGGATGTGGCTCGATGGCGACCGCGCGGCATCCCTGGCTGCACGGCGCCGAACCATCAGCGGCCCCGTTGGCTGCGGGCTATGCGGCATCGAGAGCCTCGAACAGGCTCGCCGTGCGCCGGCGCGGGTGAAGGGCCGGGGCATCGTTTTTCACGCGCGCGACCTGCTGGGTGCCATGCAGGCCCTTTCTCCGCACCAAATCCTGAATCAGCAAACGCGGGCCGTCCACGCGGCGGCCTTCTGGCATCCGCGGGCCGGCATCGGCCTGGTCAGAGAGGACGTCGGTCGGCACAATGCGCTCGACAAGCTCGCCGGCGCGATCGTACGCGAGGGGAGATCGGCGTGCGATGGCGCGGTACTGCTGACCAGCCGCGTTTCGGTCGAGATGGTGCAGAAAGCGGCGATGCTCGGCGCACCGGTCATCGTGGCCGTATCCGCACCCACCGCACTCGCGATCAAGACCGCGGATGAAGCGGGGATCACGCTGCTCGCGATCGCTCGCGATGACGGATACGGCGTATTCACGCACCCGCGTCGCGTTCTGCTGCCGGATGAGGCCGCAACGCACGCCGGCTGCTGACCTCGCGGGCCGACGCACATGGCGATGCAAGCCGTATCTCCGGAACCGGTCGCCGAGACCGGAAGCGTCGTCCATGCTCCGGAGCGATCGGTTCTCGTGGCGTCTCTTCTGAGCATGACGGGCGGCTTTCTCGACGCCTTTACGTGGCTCTCGCTCGGCGGCGTGTTTGCAAGCTCGCAAACCGGCAATGTTATCTTCCTCGGCATCGACGCCATGTCCGGGCAATGGCGGCAGGCAACCCATCATCTTCTTCCGCTTGCCGCCTTTCTGCTCGGCGCATCGCTGGCAATCCGCCTCAAGTCGCCGCTGCTCTGCCTCGCCGGAGAGATTGTCTGCCTGGTCGCGGTGATGCTGTTGTATCATCGGATTCCGGACATGATCACGATCCTCGGAATCTCCTTCGGCGCCGCGCTGCAGTCGGCCAGCTTCAGGCAGGTCGAACGCTGGAAATATCTCACCGTCACCGTCACCGGCAACATGCTCCGTGCCCTCGATCAATCAGTTGCGTCCGATCGCGATGCGGCGCGCGGCACCGTAGTCATGCTTCTGGTCTGCCTGATGTTCCTGTCGGGGGCCGCCATCGGGGCCTGCGTGACGAAATGGCTGCACGCCTGGAGCCTTGTCCTGCCGATCGCATCGTCGGTGTGCGTTCTTTGGCTCTGCGGGCCGCAACTGCGAAGCTGAACCGTCGATCCAAGTCTCGTGATTTCGCTCGTTGACGGTGCGGAGCGCGCACCATGCCATTCGGCAAAAGGACGTTCATTCAAGGAAGCGTGCGCGTCATGCGGTGCGTACACTTTCCAACAGCGCCGAGATGGCCTTTCGACGTCAACTGCCAAGAGGCACGGATGAACAACCTTCGCAAAGAGACGGACAGCCTGGGTGAAGTGGACGTTGCCGCGGACAAGCTCTGGGGGGCGCAGACGCAGCGTTCGCTCGAGCATTTCAGCATCGGCAAGGACCTGATGCCGCGCGAAATGATCCAGTCCTACGCGATCCTGAAGAAGGCGGCCGCGAACGCCAATTGCGCCGGCGGCCGTCTCGACGGCAAGGTCCACAAGCTGATCGCGCATGTCTGCGACGAGATCCTCTCCGGCCAACATCAGGACATGTTTCCGCTTCACGTCTGGATGACCGGCAGCGGAACGCAATTCAACATGAACGTGAACGAGGTGATCTCGAACCGATGCTGCCAGCTTGCGGGCACGCCGCTCGGGAGCAAGCATCCGGTTCACCCGAACGATCACGTCAATATGTCGCAATCCTCGAACGACAGCTTTCCCTCGGCCATGTACATCGCGGCCGCGATGAACGTGACCGAGCGGCTCGTTCCGGCGGTCGAGGCGTTGCACGACGCAATCGCGGCAAAATCGAGCCAGTGGGACGACGTCGTCAAGATCGGCAGAACCCACATGCAGGACGCGACCCCCCTGACGCTCGGGCAGGAATGGTCCGGCTATGCCGGCATGCTCGCCGACGATCTGGCCCGCATCGACGACGCGCTCAAGGGCGTCTTCCGGCTCGCCCTGGGCGGCACGGCCGTCGGCACCGGCATCAATGCCGCGCCGGGCTTCGCCGAGGCCGTCGCCGCGGAAATCGCGCGGCTGACGGGGCTGCCCTTCGTCAGCGCACCGAACAAGTTTGCCGTCCAGGGTGCGCATGACGCGCTGGTGCAGCTATCCGGCACGCTCCGCACGCTCGCGGGGTCGCTCTACAAGATTGCGAACGACATCCGTCTGATGTCCTGCGGCCCGCGCGCGGGCTTTGCCGAATTGCTGATCCCCGAGAACGAGCCGGGTTCGTCGATCATGCCGGGCAAGGTCAACCCGACGCAGGCCGAAGCGCTGACGATGATCGCCGTGCAGGTGATGGCGAACGACGTCGCCGTCGGGTTCGGCGGAGCCGGTGGCTATCTGGAAATGAACGTCTACAAGCCGCTGATCATCCACAACATCGCGCAGTCCGTTACCATCCTGACCGATGGTTGCACCAATTTCCGCACCTTCCTCGTCGAGGGCACCGAGCCGAACCACAGGAAGATCAAGGAGTATGTCGAGAGATCGCTGATGCTCGTGACGGCGCTGGCGCCCGTGATCGGCTACGACAAGGCGTCGCGGATCGCGCACTATGCGATGGACAACGACCTCACGCTGAAGTCGGCGGCGCTCAAGCTCGGTTTCGTGACCGAGCCGGAGTTCGACCGCATCGTGGATCCCGCCAAGATGGTCAAGCCCTATGTGGCCGAGATCAAGGTGCCGCTCGCAATCGGCGCGAAGGCCGGCTGAAAGGGCGGCGGCAATGATCCGGTGCGTCAGACTCTGGACGGGTGCGGATGGCAAGTCGCACTTCGAGGATGGCGTCGTCGAGCTCGCGCGCGAGGCGAGGGGCGATGCGCTCAGCGCAAAGCTTCGGATCGATGCCGCTTCGTTCCACGAAACGGATGCAGATCCGAAACTCGGCTGGCATCCCGACGCAGCGCGCCAGCTCGTCATGTCCCTGAGCGGGACGCTACGGTTCGAAACGGCGGATGGAAGCTTCACGCTGCGCCCGGGCGATGTCCTGTTCACGGAAGATACCGGTGGGACGGGCCACAATTGGACCATGACGGACGAGGCGCCGTGGCGGCGCCTCTACACGGTTCTCGAGCCGGACGCCGAGGTGCCGTTCCGGTCCGAACGACGCCGCGCAGGCGGCGCAACCACAATGCAAGGAGAGACACGATGATCCGCTGTGTGCGCCTATGGACCGGAGAGGACAACAACTCGCATTTCGAGGAAGGCTTCCTCGAGCTGGAGCCGGGACAGCGCGGCGACTTCCTGACCGGAAAGATCGATGCCGCCAGCGTCTCCTTTCAGGAAACGGAATCGGGCGGAGCTTTCGCCTGGCACACCGCGCCGATCCGGCAGCTGGTGATCACGCTCAGCGGAACGCTCGATTTCCAGACGCGTGACGGCCACCACTTCCTGCTCCACCCCGGCAATATCCTGCTGGCGGAGGACACCGCCGGCTCGGGGCATAGCTGGAAATTGACCGACGATTCATCCTGGCGCCGTGCCTACGTGATCCTGCGCCCGGGAGCGGACGTGCCGTTCCGCGCCAAGGTGCGGCAATCGGTGCGGGCCTGATCGAGCCATCCAAAGCAGCAACACCCGACGAAGGAAATAGCCATGTCAGCAGCTTCCGACCGCGAAACTGATGTCGTCCTCATTGGCGCCGGCATCATGAGCGCGACCCTCGGCGTCTTTCTCAAGGAGCTCGAGCCCTCTCTGTCGATCCAGATGTGCGAGATTCTCGGGGATTGCGCGCAGGAAAGCTCCGACTCGTGGAACAATGCCGGTACCGGCCACGCGGCGAACTGCGAGATGAACTATACGCCGCAGCGGCCCGACGGCAGCATCGACATCTCCAAGGCGCTCCAGGTCAATGTCGAGTTCGATCTGTCCCGGCAGTTCTGGTCCTACCTGATCGGTCGCGGAGCGATCGCGGATCCGCAAGCGTTCATCCATCCGGTGCCGCATATGAGCTTCGTGCACGGCGCGGAGAACGTCGAATTTCTCCGGAAACGGTTCAAGGCGATGTCGGCCCATCATTGCTATGAGGGGATGGAGCATACCGAGGATCCCAAGAAGATTGCCGAATGGGCGCCGCTGGTGATGGACGGACGGAGTGGCGACGAGCCGGTTGCCGCAACACGGATCATCACCGGCACCGACGTCGATTACGGCTCGTTGACGCATCTGCTGGTCAAGCATCTGGTCAGCCAGCCGGGCTGTGCGGTCCACTACAACAGCTGCGTCACCGGTCTTGACCGGGAGCAGGGCGGCCGGTGGCGCGTCGAAGTGCGGGACACCGCGAGCGGCGAGACGCGGTCGGTGCGCGCAAAGTTCGTCTTCATCGGTGCCGGCGGCGGTGCGCTGCCGCTGCTGGAGAAATCCGGCATCCCGGAGGGGCGCGGCTATGGCGGTTTCCCGGTCAGCGGGATCTGGCTGCGCTGCGACGATCCGGAGATCAACAAGCGTCATCATGCCAAGGTCTACGGCAAGGCCGCGGTCGGCTCCCCGCCGATGTCGGTGCCGCATCTCGATACACGGGTGATCGGCGGCCAGCATTCGTTGTTGTTCGGTCCCTATGCCGGCTTCTCGAGCAAATTCCTCAAGCACGGCTCGCTGCTGGATCTCTTCGAGTCCATACGTCCCGCCAACGTCAAGCCGCTGCTTTCGGTGGCGCGCGACAATTTCGATCTCACCGAATACCTGGTCGGGCAGGTGCTGCAATCCGAGGGCCACCGGCTTGCCGCACTCGACGAATATTTCCCGAAGGCCGACCCGAAGGACTGGAGGCTGCAGGTCGCGGGCCAGCGGGTCCAGATCATCAAGCCCAATGTCAAGCGTGGTGGGTTGCTCGAGTTCGGGACCGAGCTCGTCGGCGCGGACGACCATTCGCTGGTCGCCCTGCTCGGTGCTTCACCGGGGGCTTCCACCGCCGCGTTCATCGCCATCAGCGTGCTGGAGAAGTGCTTCGCCGGGGAGCTGACGGCAAGCGCCTGGCTGCCCAAGCTGAAGCAGATCATCCCGTCCTATGGCGTGTCGCTGATCGACGATGCGGATTTCTGTCGCCAGATTCGTGCAGCGACCGCCGCGGTCCTCAAGGTCGACAACATTCCGCAGCCGGCCGCACGTGAGCCGGCTGCCGCGAAGCGAGCGTGAACCAACGGAGAATGTTCGATGGACCCGACGGCGCTCCTTCTGTCGCGGCTGCAATTCGCCTTCACCATCTCGTTTCACATCATCTTCCCGGCGTTCACGATCGGGCTTGCCGCCTGGCTCACCGTGCTCGAAGCGATGCACCAGTACAGTGGCAAGCCCGTCTACCGGACCCTGTTCGCGTTCTGGCTGAAGATCTTCGGCGTGGCGTTTGGCATGGGCGTCGTATCGGGCGTGGTGATGGCGTTTCAGTTCGGAACGAACTGGAGCGTGCTCTCGAAGATGTCGGGCCCGATCCAGGGCCCGCTTCTCTCCTACGAGACCTTCACCGCCTTCATGCTGGAAGCGGCCTTTTTCGGCATACTCATCTTCGGTCGCCCCCGGGTGCCGCCGTGGTTCTACCTGTTCTCGACGGCGATGGTCGCGCTCGGGACGACGCTTTCGGCGTTCTGGATCATGGTCAACAACAGCTGGATGCAGGTGCCGACCGGCTACGTCCTGCAGAACGACCAGTTCGTGCCTGATGACTGGACGCAGATCATCTTCAATCGCGTGGTCTGGGTCCGGTTTCCGCATATGCTGCTCGCGTCCTACCTGACCGGCGCGTTCTGCGTGGCGGCAACCGGCGCGTGGTATCTGCTGCGGCGGACCTATCGCCCCGAGGCTCATGTCATGCTGCGGATGGGCCTTGCGCTTGCGGCGGTGCTGCTGCCGGTCCAGCTCTTCATCGGGCATCTCGTCGGCGACTATGTCCACGATTACCAGCCGGCCAAGTTCGCCGCGATCGAGGCGCGCTGGCATGACGAGCAACCGGCCTCCGAGGTGCTGATCGCGATCCCGGATTCGAGCACCGAATCGAACAAATACGCGATATCGATTCCCGTGCTCGGGAGCATCATCGGCAGCATGAGCCTGACGTCGAAAGAGGTCGGCCTCACCAGCTTCGCGCCGCAGGACCGGCCGCCGGTGCTGATCCCGTTCTTTGCCTTCCGCATCATGGTCGGCTGCGGCTTCGTGATGCTCGGGCTGGCCTGGCTCGGGACCTGGCTCGGCCTCAAGCATCGGCTCGATCGGAACCGCCTCTTGCTGTGGGGCATCTTCCTCAGCTTCCCGCTGCCGTGGGTCGCGATCCTCACCGGCTGGTACACCGCGGAAGTGGGGCGCCAGCCATGGACGGTCTATGGCGTGTTGCGGACCGCGGACGCCGTGACGCCGTTCCTGACCGCGTCGGCTGCGATGACGTCCCTGATCCTGTTCGTCGCGGTCTACGCCTTCATCTTCTCGTTCGGGACGTATTACATCTATCGGCTGCTGCGCGCCGGCCCGGCGGGACTCGGCGGCAGGCCGCTCCACGTTCCCGTCCCCAATCGGCCGATGTCGCTCGCCGATCAGGTGCCGGCTGCACGCAGCTATCTCGGGGCGGGAGAATAGCCATGGTGATGTACTGGGTTGCCCTTCTTGCCATCAGCATCCTGATCTATCTCCTGCTCGACGGGTTCGATCTCGGCGTCGGCATGCTGTTCAGTGTGGCCGGCGGCGAGTCGCAGCGGGATGCCATGCTGAGCACGGTCGCTCCGGTTTGGGACGGCAATGAAACCTGGCTGATCGTCACGGGCGTGATCATGTGGGGCTCGTTTCCCGTGGTCTACGCCATGGTGATGTCGGCCTTCTATATTCCTGTTCTCGTGATGCTGCTCGGATTGATCCTGCGCGGCGTGGCGTTCGAGTTTCGCGGCAAGGCGCTCAGTTCGCGCTGGGTCTGGGACGTCAGCTTCGTCGTGGGCTCGTTTGCCGCCAGCTTCATGCAGGGCGCGATGGTCGGCGCTCTGGTCGAAGGACTCCAGTTCTCCAACGGCGATTATACCGGCGGAACGCTCGGCTGGCTGACCGCCTTTTCCGCCCTGTGCGGGATCGGGCTCTGCTTCGGCTATTCGCTGCTCGGCGCCTGCTGGCTGGTGCGGAAGTGCGAAGGTCCCGTTCGGGATGCCGCACGGCGCCAGATCCCGCCGCTGGCGATCGGCGTCCTGGTCTTCCTGGTCGTCGTCTTTGCGTATGCGCTTGTCGAACATCTTCCGATTCTGCAACGCTGGACCGACCGGCCCTATCTGTTCGTGTTTCCCGTGATCGGCGCCGGTGCGGCCGCGATGCTGGCCAAGAGCATCCTGCGCCATGACGACTATTGGCCGTTCCACATGGTCGCCCTGATCTTCGTCGCGGCTTTCGCCACGCTCGCCCTGTCGTTCTGGCCCTACATGATTCCGTTCGTCGTCACGATCGACGAGGCCGCGGCGCCTCATGCAAGTCTCGCATTCATGTTCTGGGGCGCCGGCCTGTTCGTATTCCCGCTGATGCTGCTCTATGTGGCGATCGGCTATCGAGTCTTCCGCGGCAAGTCGGCCCCTGCTGCCGATCACTACTGACGGCTGCACGCTCGAAGTTGCCGTGAGCTGTCACGGATAAAAGGAAAGGCGCCGGTTTCGGCGCCTTTCTCGTTCAGAACTCTTGCGAGGCTGGTTCAGGATTTGGGCATGACGCCGGGGCTGTTGTCCGGCCATTGGGCGATCAGCTTCTCGTCGATGTTGAAGTGCTGGGCGACCAGTTTGGGTGGCGTGTGCGTCAGCCAGTAGGAGAGCGACACCTCCTCGTAGCGAGGGGCTCGAAACACGCCGACGAACTGCAGCTCGGTGTCGCCGACGTTCTCGACATAGTGGCCGAGATTGCGCCGGACATAGCCGATGTCGCCGGCCGCGAAGTCCGTCGTGAACGCATTTGGGCCGGTGTCGAACACCGTCATTCGCGCCTTGCCCTTGATGTAGTACTGCCACTCGTCGGCATTCGGATGCCAGTGCATCTCCCTGACAGCGCCCGGCGGCATCGACACCAGCGCCGCAGCGACGGTGGTGGCAACCTTGAAGGTGGTGCTGTCGGCGACGCGGATGCTGCCGGCGGAGCTCTCCTTGACCGGGGCCGAGCCGCCGAGCGAGTGGACGAAGGGGTAGGGCGGCGCTTCGGCGTGCTTTGCAACGGCTGCGCGATCGGCGGCGAGATCGCCGGGCACGGTCCCCTGGAAGATCCAGCGGTTGTGCAGCGGGATCTTTGCGAACGCGTCGGCCGGAACACCGAAGTTCTTCGCCAGCACCTCGGGCGGCGTGTGGGCGAACCAGTCGGTCACCAGGAGCGTGTTGAATTCATTGGCGTGGCCGTCGTCGAAACAGATCACGAACTCGCAACCATCGGGGCCCAAGCCCTGCAGCGAATGCGGCGCGCCCGGCGGAAAATACCAGAGGTCGCCGACTTTGAGGTCGCCGACATAGGGGCGCCCCTGCGTGTCAAGCACGGTGACGCGGCAGGAGCCGTAGGTCAGGATCGCCCATTCGGCAGCCTGGTGCCAATGCAACTCGCGGATTCCGCCGGCAGCCAGCCGCATATTAACGCCGGAGATCTCCTTCGAGATGGCGAAATCCTCGACCGTGACCTGACGGGCCCAGCCGCCATTCTGGATGCGCCTCGGCGCATTGTTGAACGAGGCCCAATCCATCGGCAGGCCGCCGACGTCCGTAGGGGGCGGGGTTTGGGCTGAGGGGAAGTGCTTGGCAAGGTCCGGATCTTGAGGACCGGGATCGGACAGGCTTCCCGGGCTCTTGGCGTTCACGGCGCCTTGCGGCGGCTCGTCCGGATTGCCGAAAGTTGCGGCCTGCGCGCTGGAGCCGACCATGGCGGCGCCTGCCGCGGACATGGCCAGCAAATCACGTCTTGAGAACATCTTGGGTCGCTCCTGAAAAATGTCAAAAGCCCTCCGTAGCGACGGGGCTCCAACTGACAAACCTAGTTTCCGGTTGCCGTTTCAGCTTCCGTGAACGCGCTCTTTTTGCCGGAATGCACTGGCTGCTGCGGCCGGCTCCGAACATGTGCAATTGCGAAATTCGGCTTCGTTTTGAAAAGACGGCTCTGCCCGCACGATCCTTAACTGGCCCGGTGAATTGCCATATCGCGAGATATCGAGATGACCACGAAATCGGTTCGTCCCTACCGTGAACCCGCCGGCGGCTGGGGCGCACTCAAGGCGCTCAGCGAGGCGCTTCTGGTGCAGCGGGCGCCACTGAAGGGCGCAGCGACGCTCAGCAGGATGAATCAGCCGGAGGGCTTTGATTGCCCCGGCTGCGCCTGGCCCGATCCGAAGCACACCTCGTCATTCGAATTTTGCGAGAACGGCGGCAAGGCGGTCGCCTGGGAGACGACATCGAAGCGCTGCACGCCCGAATTCTTTGCCGAGCATACCGTCACGGAGCTCGCGAGCTGGAACGATTACGATCTCGAAATGGTCGGTCGGCTCGCCCATCCGATGGCCTATGACGCCGCATCCGACCGCTATCTCCCGGTGCAGTGGGGCGATGCGTTCGCCATGATCGGCCGCGAGCTCAACGCGCTGCCGGATCCGAACATGGCAGAGTTCTATACGTCCGGGCGAACCTCGAACGAAGCCGCCTTCCTCTATCAGCTGTTCGTGCGCGAGTACGGCACCAACAACTTTCCCGACTGCTCGAACATGTGCCACGAGGCGACCAGCGTCGGCCTGCCGGAATCGCTCGGCGTCGGCAAGGGCACCGTGCTGCTGGAGGACTTCGACAAGGCCGATTGCATCTTCATTTTCGGCCAGAATCCGGGCACCAACAGCCCGCGGATGATGACCAGCCTGCGCAACGCGGCCCGCCGAGGGGCCTCGATCATCTCGTTCAATCCGTTTCGCGAGCGGGCGCTGGAGCGCTTCCAGGCGCCGCAGAGCCCGGTTGAGATGATCACGCTGTCGTCGACGACGATCAGCTCGAAGCTTTTCCAGGTGCGTGTCGGTGGCGACGTCGCCGTCCTCAAGGGGATCATGAAGATCCTCGTCGAAACGGACGAGGCTGCCCGTGCGGCCGAGCAGCCGGAGATACTGGATTGGGATTTCATTCGCGGGCACACCGCCGGCATCGAAGCGCTGATCGGCGATCTCAAGCGAACGCAATGGCCCGACATCGAACGCCAGTCCGGCCTGACGCGCGAGGACCTGGAATATGCCGCCGGCGCCTATATGAAGGCGGAGCGCGCCATCCTTGTCTACGGCATGGGCATTACCCAGCACCAGCGTGGTGCGCACAACGTGCAGCAGATCGCCAATCTTGCGCTCTTGCGCGGCAATGTGGGACGCGATGGCGCCGGCGTTTGTCCGGTTCGCGGTCATTCCAACGTGCAGGGCGACCGAACCGTGGGGATCACGGAGATCCCCAAGGCGGATTTCCTCGAGCGCCTCGAGCACCGCTTCGGCTTCAAGCCGCCGAGCGCGCCGGGACACAACGTCGTGACGGCATTGGAGGCAATGATCCGCGGCGAAGTGAAGGTCTTTTTCGCGATGGGCGGCAACTTTGCCGCGGCCATACCCGACTGGCAGGCGACGCAGGCCGCGCTGCGCAAGCTCGATCTGACCGTCCACGTCTCCACGAAGCTCAACCGCAGCCATCTGATCCATGGCCGCGCCGCCCTGATCCTGCCGTGCCTCGGGCGAACCGAGATCGACATTCAGGAATCGGGGCCGCAGTCGATCACGGTCGAGGATTCGATGTCGATGGTCCACGCCTCGGGCGGTCGCAACAAGCCGGCATCGGAGCATCTTCTCAGCGAGGTCGCGATCATCGCAGGCCTCGCCAAGGCGACGCTCGGCGAGCGCACGGTGGTCGATTGGGACGGCTTTGTGGGCGACTACGATCGCATCCGGGATGCGATCGAGGCCGTCTTCCCGATCTTCGAGAGCTACAATGTCCGTATCCGCATTCCCGGCGGCTTCCATCTGACCTCGACCGCGCGGGAGCGCATCTGGGCAACGCCGTCCGGCAAGGCCAATTTCCTGGTGTTTGAGGGCTGCGGCGAGGACCCGCCGCAGGCCGATCCGGATTTCCTGTGGCTCAGCACGATACGCAGCCATGACCAGTACAATACAACGCTCTACTCGCTGTCGGATCGCTATCGCGGCGTCTTCGGCCAGCGCGACGTGGTCTTCCTCAACGAATATGAACTGAAGAAGCGCGGGCTCGCCGACGGCGATCGCGTCGACCTGATCACGGAGTCGACCGATGGCGCCGAGCGGATCGTGCGCGACTTCCGCGTGGTTGCGTATTCGTTTCCGACCGGCTGCTGTGCCGCGTACTATCCGGAGACCAATCCGCTGGTGCCGCTCTATGCCCGTGATCCCCTCAGCTTCACGCCGTCATTCAAGGGCATCCCGATCCGCCTGGTGCGCTCGACCGCCCCGGCGCAATAGAGCAGGCGGGGTCAGGCGTCGGCGTCCCGACCGGATGGCGGCGATGACGCCGGCGTCGCGATCGGCAGCGTAAACCAGAACCGGGCGCCGCGATCGGCGCCAAGGCCTTCGGCGCCAAGGCCTTCGGTGCCAAGGCCTTCGGTGCTAAGGCCTTCGGCGTCGATGCGGCCGCCATGCGCTTCGACGATGGACCTGCAGATCGGCAGTCCCATGCCCATGCCGGACTCCTTGGTCGTGAAAAAGCTTTCGAACAGCCGGCCGGCATGTTCGGCGGAGATGCCGGGACCGTTGTCCTCCACGGAGCAGCACAGGGTCGTCGCGTCCTGCGCGGCGGTGGTGATGACGATCCTGCCATGGTCGCGTCCCGCCTGCGTCATCGCCTGCACGGCGTTGATGGCCAGATTGACGATCACCTGCTGGAGCTGGGTGCGGTCGCCGAGCACGAGTGCAGCTTCCGTATCGGGCCGATGCAGGATCGTTACGCCGCGGGATTCCATCTCGTGGCGCAGGAACAGAAGCGCCTCGCGAATGACATCGTCAAGCGACAGAACGGCACGCTCCGGCGCCTTGCGCGAAGCCATCCCGTGAACACGCGCCACGATGTCCGCGGCCCGCCTCGTATCCGTGGCCATATTTTCGATTGTACTGCGGACCTCGGCCATGTCGGGAAGCGGCCTGTTCAGCCAGCGCAGACCGGCAGCGGCGTTGGTCGCGATGGCGGCCAAAGGCTGGTTGACTTCGTGCGCGATGGAGGCGGTGAGCTCGCCGAGCATCGAGACGCGTGCCGCATGCGCGAACTCCGCCTGCACCTGCCGAAGCCTGTCCTGGGCGCGGACGCGTTGCGAGATGTCGATCGTGGCGACCAGGCTTATTTCGAGATCATTGATTGGGCCGACGCGGGCCGTTGTGAAGAGAACGTCGACGACGCGGCCGTCCCACGTCACCATCTTGGTCTCTTCCTCGAAGTTCGTTTCACCGCGAAAGCGGGACTCCATGGCCCGCCGAAACGTATCCGGGCGTGCCTTCCAGGTGTCGGACATGGAGCGCCCGACATAGCCGTCGACGCCTCCTCCGAACATCTGGATGGCCCGTTCGTTGGCTTCCTGAAACGAGAGCGCGTCCATGCAGGTCCGGAGAAAGTCGGGATGGCTGTCGAAATAGCTGCCGAGGTCCTTGATGCCCTCGGCCCGCAGTTTTCGGAACAGCACCACCAATCGGCTGGCGTCGAGCTGACGGAGGGCGATCGGCATGCGGCCGAACAGGTGGCGGTACCGCTGCTCGCTCCGCTCCAGCTCGGTGTGGTCCTTCTTCTGGGCGGTGATATCCATGACCGCGCCGATGAACCGAAATTGTCCGCGATCTTCCGACATTCCACGGGCGACCACGCGAATGTGCCTGATCGAGCCATCGTTCAGGATCAGCCGATGCTCCAGGGAAAAGTCGTTCCTGTCGTTCGCGGCGCGATCGAGCGCCTCGCGTACGGCATTGAGATCGTCGGGATGCGTACGCTTCAGGATGGTGTCGAGCGACGGCGGCAAGGTCGGCTCGAGATCGAAGATCCTGAACGTCTCTTCGGACCAGAACAGCTCGCCGCTGGCGACGTTCCAGCCAAAGCTGCCGGTGTGGCTGAGCTTCTGGGCCTCGGCGAGATAGGCGACCTGACGCCGCCGCAAGACGTCCTCTCGCTCGAGCCGGTGCTGCCGCCTGACCAGGCTCGCGATCGCAAGCAACGACAACACGAGAATGACGGCCAGCAGGGCGAGGGCGCTGGTGGTGAGGTCGATCCCGAGCAGGAAGCAAGTGAATGACAACACGCCGAGCGCGACGCCTCCCAGGACCCAAAGGGCGGGATGGGCGTAGCGCGAATGGTCGGGCCACGATGCGCGACAGAGCGTCCCCGGGTGGCGGGCCGTCGCGGGTTCCTTGCCTTCGTGAGCGAGTCCGGGCTGGGCCAGCAGATTGAAGAGGTCCAAGAGATACTCGCCGGGCAGGAGACCAATTCCCGAGCCCGGATGTCCGGACGCGGGATGCAAGCGATGTACCGCACCGTGGAAAACCGGTCTTTTGCTTTTTCGCGGACCCTTTGTCAAAACGCACGGCGTCACCATGTGAACACCTGCGCGCAGATCCGGGATGTTGCCGCGGGAAGGATTCCGCGACCTTAGGCCAACGCCGCGCTGGGCCTCGTCACGCCGAAACGCCTTTCGAACTCGGCGACATCGACGACGCCGCGCCGATGGGTCCCGTCACCGATCTTGCGGCCGCCGTCCCAGGCCTCGACTTCGAACAGGACGCTCCTGGCTTCGACGGCGACGACCCGTGCGACCGCGCGCACGGTGCGGCCGACCGGCGTCGCCGCCAGATGACGGACGTCGACCATCATCCCGACGCTGACATAGCCGGTCGGCAGGGACGGCTGGATCGCCGATCCCGCCGCCATCTCGATGTGCAGGATCATCATCGGCGTGCCGTAGACTTCAGGCATTCCCGGCACCACGTGGCCGACCGTCATCTCGGCCGTGACGGTCACCAGCTTTTCCGCCGTCATGCCGACGCTCACCTGATCAAGCGGACTCATGGCCCAATCCGGCATCTGCTTCACTCGTGGAGGGGGCGGGTGTCTCGACCGCATGTGGCTTGCGGTTGGTGAACCAATTGCCGAGCCGGTCGAGATAGAGATAGACCACGGGCGTGGTGTAGAGCGTCAGGATCTGCGAGAGCATCAAGCCGCCGACGATCGTGTAGCCGAGCGGCTGGCGCAGTTCGGCGCCGGTGCCGTTGCCGAGCATCAGTGGCACACCGCCGAGCAGCGCGGCCATGGTCGTCATCAGGATCGGGCGAAAGCGGAGCGTGCAGGCCTGGTAGATCGCTTCCTCAGGGCTCAGCCCTTGATTGCGCTCCACCTCCAGGGCGAAGTCGACCAGCATGATGCCATTCTTCTTGACGATGCCGATCAGCAGGATGATGCCGATGATGGCGATGACGCTGAGATCCATGTGGACTGCCAGCAGTAGCAGCAGCGCGCCGATGCCGGCGGAAGGCAGCGTCGACAGGATCGTGATCGGATGGATCAGGCTCTCATAGAGGACGCCAAGGATGATGTAGATCACGATCAGCGCCGCCCCGATCAGCAACGGCGTGCCGGACAGGGACGACTGGAAGGCCTGCGCGTTGCCCTGGAACGAGGTCGACAGCGAAGCGGGCTTGCCGGTGTCCTTCTCGATCTTCTGGATCGCCGTCACCGCATCGCCCAGCGCGACACCGGGCCGCAGGTTGAACGAGATCGTCACCGACGGAAACAGGCCCTGGTGATTGATCAGAATCGGCGCCGGCATGATGACGCTGTGGACCAGCGTGCTCAAGGGGACCTGTTGGCCGGTGGCCGAGTTCAGGTAGATATCCTTGAGCGCGTCAGGCCCATACTGGAAGGCTGGATCGACCTCCATGACCACGTGGTACTGGTTCAGCGAGGTGAACATGGTGGAGACGATGCGCTGGCCGAACGCGTCGTCGAGGGTGTTGTCGATCGTCGTGGGCAGGATGCCGAAGCTCGAGGCGACTTCGCGATTGACGGTGACCTGCAGCCTCGGGCCGGCGTTGGCCTGGTCGCTCGCGACGTCGGCGACGACGTCGAGCGCGCGGATCTTCTCCAGGAAGATCGCCGACCAGTGGTTGAGTTCGTTGGAATCGGCGTCCGTCAGCGTGTACTGATACTGCGTCTTCGATAGGCGCGCGCCGATCGTGATGTCCTGGGCCGACTGCATGTAAAGCTTGATGCCCTGGATATGGGCGAGCTGGGGTTCCAGCCGCGCGATCACCTGGTCGGCGCTGGCCTTGCGTTCGGGCTTCGGCTTCAGGACGATGAAGATGCGCCCCTGGTTGAGGGTCGCGGTCGGGCCGCCCGGACCGATATAGCTGGCCACCGATTGGATCGCCGGATCCTTTGACAGAACGTCGACGACGGCCTGCTGGCGTTCGGACATGGCGGGGAAGGAGATGTCCTGGGCAGCCTCGGTGATGCCGACGATCTGTCCGGTATCCTGTTGCGGGAAGAAGCCTTTCGGGATGATCACATAGAGATAGCCGGTCAGCGCGATCGTCGAGAGCATCACGAGCAGCGTCACGAAACGATGGCGCAGCACGATTCGCAGGCCGCGCGCGTACAGCGCAAGCAGGCCATCGAAGCCGCGCTCGAACAGGAGATAGAGCCGGCCGTGCTTCCTGCGCGATTCGTCCTTCAGGAGGCGCGCGCACATCATCGGCGTCAAGGTGAGCGAGATCACCAGCGACAGCAGCAGCGAGGCGGTGATCGTGACGGCGAACTCCTGGAACAGCTTTCCGACGTAGCCGCCCATCAGGAACAGCGGGATGAACACCGCGATCAGCGACAGGGTGATGGAGACGATCGTGAAGCCGATTTCGCTGGAGCCTTTGAGCGCAGCCTCCATGGGCGTCATGCCCTGCTCGAGATGGCGCACGATGTTCTCGATGACCACCACGGCGTCGTCGACCACGAATCCCACCGCGATCGACAGCGCCATCAGCGAGAGGTTGTCGAGACTGTAGCCGAGTACGTAGAGGACCGCGAAGGTGCCGATCAGCGCCAGGGGAACAGTGATCGCCGGGATGATGGTGGCCCAGAAATTCCGCAGGAACAGGAATATCACCATCACCACCAAGGCGACGGTCAACAGCAGCGTGAATTGCACATCGGTAACCGCGGCGCGAATCGTGGCGGTGCGGTCGGCGGCGATCGTCACCTTGATCGCCGGCGGAACCGAAGCTTGCAGTTGAGGCAGCAGTTTCTTGATGCGATCGACGGTTTCGATGACGTTGGCGCCGGGGACGCGCTGGACGGCGAGGATGACGGCGGGGTCCTTGCCGTACCAGCCGGCCAGCAGATCGTTTTCGGGCCCCTCGATCGCCGAGCCGATGTCGCGCAGCCGCACCGGCGAGCCGTTGCGATAGGCGATGATGAGGGCTTCATAGGCGGAGGGCTTCAGCAACTGGTCGTTGGTATTGAGCGTATAAGTGACGCGCGGGCTGTTGAGCGTGCCCTTGGGCAGGTCGACATTGGCGCCGGCGATCACGGTGCGGACGTCTTCGAGGCCGATGCCGCGGGCGGCAAGCGCCTGCGGATTGACGCGGATGCGGATGGCGGGCTTCTGCTGGCCGCCGATCCCGACGAGGCCCACGCCCGGCACCTGGGAAATCTTGGGCAGCAGGATGTTTTCCGCGTAGGCATCGACCGTGGTCTGCGGCATCGACTCTGACGTCAGCGCGATCAGCATGATCGGCGTTTCCGCCGGATTCACCTTCCTGATCGTCGGCGGGTAGGGGATGTTCTGCGGCAGGTACGGGCTCGCGGCATTGATCGCGGAGAGCACGTCGACCGCCGCGCTGTCCACCGTGCGCGAGAGCTCGAACTGCACCGTGAGCTGGGCGACGCCGAGTGCGCTGGACGAGGTGAGCTGCGTGACGCCGGGGATCTGGCTGAGCTGCTGTTCGAGTGGCGTCGCGACCGACGAGGCGATGGTTCCGGGGTCGGCGCCGGGCAGTTGCGCCGAGATCTGGATCGTCGGGTAGTTGACGTTCGGCAGCGCGCCGACCGGCAACAGGGGATAGGCCGCGAGGCCGCACAGCAGCAGGCCCGCCATCAGCAAAGCGGTTGCAATCGGCCGCAGGATGAAGGGCGCGGACAGGTTCATGGGAGCGCGTCCTGCACGGAGCTTTGCAGGTCGGCTTCGCGCGCGGCCTTGCCGTGCAGTTCCCGAACCTGGCTTCCTTCCGTCAGCCGATACTGACCGTCGACGACGACGGTATCACCTGATTTCAGTCCCTGGTCGATCAGGGCCTGCCCGTCGCTGATCTGTGCGACGTGAACGGGACGCAAGGAAGCGGTCTGGTTGGGAGCGACGACATAGACATAGCTGCCGTTCGGGCCCTGCTGGACTGCGGAGCCGGCGACCGTCAGCGCATCCTTCTGAATCTTCAGCAGCAGCCGGGCATTCACCAGCTGTCCCGGCCACAGCCGGTGCTCGTGATTGGCGAATGTGGCCTTGAGCTGGACGGTGCCGGTCGTCCCTGCGATCTCGTTGTTGACAAGCAGCAGCGTGCCTTCGCCGAGCTTCATCTTGTTGTCCTGGCTGTAGGCGATGACCTTCAACTGGCCTTTTGCTTCGTGTTCCTGGATCACGGGCAGATCCGTCTGCGGAAGGGTGAACAGCAGCGAAATCGGCTCGATCTGGGTGACGACGACGAGACCGTTCGGGTCGGTCGGATGAATCACGTTGCCGACATCGATCTGGCGGACGCCGGTGATGCCGGGAATGGCCGATGTCAGGCGCGTGTAGCTGAGCTGGACGTTGGCCTCGTCGATCTGCGCCTGGTCCGCTTTCACGGCGGCCTTGAGTTGCGCCACCTGCGCGGTCTGCGTCTCGATCAGCTGCGGGGTCGCATAGCCCTTGTCGCCGAGTTTATTGTAGCGGGAGAGATTGGCCTCGGCATTGGTGAGTTGGGCCTGATCTCGGTCGCGATTGGCCGTCAATTGCTCGATCTGGGCCTCGTAGGGACGCGGGTCGATCTGGGCGAGCAGATCTCCGGCCTTGACGGTCTGTCCCTCAGTGAAGGCGATCTTGACGATCTGTCCCTGAATCTGGCTGCGCACGACATCGGTGTTGTAGGCGATCACGGTGCCGATGCCGCGCAGATAGATCGGAACGTCCTTGCCGGTGACGGCGGCGGTGACCACCGGTACGGCCGCGGGCACTGGCGCGGCGGCGACGACCGGCTTCCGGTCCGCGGCGAAGAACCAGAGGCCGGCTCCGACGAGAATCGCGGCGAGAGCGACAAGCGCGATGGCGAGATTTCGTTTCATGAGATCGTCCTGGATGTCAGGGATTGCTTGAGCCGCTGATCGAAGTCGTGCTGTCGGTTGCGGCAGGGCCTTGCACCGGAACGGACGGACTGATTCCGGCGCCGCCGAGCTCGGTGGCTCCGAGCGGTATCCCGACGCGTCCGACCGTCGATGCTGAAGGCAGCGGAGACGCCGCCGTGATGCTGCCGTTGCAGGTGACGGATGAGCCCCCGGACAGTCCGCCGCCGTCGAACAAGGCTCCGGACGAGGCGGTATTGCCGGATCCGGCGCAACCCGCCGTGCTTTGCGCCGGATTAAGCGGCGAAATGCCGGGCGTTACGATCTCGGTCGATCCCAGCGGAACGCCGACGGGCCGCGTGGATTGCGGATTGAGCGGCGACGTCGCCAGCATGCCGGTGGAAGGCTGCATTCCCGGCATGGTCGTTTGAGCGGACGTCGCAGCCGGGACGAGCCACAGCATGCCGGCCGTGAGTGCCACGGCGGGCTGTATCAGGGTGAACCGGTGCGATCCGGATCTTCCCGAGCCGACGTCGTTCGATGGGTGCTGCTCTCGCATGGAAAATGCTCCGGCTGAATGCTGTCGAGCACTAGAGAGGTGCGGAACGGCGGGGTATTTCCAGAACGCACGTCCCGCTACCCGGCAGCACGACGGCAACGGGCGTTCGACGCATCGTAAGCGGGCATTCGTCTTCGTTCGGCCGCGTCACCGAGTTGCCTCGCCGTTGGCCGGCTTTGGCTTCGGCTCGCTTTCGCTATTTCAGAATGGCCCGCACATGCGCGAGTTCCCGGCTGCATGTGCCTGTGTCGCCGTTTTGATCGGCGGTACGCGCGCGATCAAGCGAGTCCAGCGCATCCGCGAAAACCGCTCCGCGGCCGCCTTCGGCCTCTGCAATCGAGCGAGGCGTCGGTTGATGACTGCGCAGCGCGCTGAGGCTCTCCCGCTGCCAGCCGTGGGCGCCCGCGTCTTTTTCTATGGCCTGATCCAGCTGGATCTGGGTTTTCGCGATGTCGTCCGCACAAGTGCCTGCGCGCGCGGGCGAAGCTGCGCACAACAGGATGAGAAGCGCGATCTGGAGATTTGCTGTGGATGTCATGTGTCCGATCCCATGCATGGAGTTCAATCAGCATCAGATGCGACCTCTTGAATGCCAAAGCGGATCGTTCGTCTTTCGCGTATGAACGCCGGCCGTTCACAGTAATGAGAGGTCTGTACGCCTGACATATGCGCTGCGCTTTGAAGTGCGCGCCCTAGCTAGGCAGTGTCCCGAGGATGCACGAGCAGCCGTTGTCTCGATCGGCATGTCCCGACGTGCGAAGTGGCAAGGGCCGTTGTTTGCCGAAATACGCCGGCGAGTGTCGACACTACTGTCGCACCATTCCAACCTGGAGTGATCCCGACATGAAACACCTCAACGCTGGCCTCGCCTTCGCTGCCACTCTCTCCCTGTTCGCGACCGTCGCCCCGGCGCGCGCTGAACCCCCGAAGAACATCGTCCTGGTGCACGGCGCCTGGGTCGATGCGTCCGGCTGGAAGCCGGTCTACGAGATCCTGGTCAAGGAAGGCTTCCGCGTCAGCATGCTGCAGGAGCCCGAGACGTCGTTTGGCGATGATGTCACGGCGGCGAAGCGGCTGCTCGATCTCCAGAATGGCCCGACGCTTCTGGTCGGCCACAGCTATGGCGGCTCGATCATCACCGAGGCGGGTGTTCATCCCAATGTCGTCGGCCTGGTCTACGTCGCTGCGCATGCGCCCGACGTCGGAGAGGACGAAGCGGCGCTGGGCAAGAAGACGCCGAGCGTACTTGGAAAGACCGAAGGCGCCATCAAGGTCACGCCCGACAAATTCACCTATCTCGATCCCGTGCAATTCCCCAAGCTGTTCGCCCCCGATCTGCCGCGCGAGCAGGCGGAGTTCGAATCACGCTCCCAGGTTCTGGCCGCGACGCAGGTGTTCAGCACGCCGCTGACGGCGGCTGCGTGGAAGACCAAGCCGAGCTGGGGCATCGTTGCCGGCAACGACCAGATCATCAATCCGGATCTCGAGCGCTGGTATTACGAGCGCGCCAAGAGCCACACCACCGTGATCCCGGGTGCAAGCCACTCGGTCTACGAGTCGCATCCGAAGGAAGTGGCGGAGATCATCACCCGTGCCGCTCGCAGCATCGATCAACCGGCCACCCGCTGACGCGTTTTGCCGGTCCTGACGCACGGCCGGCAGAAGGAAGGACGGCGGGAGAGACAGCACTCCCGCCGGCCCGACTGCCCCTCCGGAGAATTCCATGAGCATGATCGAGACGACCGGCACGATCCTGGACTGGGACGTGACGACGGTGAAGCGGGCTGGACTGAGCCGCGATCTGCCCTCCGGCAATCCGGACCTGATGTGGGTCGCGAATTCGTCGACTCTGATCTACGGCGAGCGGGATGCCATCCTCGTCGACACGTTCCTCACCGCCGGGCAGTCGAAGACGTTACTGGATTGGGTCGTGTCGCGGGAGCGAAATCTGACCACGATCTACGTCACGCATGGCCACGGTGATCATTTCTTCGGTCTCGCGCCGCTGCTCGATCGCTTTCCGCGGGCACGGGCCGTGGCCGTTCCCGAGGTTGTCGACGAGATGAAGACGCAGCTTTCGCCGGCATCGCTCGACGGTTTCTGGCGCAAGCGCTTTCCGGGCGAGATCGCGCAGCGCCTGGTCGCTGCAGAGCCTCTCGAAGGCGAGCTCGCGCTCGAGGGACACAAGCTCGTCGTCATCGACATGGGACGAACCGACACGGCGCGTTCCACCGCCCTTCATGTCCCGTCTCTCGATCTGATCGTCGCCGGCGACACCGTATACAACGGCATTCATCCTTATCTCGCCGAAACCGACACGCAGAGCCGGCTGGAATGGATCGCCGCGCTCGATCGGCTCGAAGCGTTGAAGCCCCGCTTCGTGGTGGCCGGACACAAGAAGCCGGAGAACGATGACGATCCGCGCAGCATCGCGGAGACCCGGCAATATCTGCTCGATTTCAACCGCCTCGACCAGGCGACGATTTCTCCGCGCGAGCTCTACGAGGCGATGCTCGCGCTTCATCCCGACCGTGCCAATCCGGGATCGCTCTGGAGCGGAGCCAACGCCGCAAAGGGGCCAAGGTCATGACGAGCTGGCAGAACAACCGCGCCGCGCGCGATGTCCGCATTGCGGCCGGTGCTGGACTTTCCCGCGGCAAGGTCGTGGAAGCATCCGACGCAACGCGCCTGCTGGAGGCCGTGATCCGGCCGGGCGACCGGGTCTGCCTCGAAGGCGACAACCAGAAGCAGGCGGATCTCTTGAGCCGCGCGCTGCTGGCGGTCGATCTGTCCAAGGTCAACGATCTGCACATGGTGCAGTCGGGCGTCGTTCTGCCCGAACATCTGGACCTGTTCGACCGCGGGGTCGCGAAGCGGCTCGACTATGCCTATTCCGGGCCGCAATCGGCGCGCATCGCGCGCATGCTGTTCGGCGGCAAGATCGAGCTGGGAGCAATTCACACCTATCTCGAACTGTTCGCGCGCTACTTCATCGATCTCACCCCGCACGTCGCCCTGATCGCCGCCGTCAGCGCCGACCGTGACGGCAACCTCTACACCGGCCCGAACACCGAGGACACGCCCACCGTGGTGGAGGCAACGGCGTTCAAGGACGGCGTCGTGATCGCCCAGGTCAACGAGATCGTCGAGACGGTTCCGCGGGTCGATATCCCGGCGGACCGCGTCCATTTCGTCGTCAAGTCCGACAAGCCGTTCTTCGTCGAGCCACTGTTCACGCGCGATCCGTCGGCGATCACCGAGGGGCAGATCCTGACCGCGATGCTCGCGATCAAGGGCATCTATGCGCCCTATGGCGTGCAGCGGATCAATCACGGGATCGGCTTCAGCACGGCCGCGATCGAGCTTCTGCTGCCGACGTTCGGCGAGAGGCTGGGCCTGAAGGGCAGGATCGCAACCCACTTCGCCCTGAATCCGCATCCCGCGCTCATTCCCGCGATCGAGTCCGGTTGGGTCCGGCAGATCCACTCCTTCGGCTCGGAGGTCGGCATGGACGAATACATCCGGGCCCGATCCGACGTCTATTTCACCGGCCCCGACGGCTCGCTGCGCTCCAACCGCGCGTTTTGCCAGACCGCCGGACTCTATGCCTGCGACATGTTCATCGGCTCCACACTGCAGATCGATCTCCAGGGAAATTCTTCGACCATCACCACCTCGCGCATCGCCGGGTTCGGCGGCGCGCCGAACATGGGCGCGGATGCGCGCGGTCGCAGGCATCCGAGCGAGCCCTGGCTGAAGGCCGGCGCGGAGGCCGATCCCGATAGTCCGGCGCCGTTGCGCCGGGGCCGCAAGCTGGTGGTGCAGATTGGCGAGACCTTCGGCGACAAGAACGTCCCGTT
The DNA here is from genome assembly GCF_023073075.1 of Bradyrhizobium sp. 61. Classification (NCBI taxonomy): domain Bacteria; kingdom Pseudomonadati; phylum Pseudomonadota; class Alphaproteobacteria; order Hyphomicrobiales; family Nitrobacteraceae; genus Bradyrhizobium; species Bradyrhizobium sp. 61. The sequence goes on along the minus strand of NZ_JADPIU010000064.1, from coordinate 45,657 downwards.
GTTCGTCGAGAAGCTCGATGCGATCGAGCTCGCCGAGAAGCTCAACCTCGAGCTCGCGCCGGTGATGATCTACGGCGACGACGTCACGCACATCGTTACCGAGGAGGGCGTGGCAAACCTCCTGTTGTGCCGTACGGCGCAAGAACGCGAGCAGGCGATCCGCGGCGTCGCCGGATACACCGATGTCGGTCGCGGGCGGGATCGCAGCATGGTCGCGCAGCTGCGCGAGCGCGGCGTGATCCGGCGGCCGGAAGATATCGGCATCAATCCGCTCGATGCGGATCGCAACATGCTGGCGGCGCGCTCGATCAAGGATCTCGTGCGCTGGTCGGGCGGGCTCTACGCGCCGCCGTCGAAATTCAGGAACTGGTGAGGACAGGCCATGGAAGATCTCAGCTTTCATCACCCGGTTCGCGAGCGTGCGGGCGGTATCAGGCAGAGCGCGATCGTAGGCGTGGTCGCCTCGGGCAATCTGGAAGTGCTGGTCGAGCGCGTCCTGCCGGATGCGGAATGCGCGGTCGAGATCAAAACCGCGGCGATGGGCTTCGGCGAAGTCTGGAGCGCCGTCATTGGGGATTTCGTCGAGCGCTATTCGCCCGGCGGGCTGAAATTTTCCATCAATGACGGCGGCGCGCGGCCCGACACGGTCTCGCTTCGGCTGGCGCAGGCGGTGCGATTGATCGCGGGGAGCGAGCAATGACCGCGCCGCTCCCGCACATCGCCCCGGCCGAACGGGCCCGCAGCACGAGCTTCAACGAGGCATCGGCGCGGACGAGGCTTGATCTGCTGCTTGATGCCGGCAGCCTGGTCGAGTTCATCGGGCCGGAACAGCGCGAAGTCAGTCCGCATCTGGAGATATTCGGCCTTCCCGAGCAGTTCGATGACGGCATCGTCGTCGGCCATGGCCGGCTCGGCGGCGCGCCGGTATTCGCCGCCGCGCAGGAAGGACGTTTCATGGGCGGCGCCTTCGGCGAGGTGCACGGCGCCAAACTGCTGGGTCTGCTCCGCGCAGCGCGCGAGATCGGATCGATCCCTGTTCTGGTCCTGCTCGATACCGGCGGCGTCCGGTTGCAGGAGGCCAATGCCGGTGAGCTCGCCATCGCCGAGATCATGCGTGCGGTGATGGAGGCGCGCAGTGCTGGCGTGAAGGTCATCGGCCTGATCGGCGGGCGCTCCGGCTGCTATGGCGGCGGCGGTCTGATCGCAGGCTGTTGCTCCGCGCTCGCCGTGTCGGAGGCGGGACGCATCGCGGTGTCGGGCCCCGAGGTGATCGAGACCAATCGCGGCGTCGAGGAGTTCGACTCCCGTGACCGTGCCCTGGTCTGGCGCACCATGGGCGGCAAGCACCGGCGGCTGCTGGGTGCAGCCGACGTCTTCGCCGATGACACTGTGCAGGATTTTCGCGAGGCCGCACTCGAGCTGATCGGGTTGATTGGCCCCTTCGGCCTCGACCAGCTCAGGGCGGAGCAGGGACGTCTCGCCGACAGGTTGCGCCGCTTCGGCGCTTGCCAGGACGCCGTCGATATCTGGACCGTGGAAGGCGTTGCGCATGCGGAAACGGTTCCGGAATTGCCGGCCGACCAGTTCATTGCGCTCGCCAGCAGGATCGGGAGGAGCAGCCGTGACGCTCGATGACATTCTCGCCTCGCTGTTTCCCGACGGCCATGAGGTCAGGAACGACAATGGCGTCATTGCCGGCGCGGCGACGCTGCGGTCCGGTGGCAGGATACTCGTGATTGGTGTTGCGGATCGGACTGCGCTCGGCGTCGACGAGGCGATCAGACTTTCCGCGCATGTCCTGGAGTCGATCGACCGGGGGAGCGGACCGATCCTGGTGCTCGTCGACAGCGACAGCCAGCGCATGAGCAAGCGTGACGAGCTGCTCGGGCTCAACGAATTCCTCGCACATCTGGCGAAAGTGCTGATCCACGCGGACATGCACGGCCGCCCGACCATCGGTCTTCTCTACGGCCACTCGGCGGCGGGGGCCCTGCTTGCGACGGGCCTTGCGACGCGCGTGCTGGTCGGATTGCCTGGTGCCTCTCCCGCGGTGATGGATCTGCCGTCGATGGCGAAGGTCACCAAATTGTCGATGACCGCTCTTGAGGAGAAAGCCAAATCGACGCCGGTTTTCGCGCCGGGGCTTTCCAATCTCGAGCAGATGGGTGCCGTTCATATGACATGGAGCGACGCCACCTCACTCGCAGACCAGCTTGAGGCGCTGCTCGCCGACATGCCGGCTGCGCGGGATCGAAGAGATGCGCTCGGCAAGGAGCGCGGTGGCCGGCCGAAGGCCGCCGATATCGCGGAGCGCGTTCGTGATCTCGCCCTGCAAACCCGGTGAACCGCCGGCCGGTCGCCACGACCTCGTCTTTGTCAGCCCGCTGGGCTGGCGCGCGATGATCGGGATGCGCGGCGATCTCGCAGCCGACCCGCTGGTTTCGCGTTGGTCCGAAATGGGATGGCCGACGATCAGGCGGCGCGCTCTGCCTAGCGAAGCGACAGGCCTTGCGCTCGGCCTGCCGTTGCCGCCCTCCGCCGGCAAGAAGCGGCTGTCGTTTCTCGCGGATATCGACCACGTCACCTCGGTCGCGAGGCCGCCCGCGCTGCGGCAGGTGCGCGCCTCGGCGCCGCGCAACTGGTGGTCGACGCTCGATCGGCTCGACGGGCTCGCGCTTCGTCATTCGGTGGACGTGCGCGTGTTCGGCAGCCTCGCATGGCAGTCGCTGACCGGGCTCGACTACGTGACCGATCGTTCCGACCTCGATGTCCTGTTCGCGTTCCCCCGCGAAACCGATCTGGATCGTCTCGCCGCCGAATTGGCTGCGATCGAGACCGATGCGCCGATGCGGCTCGATGGCGAATTGATGCGCGCGGATGGCGCAGCGGTGAACTGGCGCGAATTCCATGCCGGCACGGACCAGCTTCTGGTCAAGACCATCGGGTGCGTGGCCCTGCTCGACAGGGATCGATTCATTTCGGGAGCGATGGGATCATGATCACAGCGGCCGCGCGAAGCATCGAACCGCTTGTTTCCAGCCGGGGGCAGATGGCGTCCGGTGTCCGGGCGATCGGCGGCTTCGCTGCCGATTGCCTCGCCATGGAGCTGGAAACCTGGCCCAAGCCGGGGCTCGTGAGTCATGTCGACAATGGCAGTCACGTCGACATGGATGCCGGCACGTTTCGTCGCAGCGCTGCGGCCATCAGGCCTTACCTTCAAAGCCTTGCCGAAGCGGGCGCGCTCGGTTGCGGCATGGGAGTGCTGCGGGTCATCGGCCTGGAGGCCGAACGGGTGATGCTCGAGGCGACCGCGGGCGTCAATACGCATCGCGGCGCGATCTTCGGTCTTGGCCTGTTGTGCGCGGCGGCCGGTGCGAGGGCCGGCGGGCTGGTCGATCCGGCACTTCCGCTCGGCGACGTCGTGGCACGCCTCTGGGGCGCCAGCATACTCGACGGTCCGGTGTTGCTGCACAGCCATGGCAGCGCTGCTCGCCGCCGCTTTCGCGCAGGCGGAGCCCGTATCGAGGCGGCGAGCGGGTTTCCCAGCGTCTACCGGATCGGCTTGCCGGCCCTGCGGAGAACAATGCCTGCCACGCCCGAGGATGCGGAAGCGGCTCGGGTCGAAGCGTGCTTTGCCCTGATTGCGTCCGTGGAAGACACGAATCTGCTGCATCGTGGCGGGCTCGAGGGGCTTCGCTTTGCGCGTCGCGCGGCACGTCGCTTCATCGACGCCGGCGGCGTGCGCGCTCCCGGCTGGCGCGTCAGCGCGCGATGGATCCATGAAAGCTTCGTCGCGCGTCGTCTCAGTCCCGGTGGCTCGGCTGACCTGCTTGCGATGTCGCTCTTCGTCGATGCCCACGACGCGCCGGGGCCATGATGTCCAATGCAATCCTGATGGCGCTGGTGCCGGTGTTCTTCGTCTTGCTGCTTGGATACGCCGCCGGAAGGTTTCATGTCGTCGACAATCTCCATGTCGATGCTCTCAACGCACTCGTGATGGATTTCGCCGTGCCGGCGTCCCTGTTCGCCGCGACCGCCTCGGCGTCGCGCAGCGAGATGATCGAGCAGGTTCCGCTGTTTCTGGTGCTCGGCGTAACGATGTCGTTGCTCTATGCCGCCTGGTATCTTGCCGCGCGCAGGTTGTTCAAGGTGTCGCGGCCCGATGCGTCGATTCAGGCACTCACGGTCGGCTTTCCAAATCTTGCTGGCGTCGGTCTTCCAATCCTGACATCCGTCGCGGGACAGGCGGGCGCCGTTCCGGTCGCCGTCGCATTGGCGACCGGTTCGGTCCTCATCAGCCCGGTGACCCTGATCATGGCGGAAATGGACGCCGCCAGGTCCCGTGGCGAGGAAATGGCGGCGCGGCAGATGCTGACGGCAGTGGGGCGCGCGATCACCAAGCCGGTCGTGCTCGCGCCCGTGTTCGGCATCCTGTTTTCGGTGTCGGATCTGAGCCTCGACGCGCTTGCTCATGCCTGCCTCGCCCTGATCGGGAGTTCGGCCGCCGGCGTCGCGCTGTTCCTGACCGGAGCCATCCTGTCGGCACAGTCGTTCCGCCTGAACTGGAAGATCGCGGCCGCAACCGTGGCCGCGGACGTGGTTCGGCCGCTCGCAGCCGTTGCAATCACTCACGTCTTTCCAATCGCTCCCGACACAGCGAGGACGGCCATTCTCCTCGCCGCGGTGCCTTCCGGCTTTTTCGGCATCCTGTTTGCGGTCAACTACCGGCTGGATTCCGCAGCGGTCGGATCGATGGTCATTTCGAGCACCGGATTCAGCGTCGCGACCATGGCGGTCGCGATCGCCGTGCTCTTTCCGCACTAGGCGGCGATCATGACACTTGCGATCCTGTGCTCGGGACAAGGCGGACAGCATCGGGACATGTTCGCCCTGACGGGCGATGCGCCGGAAGCGACGCACCTGTTTGCACACGCGGCAACGTTGCTGGGCGGCAGGGATCCGCGCGATTTCGTGCGCAGCGAATCTGACGAGGCTCTGCATCGCAACCGGTCCGGCCAGATTCTATGCACGTTGCAGGCACTGGCCGCCGCTGCCGGGCTCGGGGACATCATTCCACATGGCGCCATCATCGCAGGCTATAGCGTCGGTGAGGTGGCGGCATGGGGCGTGGGAGATCTGTTCGAACCGGTCCTCACGCTCGACCTCGCAGTGCGCCGCGCGGAAGCAATGGACGCCGCCACCTGCGCCGGTGACGGGCTGATCTTTGTCCGCGGTCTTTCACATGACGATATTAAGCGCCTTTGCGAGCGCCACGGTGCGGCGATCGCCATCGTCAATCCAGGCGATGCCTTCGTGATCGGCGGTGGCCGGGAGGCATTGAACGGAATTGCCGGAGAGGCGAGGGCGATGCGTGCCACAAGGATCGTCGATCTGCCGGTTCGGGTTGCCTCCCACACCGGACGGCTCGCCGAGGCGTCGGTCGTGTTTCGCGAAGTCTTGCGGTTGGCGCCGGTGGCGTTCCCGTCGGCCGCCGGTGCGCGCATCCTGAGCGGCATCGATGGCGGTTCGGTCGTCTCCGCCGAGGCGGGCCACGACAAGCTCGCCGCGCAGATCTCGCAAACCGTGCAGTGGGGAAATTGCCTGCAAAGCTGTCTCGAAGCGGGTGCCACGGCATTTCTCGAATTTGGACCTGGACATGCACTGAGCCGGATGGTTGCGAGCATCGAGCCCGGCCTTCCGGTGCGGTCGCTGGACGATTTCAGGAGTCTTCAGGGCGTACGTAACTGGCTTGCGCGGCATCTCAGCGACTGAAATGGCAACAGCATCGTTCCGGAATCGGACGGACGGCGCGCTCCGGATCGACGTGCGGCGAGGCAAAAAAAAGGGGCCGTCCTTGTGGGGAGGACGGCCCAATGCTCGCATGCCTGGGAGGAGAAGGCTCGAGCCGTGACTTGGGGTCTCAGTCACTAACACTGCCAGCATCGCCGATCCGGCGTGCAAAGTATTTCACGTCCCCACGCTGTTTCTCATTTCGCATGATTCACGAAGGTCCGCCGGCAGGACATGAGACACCGGCTCGCGTGACGGAACCGGGTCGCATTCAGCGAGCCTGGGTGACGCCAATGCGTTCCGGCTGGTGCACCGCCAACGTGCCGGCGTGTCGCCTGTCAGACGTTTGAAGACGGTCGAGAAATGCGCCTGCGTGCAGAACCCGACGGCCAGCGCCGCCTCGACCAGCGGCGTCTCGGTATTCGACAGGAGAGATTTTGCATGCTCGATGCGCTGTTGCAGGAGATACTCGCGCGGCCGGTATCCAGTCGCGGCGCGAAACTGCGCTGCGAAGTGCATCCGGGACAATCCCGCGACGCCGGCGAGGTCGGACAGGCTGATAGAGTGGTCGAAGCGCGCCCTGACATACTCCTCGACGCGTCGGAGCCGCCATTTCGGCAAGGCGTTGACTTTCGTACGCGGGGGTTCGCGCCGAGCGACGTGCATCACCAGCGTCTGGGCGATGCAGCACGCAAATTCGCGATCGGCCGAATGGCCTTGTTCGGTCAGCGCCTTTGCGAGCTGCTCGGCGAACGGGTCGCGCAACAGAAGGAGATCGTTCAGGCATTCGGGCGCGAGCGGCTCCGTTCCCTGCTGTGGAGATGGAAAGCAATTGGCGGAGATGTGGAAGTGCAGGAAATCGCACGGCGCAAGAAACTGCGCGCGGAGCGGCTTCGACGGCGCGCCGACATAGAGCGTGCCTGCCGGCATGGCGCCGTCGAAAATGGTCTGACTGCCTCTGGTCAGCTTGAGACGTGTGCTCTTCAGGGCGATCGAGAAGAAGTACCGGTCGGGAGGCGTCGTTGCATCCTCGCGCCTGACGGCCGTCTGCGCATAGGTAAAGCGCGAGATCGTGATGTCCTCGCGTGCGACGCCCGCGCGTTGCTCGGGCTGGCGCCATTTTCGTTCGTGGGGGAATGCGCGTGCCCCCTGAGAGAAATCCGGTTCGCGGACGCCGGGTTGATGTGTCAATCGGGCGCCGGCCGCTTGCATATCGGTGAGCATCGTTCGTCCCGTCTTTTGGATTCCGCTGCCGCCGTGACGGCTGCTGAATGCCATTGGTTGACGCTCGAACGATATGTCTGATGCCGCCACAAGGCCCGTTAGCGTTGCTGAAATCGTGTTAGATTTTGCGAAAGCTGCAGGTGCGTCGGAACGTCGCGAAACTCCGAATTAAGCAAGAAAAATCAAAGGCCTGCGCTGTGAGCTCCGATGTTGCGGCGCGATGCAGCTCTCTTCAGGTCGGGCGATCTGACCGGATTCAGGGAAGGCGTGGCGAGGCATCGATGCCGGGGGTGAGTCCGGGCGCGATCTTCTCCGCCGGCGGAATTGCGGGCACCCGCGCGTAGGGAAGCGCCGTCACCTCGGGAGGCTGCTGGGATGGGGATTGGAGGCAGTTGGGGCGCGGCGGATCTCCTGCGCCGAACACATCAAACATTGGGTCCACGAAGGTCGTGCGGAGCCGATGAGGCCAGGTCTGGCGATCGACCGCATTGGGCTGCCGGATCGTCACCGTGGCCGTCATGCCGGAGACCAACGGCACGCCCGGCGGCACCGTGTCGATGGCGACGCGAACCGGTATGCGCTGTGCAAGCCGCACCCAGGTGTAGATCGGGTCGACGTTGGGCAGACCTTGCGTGCCCGCCGCGGCGTTTGACGGGCTGATGCCGCGGGTCACGGTTTTCACGTGTCCCAGGATCGGCTTGGAGTAACCGATGAGCTGTGCCTCGACGCGATCGCCGACGCAGACATGCGCCATCTTGGTTTCCTCGAAATAACCGTCGATCCAGAAGCTGTTGGAATCGATGATGGAGACGTTGGTGACGCCGGTCAGCGCATAGTCGCCGACGCGTAGCAGGAGATTGGTGACATAGCCGTCGACGGGGCTGAGCACATTGGTGCGCTTCAGGTTCAATTCCGCCTGTGCAAGCTGGTGAGCGGCCGCTGCGTAGGCGGCCTTCGCCTGCGAGGCGTTGCCGGCGAAGATCTGCTGCTCCTCTGGCGTCGTCGCGAGGTCGGACAGACGCCGGCGCCGGTCGGACTCGGCCTGCTTCACCTCCAGGTCCGCCGCCCGCTGGTCGACGAGGGCCTTGCCGATGCGGACGGCTACGTCGAAGTCGAAGGGATCGATGACGTAGAGCACGTCACCCTTGTGGACGAACTGGTTGTCGGCCACCCGCAGCTCCACGATTTTGCCCGCGATCTGCGGCGCGACATTGGCGACCTGCACGCGCACGCTGCCATTGCGCGTCCAGGGCGCGGTGACATAGTGCTGCCAGGTTGCAACCGATATCAGGATGGCGACCAGGGCGATGGCAAGAGTGGCGAAATGCTTGCCGACGCCGGCCATGAAACGCCCGGCGGCCTTGCGCAGCGACCGCGTCAATGGCGTCGCCTGCCGGGAAGCTTCGCCATCGTTCGCGGCGCGGTCGCTGGTCGCGCGCGCCGCGGCCTCCGTCGGGCTGGAACACGCGACGGCGTCGGCTGCGTCCGCCCGTGCTTCGGCTGAAGATTCGGGGCGGGGCGGAAAGGCCGCATCTCGAGGCAGAGCCGCGTCCATGACTTTCTCCCTAGCAAAACAGCGCGAGCAGGCCGAAGATCGACACGTAGAGGCAGAGCTCGGCCAGCGACGGGTTGCTGAAGATTCTTGTAAATCCGACGAAGCGCAGCACCGGGCGGAGCAGCAGGAATGCGAGCAGCGCCGTTGCCGCATAGGACACGATCGGGGCGATCAGCACGCCGCCCACGACGAGTTCACGATAAGTATTCGTCACGGATGCGTCCCCTGGCCGGAACCGGCGAAACTCTGCCTTGCTTCGAGGACGATGCTGGCCGGAACGAGCGCGGCGAGCACCGGATCGACGGACAGGTTGCCTTGGGCAGCCGTCTGGCGCAGCGCCTCGGCGGCAGTCAGGATTGCGCCTCCATCCCGTAGAGTGAGCGCGGCTCGCGCGGCGCGTACCGCTCCGCCGAGTGAGGTCTCGGCCAGGCGGTCCAGTTCGGCATGGCACCGTCGCAGCACCACGGCCTCGTCGAAGCAGCGCAGCGCTTCCGCGACGACCCGAGGGGGAGGTGCCGTGGCGCCGTTCGTCGTCAGGATCTGCTCGATCCGGGCGGCATCGCGAAACGCGGCTTCCTCCGGCGCGAGATGCCGGGCTCGCCCGGAATCGAGGCGGCTCAGCTCGCGATGGGCGTCGTCCAGCAGCAGCCGGATCCTCCGTTCGCCGGACAAGGACGGCAGCAGGAGTTGCGCCGCGAAGACCAGAACCGAGGAAAGCTGGGCAAACAGACACGTCACAAGGAATACGTCGGGGTCGTAGCTCTGCGGATTGCTCGGTGCGAGAATGACAAGCGTGAACACGAGGGAGAGCCGGCCGAGCGGCGGCAGGATGCCGCTCGGCAGCGTGATCAGCAGCGCTGCGCCGATCACGAGAGGCGCAAGGCCGATCGCCAGCAGTTGAAACTCGGATACGCCGTTGAAGACGAGGTATTTCAGGATGCCGGCGAGCAGGCATGCGATCGGCATGGCAAAAACCGCCAGTGTCGTGAAGGCGCGCGGATCCGGAGCCGTCGCGCTCAGGCCGATGATGACTGCGGCAAGCGAGAGGCAGAGCGCGGTGGTCGGCCATCCCGCCATCACGAAGATGATTGCAATGAGGATGAAGTGGATCGCGGCCCTGACGCCGGCTGCCGCTGCAATGCGAGGCGAGCGGTAAAGCGGCGCGCGCCACTGCCGGAGTGGATGGTTTCCGGCCCGCAGTGCCTCGAGGCTGTCGCGCACGTCTGCATTCCTGCGGATGATCTGATCGCGCAGATGGGTCCGGCAGATCGCGATCAGGCCGGAGGCGTCGGGGTTTCGGTCGTCCCGGGACGTCGCGGATGCGGCCGGCAGCGCGGCAAGCGTACGGGCGAGCGCGAGCTCGCTCACGAGGCCCACCATCGCGGAGCGTGCGGCTGCGGTTCTGGCCGGGCCGCTGATCGACTCCGTGACGAGGCTCGCGATCTCCGGATGCAGGGCCGCGACATCGCGCAACATGTCCGCAGCAGCGGTCGCGGATGAAGCTTCACCGCGGACGGCGCGTTGCGCGAACTCCGTGACCCCGCGATGCAGTGTTTCGAGGCGGCTCGCCAGAACCGGATGATAGTCCGGCGCGGCGAGCACCTCGTTGACCAGAGCGACCGCGAGGACGCCGATGGCGATGGCGGCGCCCCGGGCGACGCCGGTCGGAAACACCTGCAACGGGCTGTCGATCTGCTGAATGGCAATCAGGGCAACGGTGATGCAGCTGAGAGCCGCCGCATAAGCGCGATTGCCGTCCAGCATCCCGGCGACGTAGACGCAAAGTCCGACCCAGATCCCCAACACTGCGGGCAGAAGCGCGCCGGTTTGGGAAAAGGTGCCGGCGATGGCGATCGATGCGATCACGCCGATGGCGGTTGCGAGCAGCCGATAGCCCGCCTTTTCCATGCCCTGCGCGCGCGTGGGCAGCGCCAGGATTGCCACGGTGACGGCTGCCGACGAGGGGGATTCGAGTTCGAGCCAGAAGCTCACATAGAGTGCGAGGAGCATTGCCAGCAGGACGCGCAGCGCGAACGCCCAGGAACTCACCGGGAAGCCGGCGAAGACCCGCGGGCGGATGTCATCGGCAGCGCTGGTGGCATCCCCTGGCAATTATGCTCCCTCCATGCGCGGCAAAGCGTGCGGCCTGCCGGCGTCGCGAAATCAAAGGGGAGCATGAGCTGTGCCGGCCGGTATTTTCGGTCCATCAACCTGCTTTCGGGAACGCACGCCGGGAAGGCGCAGTTTGCCCGAGCCGGGACCCGACTATTGCGGCGCGTGGCCCGCCAGGGCCTCTTCGAGGCGGCGGATGATCTCGTCGCCGCTGGACGGCTTGCCGAGATAGCAATGCGCGCCAGCCGCCATGACGCGCTGGCGCACGGGTTCGCTGGGGAAAGCGGTCATGAAAATGATCGGGAAATGGCGGCCGGAGGCAACCAGGCGCGCCTGCAATTCATCGCCGGTAATGACCGGCATCTGAACGTCGGCGATCATGCAGGCCGGATCTTCTCCCGCCGGTTCCCGCAGGAAGGCGACGCCGGACTCGTAGGCGTGGGCTTCATAGCCGAGCGAACGCACCAGGCTCGCCAGCGACGCGCGCACGCCTTCGTCGTCGTCCACGATCGCAATCACCGGGGTTTTGGCCATTGGCACACATCCTGACCGCTGTGTTCCGCAGGGAGGATATCTCCCATTGGGCGGCCGATGGGGCCTTATGCACCGTGCGGCAGTCCCGCCGGAATTATACTCAGGTTTGGTCCGTAGTCTTTCGGTTCTGGGAAATCCCGAGCGCTTCGGCCTTGCGAACGAGGTCGGCCAGCGAGCGGACCTCCATCTTGCGCATGACGTTGCCGCGGTGGATCTTGACGGTGATCTCGCTGAGGCCGATCAGGCCTGCCACCTGCTTGTTCATCAAGCCGGCGGTCACATGGCCCATCACCTCGCGCTCGCGCGCCGTCAGGCTCTCATACTGGATGCGGATATCTTCCTTCGTCGCGGCTTCCGCACGGCGCTGCGCATCGCGCTCGAGGGCTGCCGTCACGGCGTCGAGCATGTCCTGATCGCGAAACGGCTTGGACAGGAAATCCACGGCGCCAGCCTTCATGGCGCGCACCGACATTGGAATGTCCCCATGACCGGTCATGAAGATGATCGGATATCTGATGCCCTGGCGGGTCAGTTGCCCCTGGAGATCGAGGCCGCTCACGCCCGGGAGCCGGACGTCCAGCACGATGCAGGCCGGTTTGTCGGGCATGACGCCGCCAAGCAGCTCGGCCGGTGAGCCGAACAGGCGTGTCTCGAGGCCGACGGATCGGAACAGGCTGTCGAGCGAGGCACGAATGCTCGCGTCGTCATCAACGATGATGACGACTGAACTGGAGGATTGGGCCGGCGGTTGCACTTGGTTTGGTCGTGTCATGGCAAGGCGTGTTCTTGGCTAAATGGCAGTGTCAGATGGAATGTCGCGCCCGAGCCCGGAGAGCTCTCCACGGACAATCGGCCGCCGTGAGCTTCCACCGTCGTTCGGCAGATCGCAAGTCCCATGCCCATGCCGCCGCCCTTGGTGGTGAAGAACGGATCAAACAGGCGCGGCAAGTCGTCAGGCTGGATGCCCGGGCCGCTGTCCTCGACCGTGATGGCGAGGTTTTCACCGTCCACGGTTCCGGCGCGCAGCGTGACGGTGCGGGAACCCGGCCGGCCTGACATGGCCTGGCCGGCATTGATCAGAAGATTGACCAGGACCTGCTGAAGCTGGACCCGGTCGCCGCGAACCGGCGGCAGGCCATGCTCCGTCTTGACGATGAGGGTGACGTCGTCCTTGACGAGCTCGCGCGCGACCAGGAGGGTCGCTTCCTCGATGATCTCGTCGATCTGCAGCAGATCCTGCTGGGTAGGGGCCTTCTTCAGGAAAGTCCGGATCCGGGTCACGATCTCGCTGGCGCGGCGGCCCTGGGCAACGACGTGACCGATCGTCGTCGCAACTTCCTTGAGATCGGGCACGTCGCGGCGCAGCCACCGCAAGCCAGCCTCGCCGCTGGTGACGATCGCTGCCAATGGCTGATTCACCTCGTGGGCAATGGACGCGCTGAGCTCGCCGAGGGTGGCAACGCGCGCGGCATGCGCTAGCTCCGCCTGCGCCGCGAGCAGCGCATCTTGTGCCTGCTTGCGCTCGGTGATGTCGATGACGAAGGCGAGCACGTTGCGATCTCCGTCGGGCTCGGCCGGAAAGGTGATCGTAAACAGGACGGGAACCTTGCGTCCGTCGAGGCTCACGAGATCGGTCTCGCCTTCGTGGAACCGCTCCCCTTCCGCGAATGCGACCAGCGCGCCGAGGAAACTGCGGTCGTTCTCGCCCAGAAGCCTGTCCACGTTCGCGATGAAGGCCGCAGAGCCGCTTGCTCCCGCCATCTTCTGGAGGGCCGGATTGACGTCGGAGATTCTGGTGAGCTGGCGGGCATGCCGCACGAATTCAGGATTTCGTGCAAGGTAGTCCCGCAACGTGGCGCCTCCGGTCTCCAGCGAATTCAGCGCGGTCCGCACTGCGCTCCAGTCCTCTTCAACGACGCCGACCCGGCTTGCGTCGAACATCCGGCGGTATCGCTGCTCGCTCTGCACCAGCGCGTTATGTGCCGCGACGCGGTCCGTGACGTCGGTGTGCGTTTCAAGGACTCCAACGGGTTTGCCGAGATGGTCGTGCTGGAGCGCCCATCTTGCATCGACGGTGAGTGCGCCGCCGGCCTTCGTCCGCTGCCCCAGCCTGCCTTCCCATCGGCCGATGTCGAGCAGGCCGGCCTCGATGGCCTCTCGCCGGTCGGGATATTTGGTTCTCAGCAGCGCGTCGGCGAGTTGCCCGATCGCCTCGTCGGCCGACCAGCCGTAGGCCTGTTCCGCGGCCCTGTTCCAGAAACTGATCACGCCGCCGCGATCCCTGACGAAGATCATGTCATGCGAGAGATTGAGCAGGCGCGCCTGCGCCGCGAGGCGCTTCGTCGCCGCCTGATTCTGGAACGCCAGCAAGGTCGTGATTCCGATGGCGGCGAGGCTCACCAGCGCACGAAGGGCAGGCGAGGCGATCGCCTCCAGATCGTGCGATAGCAGATAGGCGGTTATGGTCAGGACGCTGCAGCCGACAGCGGCGGCGATGATGTCGTTACGCCGGTGCGTCCTCGCCGCGAGCAGGATCGCAACGACGTAGAGAACCGCGACCGCGCCCTCGAGCGGCGTCAGCACATCGACCAGGAAAACCGCGAAAGCGAGGACGGCAGACCAGAACCGCAAGCCGGCGCGGCTCATCGATGAACCCGTGGCCCGATCAAGACTGGTCATCGTCGCTGGTGGTCGCTCTGCTCATTTTCGGTCACGTTGATGCCGCGATTTGATCGGGCCGACAACATGCGGCAACATGATTTTCGTGCTCTCTTGAAAGACGTTGCCGCGGTTTGATCCCGCGCGCGTGCCGATGAGGCACATTCCCCGGCAAAAACGGGGTTTTGCGTGAGTTTCCGACCATTGGCGAGCGCGTCAACTTACCGCAGGGCGAGATCAGTTCCGCCATCGCGGCGAACGGGACGCCCGTGCGGCCGGCGACGCCGCGGTCATACCTAGGTATGACGCGATCAACCCGAGAACCTATCCGGTGCACCCGCGCGTAGAATGGAGCGCGGGGACCGCCGAACTACTCTGCTCCCACATTCGGACGAGCCATTGGGTCTCGCCGGATCGAAAATGGGACAAGGAGTTCGACGATGTCGCTACAGATGTCACACCCGCTAGGCGCGAAGGATCATGTCGTCGGCTCGATCGGCGTCTCCGCCATCGATGGTTGCCAGTCCGGGCTTGCGGAACGTCCGGATCGCGCCGGCGAAAAGGCGATGACGCTGTCCCTCGTTCACCTCGATGTTGCCCTGGCCATCGAGACGCCCCCGCCGGGCGTGCGGAGATGCGCCGGCGACGGGCCCAGCTTCAGGGTATCGGCGAAACGCCTCGCGCGTGCCTCGGTCGAGACCGATCGAGAGGCCGGTGCAGGCGAGTTCCCGGACCCGGTGATGCGAAGCCTCTCCGATGCGCTCGCGGCAACCGAAGCGGCCCATCATCCTCACTCCGCCATCCTTGCGGACGCCTTGCGTCTTGCCATCCTGACCCGCAGAGCCAGCCGGCCGACGGCCGTCGCGCGCAACGAGACCGATCAGGCCGACGAGCGGTGCCGGTCTGTGCGGTCGTTGCAAAAATGGCGCCTCAAGCGCGTGCTGCAATATGTCGACGAGAATTTGGCTGGCAAGATCACCTTGCAGCATCTGGCGGCGGTCGCCGGCCTCAGCCGCATGCACTTTGCCGCGCAGTTCCGCGCGGCCGTCGGCATGCGGCCTCACGACTTTCTGCTGAAGCGGCGGATCGAACGCGCCCAGGAACTGCTGAGGCGCGCCGACGTCTCGCTGGTCGACGTTGCCTTGACCGTCGGATTCCAGACTCAGGCGCATTTCACGACGGTATTCAAGCGTTTCGCCGGCGATACGCCTTATCAATGGAGGAGCGCCTACCTTGCGCAATTCCTGCCGCTGCCTCGCGCCGAAGTTGGGCCGTCATGAGCAGTGTTGGCATTGAGGCCCTGATGCTGCCGCTGGCCGGCATTCACCTGGCGATGACGCAGCATGAAGTCACGGGCGTGCTGGAGATCGCCCGTGCTCTCGGTAACTCCTATCGCCTGGCATCTTCAGATCCGGGATCCGGCGCTCTCTATGGCCGGTTCATTTTCGATTTCTGCCGAACCATCGTCACGGTTGTCGCGCGATAGCCTCGAGCCCTTTACAAGCGGGGCAGGTCAAGCGTTAACACTGCGATGGCAAACCGCAGAGCAAGAGTCATGAGAGCCTACAAAGTCGTCGACGCTTTCTCCTCCAAACCCTTCCTGGGAAACCCCGTCGCAGTCGTCCTTGATGCCGAGGGGCTGGCGACGGCCGAAATGCAGGCAATTGCCCGCTGGACGAACCTGTCGGAAACGACATTTCTCTTGCCGCCCACGAGTTCCGAGGCGGACTACCGCCTGCGCATTTTTACCCCCCGCAGCGAACTGCCGTTTGCCGGGCATCCGACGCTCGGCAGCGCCCATGCCGTGTTGGAGGCAGGCCGCGTGATGCCCCGGGGCGGTCGTCTCGTCCAGGAATGCGGTGTCGGGCTGGTGCGGATTGCCGTGGAGGGCGACGGCGCGGAGAGGCGTCTGACACTTGCCTTGCCGCCGGCGAAGGTCACGGCTCTTTCAGCCGCAGACGTCGACGAACTGGAAGCTGTCATCGGGCATCGGATCGTTCGCGAGGTGTCTCCAGCGATTGTGGATGTCGGAGCCATCTGGGTCGTCGCGCAACTTGCCGACGCGGACAGCGTTCTCGCGCTGACGCCGGACTTCCGGCGCTCGGCTGCCTTCGAGAAGCGGCTCGGTGTAACCGGGCTCTCGCTTTTTGGCCGTCATGCCGTTGGCGAGGCGGCTATCGAGGTGCGTTCTTTTGCACCATCATGCGGCGTCGAGGAGGACCCGGTATGCGGCAGTGGAAACGGCGCCATCGCCGTGTTCCATCGCGACCGCGGTCTCCTCAAGGCCGGGACGAGTTACACGGCGGCGCAGGGGCGCTGCGTCGGGCGCGACGGCCGCATCGCCTTGGCGATCGAGGCGGACGGCGAGATCAGCGTTGGCGGCGCTTGCGTTACGTGCGTGGATGGCCGGATTGCCGGTTAAGCCATAGGTCGCTGGTCGATCATGCCGCGCTTCGGCTGCGGTATGCATATTGAGTCAGACCCGCTAACGCACTGCGATCGCAACGGCAGACAAGGCTGCCGGAAGGGACCAGGCCCAGTCTCCCAGCACTGAAACAGCCGTCGCGGCGGCGACACAGCCGAAGATGAAGCCGAGCAAGCGATGGAGCGAGCGACCCAGCGGCGTTGAATCATGCGGCAGCAGAGGGGTGCGTGGCGCGAGCAGGTCCATCGCCGACAAGACGGCATTGGCCAGATTGCCGGTCATCACCGCCGTCGAGATCGCGCCCGGCAGAGCGAGGCGAAGGAGCGCGTACTGGCAGGCCATGGCCGACACGGCGATCATCGCGGCCGCGCCGGCCCGGGATCCAGCCGCATCGGCAGATGGCCTTGTGATGACGCTGAAGATCAACAGCGCGGCCAGCACGAGGAACTGGACCCGAAGCAACAGTCGCGCCAGGCTCGAACCGTGCCGGCCGGAAGCTTGGGCGATCAGCCAGACGGTCGCCAGGGTCAGCATGAAAACGGGAATCGCCAACAATTGTGCCCAATGAAACGGGCCGCCATCGACGGCAACGACGGCGGCCAGCACGATGTTGCCGGTCACGTGAGCCGTGAAGATATGACCCAGCGTGAAGAAGCCGGTGAAGTCGACCATTCCGGCGATGATGCTGAGCAGCGGTGGCAGCCGCGCCTCCAGGCGCGACAGCTCCGCTGCGTCATCCGCCGAGTCCGCGGACCTTTGCAGCACGAGGAGGTCTCTGGCGAGCAGGGACATCTTTGGCTACTCCGATCCTGTCCGTTTGCATGGGCCGCTCGCTGACCGCCGGCTACTGTGCCGTCCATCCGCCATCGACCGCGATCGCGGTGCCCGTGATCTGGTCCGCCGCGGGCGAACACAGGAACGCCACGGTGCCTCCAAGCTGCTCCGGAGAGACGAACTCGGACGACGGTTGTTTCTCGCCCAGGAGTGCCTTGGCGGCGTCCTTTTGACTGATGTTTTTCTCTGCTGCGATGTCGCTGATCTGCTTTTCGACCAAGGGCGTCCGCACCCAGCCGGGACAGACTGCGTTGCAGGTCACGCCGCTGCCGGCGGTCTCCAGGCCAACCACCTTGGTCAGGCCGATCAACCCGTGCTTGGCGGCGACGTAGGCCGCCTTGTGCGTCGAAGCGACGAGGCCGTGGGTTGAGGCGATGTTGACGATCCGGCCCCAGCGCTGCTCCTTCATCTGGGGCACCGCCGCCGCGATGCCGTGAAACGCGGCCGACAGATTGATGTCCAGGATCGCATGCCACTTGGCCGACGGAAATTCTTCCACCGGCGCGGTGAACTGGATGCCGGCATTGTTCACGAGGATGTCGAGGCGTCCGAACGTCTCGATTGTCGCGGCGATCAATCGGCGCACGGCATCGCCCTTCGACATATCAGCGCCATCGTAGACCACGCGCACGCCGCGCTCGCGCTCGATCCCGCTGCGGATGGCTTCGATCTCGCCGGGGTCGCCGAATCCGTTCAACACGAGGTTGACGCGGAGCCTGGCCAACTCTCTGGCGATTCCGAGCCCGATACCGCTGGTCGATCCGGTGACGATAGCGACCTTATCCTTCAACATGGGAGTTCCTTTCGACGTCAGGTGGGGTGGGGGACTAGTGGGTGCCGCCGGCCTCGATCTGGCCGGGCTTCTTCAGCATCATGGAGGCGGCGAGTGCGACGATCAGCGCGACACCGAGCAGGTAGAACATGTCGCCGAAAGCCAGGATGAAGGCCTGCTTCTGCACGATCTTGCCAATCGCGACATAGGCGCGGTGGGCGGCGTCGATGCGATCGGTCACGCCGTGGCTCATGAAATACTGCGTCAGCTTCTCGAGTCTGGCTTGCGTGGCCTGCTCCAGCAGCGAGACCGACTGCGTCAGCACGTTGGAGTGATATTGCTCGCGCTTGGTGAGCAGCGTCTGCAGCAGCGCGAGGCCGACGGCGCCGCCGAGGTTACGCATCATGTTGAACAGGCCCGAGGCCGAACCCGCGTTCTCCGCCTCGATGCCCGATGTCGCGACAGCCGACAGCGGGGCGAACACCAGTGCCTGACCGAAGGCGCGGACGACGTTCGGCCAGAAGAGCTGGTCGGTGGCGTAGTCGTTGGTCATCGAGATGTTCATGAAGTTGGAGGCTGCGAATAGCGCAAAGCCGACACCGATGATGAGTCGCGCGTCGAAGCGCCGTAACAACTGCGGCACCAGCGGGATCAGCAACAGCTGCGGCAGCCCGGTCCATGCCAGCACCATGCCGATCTGCTCGGCGTTGTAGCCCTGGATGCGCGATAGATAGACCGGCAGGATGAAGACCGAGCCGTAGAGCGCGATGCCGAGCAGGAAATTTGCGAGGATACCGAAGCCGAAATTGCGACGCGCCAGGAGGCGGAGGTTCAGCAGCGGCTTCCTTGCCGCCAGCTCGATCCACAGGAAGGCCGACAGCGCGATCGCCGCGACGATCGACAGCTTGACGATGAACGGCGAGCCGAACCAGTCGTCCTTGTTGCCTTCCTCGAGCACGGTCTGCAGCGCGGCGAGGCCGATCGCCATGGTGGCGATCCCGGCCCAATCGCCCTCGCGCAGCAGCGACAGCTTCATCGGC
Source organism: Bradyrhizobium sp. 61 (assembly GCF_023073075.1). Lineage (NCBI taxonomy): Bacteria > Pseudomonadati > Pseudomonadota > Alphaproteobacteria > Hyphomicrobiales > Nitrobacteraceae > Bradyrhizobium > Bradyrhizobium sp. 61. The sequence continues at coordinate 26,713 of NZ_JADPIU010000064.1, read as the reverse complement.
TGCGGCTCGAGCGAGACGAACAGCAAGCCGATCATGACCGCGCCCGGCACCAGGTTGACGTAGAAGATGTACTGCCAGCCCCAATTCTCGGTGAGATAGCCGCCGATGGTCGGCCCGATCGCGGGCGCAAAGGTCGCGGAGATCGCAAACAGCGCCAGCCCGATCGGCTGCTTCGCCTTTGGCAGCAGCGTGATGATGAGCGTGAACGCCATCGGGATCAGCACGCCACCGGTAAAGCCCTGAACGGCGCGCAACACGATCATCTGCGACAGGTTTTGCGCCAGCGCGCAGGCCGCCGAGAACACCAGGAACAACGTCGCATTGGTCAGGAGATAGATGCGGATCGAGAACGCCTGCGCCAGCCAGCCGGACAGCGGAATCACCACAATCTCGGCAATCAGGTAGGAGGTCGAGATCCAGCCGCCATCATCGATACCGGCCCCGATCGCGCCCTGGATGTCAGCCAGCGAAGCGTTGACGATCTGGATGTTGAGCACCGCCATGAAGGCGCCGAGCGTGGCCCCGGCGATGGCGATCCAGGTCTTGGCGGAGACCGCCGCGGCCGGTGTGGTGACGGACCGCTCGCCTTCTCCGGCGGGCACGGCATCGATGGCCGGTTGCAGTGTGGTCATGGTTGTCTGCTCGTCGCTTGCGAGAGAAGCATTGCCTGAACGGACTGTCCGGGAGGAGACAACCGCCAGGGACGCGTGTTCATTCAACTGCGAGGCTCGGGGCGGCGCGATGCGAGGCGCTTCTTGCTTTCGCGTTCGGCGATCGCCGCCGATTTGGTGTTGATGGTCGGCTCGGCCGACATGCCGGGACGGAGCAGGCCGGTCAGGCTGCGGTCGTCGAGGACGATTTTCACCGGCATGCGCTGTACGATCTTGGTGAAGTTGCCGGTCGCGTTGTCGGGCGGCAGCAGCGCAAACTCCAGGCCGCTTGCCGGGGACAGGCTGTCGACATGGCCGTGCAGTCTGGTGCCGCGGAAGCTGTCGATGGTCAGCTCGACGGGCTGGCCGCCGCGCACATGGGTGAGCTGGGTTTCCTTGAAATTGGCGACGATGTACACGGCATCGAGCGGGACGACGGCCATCAGCTGCGTACCGGCCTGGACGAACTGCCCGACCCGGAGTGAACGCGCACCGACGGTGCCGTCGACCGGCGCGATGATGCCGGTGTAGGACAGGTTCAATGCCGCCTGCTGCTCGACCGCACGGGCGCGGTCGCGCTGCGCGACTGCCCTGGCGCGTTCGGTGGAGAGCACGTCGACCTTGCGCTCGGCCGCGAGCAGGCCCGACTTGGCGTGCTGCAATTGCGCGGCGGCGGCGCGCAACGCCGCATCGGTCTGCTGCGCGCGCTGCACCGTGCCGGAGCCCGTCTTCATCAGCCCGTCGTATCGGACCTGCTCTTCCTGCGCGAATTTCAGATTGGCCGTGGCGGCAGCGACATCGGCCGTGCCTTGCTCGATGATCGGCTGCTGCAGGGCAAGCTGTGCATCGAGATTGCGGACAGCGGCGTCGGATGCGGCGACGTCGGCGCCGGCCTGATCGAGCGCGGCGCGGAAATCGCGATCGTCGATCTTTGCCAGCAACTGGCCGGCCTTCACCGTTTCGTTGTCGCCGACCAGGACCTGCGCGATATAGCCCGACACTTTCGGTGAGATGATCGTGGAATCCGCCTTCACATAGGCGTCGTCCGTGGTCTCCAGATAGCGGCCGATGGTGAGATAGTGGTGGCCGAACTCGGCTGCGGCGACGACGCCCAGAGCCAGTGCCAAGGCGAGGGCGGCCCGCTTGATCGCCTGCCCGGATGGCCGAAGGTTGGTTTTGGCGTCCTGCTCGGGAGCATAGGAAATGGAAGACATGGTATTCTCCGAAACGAGGTGGGCGGTGAGATTCAGTCCCGGCGATGGACGTCGTGGGTGACGATGCCGAGCTCGGGAGCCGGCGGGTCCAGGCGTCGTGGATCGGCCAGCGTGCGGCGGATATCGTCCAGTCCGCTCTGCCAGTGAGCGCGCATCGCGCTCAGCCCGAACTCGTAATCCCTCGAATGGCCCTCGTGGATCTTGGTCTGATAGATCAGGTGCACGATGTTGTAGCAGCGATGGCGCGCCATCTCCGCAATGGCGCGGATCTCGGGATCGTGCCTGGTGGCGTCCGGCAATTTCGCGATCGTGCGCTGCAAGGCCTGACGCATCTTCTGCATCCGCAGCACCTGGTCGGTCACGGCGCGTGTGCGGCTCGAATACTGGATGTCCTTCTGCCGGCTCGACACTTCCATCATGTCGTGGGGAACGTGGCCCTTGGCCGACCAGAGATCGATCTGGAACGTCAGCGTGTCACACGGATCGCCGGACAGCACGCGAGATAAAGGCGTGTTCGAAACCACGCCGCCATCCCAATAGTGCTCGCCTTCGATCTCGACGGCGGGGAAACCCGGCGGCAGCGCACCCGATGCCATGAAATGCTTCGGTCCCAGCCGGCGCTCGGCGGTGTCGAAATAGGTCAGGTTACCGGTGCGGACGTTGACCGCGCCGACGCTGACGCGCACGTCGCCCGAGTTCAGCCGGTCGAAGTCGACGAGCTTTTCCAGCGTCCGGTGTAGGGGTGCCGTATCGTAAAAGCTGGTCGCGGCGTCGCCCGAGAACGGTGACCAGAGCGGGGAGGGGAAGCGTGGCTTGAAGAAGCCCGGCTGGCCCTGGATCAAGGCCCGCGCCGCCGCCATCGCGTTGCGTACCGAGTTGATGTCGAACGCAAAGGGCAGGGCGTTGGCGAGCCCTTCGCCGGCGGGCCACTCGATCGAAAACGCACAGATGGTTTCCCAGAACTCGCGCAACCGTGCAACACGCTCACCTTCGGGTGAGCCGGCGATGATCGCGGCGTTGAGCGCGCCGATCGAGATGCCGGCCAGCCAGTTCGGCCGGATGCCGGCCTCGTGCAGGCCTTCATAGACTCCGGCCTGATAAGCGCCGAGTGCGCCGCCGCCTTGCAACACCAGGGCGACGACATCGTAGGGCAGCGAATTGCTCCGCTGCGGCACAGGATTGGTTTGCTCGCGCATCACGTTCAGCATTTTGAGGACTCCCGATGGTACGGATGATGTCGATCAGCCGGCATTCGCGTCGACCAGCGTCTCGGAGGATCCGCGCCGCCGCACAATTTCGCTCGAGGCCAGATAGTCGTGGACCACGGTGCCGAGCCCCAGTGTCAGGTCGGCAACGATATGCTTGGCCGAAAGCACCTGGAGCACCGGCAGCTCGGCGACGGGGGCAAGGGCGTGCGAGTACAGGTCGAGCGCTGCCGGCCCAGTCCAGGCGCCCTTCACGGTGATGTCTTCGAGATGGAAGCGCACCAGCTCGCAGATGCGCGGCGTGCCGTCGACATGCGGAATGATCTTGAGCAGGAAATTCGGTGCCGCGAGCTTTTTTGCTTCGGCCGCGGCGTCCAGGGCCCGGTGCTTGTAGCCCATCGTGCCGGTCGCGATGCGGACCGAGCCGTAGTTCAAGGTGCCGACCAGGGTGTCGGTCTCGACCTCAAGCTTCGGCTGCGCCAGCTTCTTGGGAAAGCCCCAGAGCTCGCGCCCGCCCGCAATTGGCGGATGATCGTTGAGGAACATCTGGTGGACGAAGCTGCCGGCCTTGCCCTGATAGGACACCGGAATGACCTGCCCACTTTCGGTGTAGTCGCCGAATCCGGTCGAGTCCGGCATTCGGATGAACTCATAGTTCACCACCGGTTCGGTGATTTCGAGTGGTGCCGGCACGATCCGGCGCAGTGCCTCGGGATCTGTCCGGTACTGGATGATGAAGTATTCGCGATTGATGAAGCGATAGGGGCCGGGCGGGAAAGCCGGGCTGGTCAGCGGCATGGCGAACGCGCTCGCGCGCACGGTCTCGTGTTTCATCATGGTCGGCTCCGGTTGGTATGGGGTGATCGGGCCGGGCCCACGCACGATCGGCGCGGCCCGGTTTCGCGCGAGGCAGCTAGACCTCGCCGACGTGCTCCGGATCGGCCGAGGCCAGCGCGGCCGCGCGTTCCGCTCGGGGCGGATAGATCCAGACAGTATTGATCTGCTGCTTGGTCCGCTTCGCCTCGTCGCCGACGAGCTCGAGCTTCCGATCCCAGCCTCGCGTGAAGATCGCGCCGGCTTCTCCCAGATCGAGGCATGTGGCGTAGGCCTTCTGGTGATAAGGCCTGGTCGCGACACCCAAAAGTTCGGCAGCGGCATTGTTGCCGGCAAACGCGCCCATTCGCGTGGCATGCTGGCACGACATCAGCGCGTGGTTGCCGACGTCGTCACACGCTGCTTTGGCGGCATCGCCGGTGGCAAAGACGCCGGCCACGCCCGGCACTCGCAAGTCGCGGTCGACAAGGAGGCGGCCCAGATTGTCGCGCTCGGCCGGGATCTGCGCGGTCAAAGGAGCGGCGCGCATGCCCGCGGCCCAGATCACGGTCTCCGCCTCGATGTGTTCGCCGCTGGAAAGCGTGACGCCAGACTTGTCGAGCGACGCGACACCGGTGCCGAGGCGGGTCTCCACGCCAAGCTTGCGCAGCGCATCCTCAATGACGGGGCGGGAATCTGCGCCCATATCGTGAGCGATCGTGCTGTTGCGATCGACGATGACGACACGCGCCTTGGCGTTCTTGCCGAGGACCGCACGCAGCCGCGCCGGCATCTCCGTCGCCGTCTCGATACCGGTGAACCCGCCGCCGGCCACGACGACCGTATCGCGTCCGTTCCTTGCCGGCCGATCGGCCAGATCATGGAGATGCCGCTCCAGCGCAATCGCATCGTCGAGCTTGTCGACGCTGAAAGCGTGCTCGGCGATGCCGGGGATGTTCGGTCGGAAAAGCCGGCTGCCGGTGGCAACGACCAGCCGATCGTAGGAGAGAGTCTGCTTCGTGCCTTCGGCCGTGACGAGCTCGATCGCACGAGACATGGTATCGATGGTCCCGGCGCTGCCTTGCACGTAGACGACGTCGATGGCCTTCAATACGTCTTGCAGAGGTGCCGTCAGGGTTTCCGGCGTGCTTTCGTAGAGGCGGGGCCGGACCACGAGCGTCGGCTCCGGTGCAACCAGCGCGATCTCGAGTTGTTCGGGCGAAGCGCCCTGAATGTCCCGCAGGCGCGCGGCGGAAAGTGCGGCGTACATGCCGGCAAAGCCGGCGCCGATAATGACGAGTCGCATTTGATGATCTCCTGTGGATTGAGCTTTTCGGGCATGGGCGCGTCATCGCCGCCGCCACTCTCGTGGCGGATCGTCGAGACCGATGACGCGAAGACGTGAAGTGAGATCGCGAATTCTCAGGGAGAGGGGCAGCCTGGCATCGAAGCCATCGGCGGCGGCCGGCGGTGACGAATTGGCTCAATGGCGTTCGGACGCCAGTCGGCGTACGGAAGCTGGCCGCCATCCCTGTCGATGATGGACATCACCGGACTCGCGTCGTGTACGGACTGCGCCGGTATTTCCACTTCCTCGCCGGTTGCCGAGGTGAAGCGAACGGCCAGTGAAAGTCCGTACATGATGGCGCTTGCGGCCATCCTTCGTCGCGGCACGAGTTTGACCGGACTAACGAAGTTCTTCCAGGTCATTGTTCGTCTCCGTCTATTGGATCGAGGGCACCCTGATCATTTAGCGGAGCGGACCTGCGGTTGCGCCAGAGCGATTGCTCTGCCTGCAGAGTGATTGCTGCTTAGCGCGTGCGACGTCGCCAATCGCTCGGCGTTTCCCCCGTCAATCGCCTGAACGCGGCGGCAAAGGCGGTTTGAGAGGCATAGCCAAGCTCAGCCGCCACCGTGGCGATCGGGATTTCGGTGTCGCGCAGCGTGTTCATGGCCTGCTCGAGCCGGTGCTGGCGCAGCCAGCTATGCGGCGAAAGACCGGTGCTTTCCTTGAAAGCACGACAGAAGTGGAAGCGAGACAGGCCGGCGTCCGAGGCGAGCGCCGCAAGAGAGACGTCGGAATCGCTGTCCGAACGCAAGCGTTCGATCGCGCGTCGCAGAGCTTGGGGAGCCAGCCCGCCTATGATCGGCTCGATGGCGGTCGGCTCGCCGATGTGCGCGGCCAGGATGCGCGTGGCGATGATATCGGTCAGTCGCTGCCTGAAGAGTGCATCCAGAACCGCGTTGCCCTCCAACACATCCGCCCCGCTCATCAGCAGTCCGGATGTGACAGGGTCGAGATGCCCGGTTCGCTCCAGAAGATCACCGGGAATGGGCGCGTCGGCTTCGCGGGCGACGCGTTCGAGCGTTGCGTGCGGAAGATACAGCTGGACGACATCGACAGGACCGGGAATATCCCATCTGGCGCTCGAACCAGCCGGGATGATCGTCACGACTCCGGAACGGGCCGTTCCAATCGCAACCGATTTTCCGGCGCGTCGCTCCAGGCGCTGAACGCCTGTGGGGTACGTCATGATGACGTGGTCGGTCATGGGCTCGACGACGTCGTGAAGAGCGCCGTGCTTCCAATGCGCGATGCCGCCATTGGAGGGGTCCGAAGCCATCTGGAGCGGTGCGGTCTTCAGGATGCGCGCCATCTCCACATCGGCAGGCCGCCGCTCGACGTTCGGCGAGTCGCCTTGGCGCGCACCGGGTGCGGCAAGCAGAGCCCCCAAAGGATCGTGCAGGATTGGCTTGTCCATGGAGCTAGTCTCGCGTTCGGAAGGCACTTCGGGACCGGCGGAGCGATTGCTGCTAACGCACGCGTCGTCGCCAATCGCTTGGTGTTTCGCCGTTCAATCGCTTGAACGCCGCGGCGAAGGCCGTTTGCGAGGCATAACCAAACTCTGCCGCAACCAGGGCGATCGATGCGTCGGTATCGCGAAGCAGGTTCATGGCTTGCTCGAGCCGGTATTGGCGCAGCCAGGCGTGAGGCGAGAGCCCGGTGCTTTCCTTGAATGCGCGGCAGAAGTGGAAACGCGACAGGCCGGCATCGGAGGCGAGGGCATCGAGGGAGACGTCGGTATCGCTGTCCGAGCGCAAGCGTTCGATGGCACGGGCCAGGACCTTGGGCGAAAGCCCACCGATGGTCGGCTGGAATGGGGCTTGCGAGCCGGTATGGGCAACCAGGAGACGCATCGCCAAGAGGTCGATCAACTGATGCCTGAACAGCGTGTCCAGGGCCGCATTGCTCTCCAGCGTGTTGACCGCGCTCAGGATCAATCGGGACGTAATGGGATCAGGATGCGCCGTTCGCTCCAGGAGTTCGCTCGATGTGCCGCTCGCGGCTTCGTCGGCGACGCGTTTCAGCGTTGCGTGGGGGAGATAGAGCTGAACGACGTCGACGGGCTTCGGAATATCCCATCGGGAGCTCGATCCTTCGGGAATGATGATCACAGCCCCGCGACGAAACGTTCCAATCGCAACGGACCGTCCTGACCGCCGCTCCATGTGCTGCACCGCGCCGTTGTAGGCCATGATGACGTGGTGGCTCATGGGCCCGACGACGTCGTGCAAGGGTTCGTGTTTCCAGTGGGCGATCCCGGCACCGGAGGAGTCCAATGCCACGCGAAATGGTTCGGTGTGGAGCACACGCGCCATCTCGGCATCAGCGGCACGCCGCCCGGTCGTCGACGATCGGCCTTGGCTTGGCTCGGATGCGGCCGGAGGATTTTCACGCGCAGAATTGTGCGAGATCGGTTTGCTCATTGGACGTGCTCGTCTCAGGGGCCTTGCACTCGCGGCTGAGCGCGATTTGCGCGCCCGGCGTGAAGCCATCGCTTCTTTTGCGCCCGTACGGGTGCCGCAGCGCGCCGCGAGCGCTCGGTGTGGTTTTCTAGGCACGTGGGACTACGGGGTCTTTCCTGAAACCGCGGTGCTTGTCCTGATTCTGCTCAAAGCGCTCGGACGCGAGATCTTGTGATCGGCGATCCCTGGGCGACTGCGGAGAATCAAGCTCATGATTTGCGCATTAGATATTGAAATCGCTTCCGAAAATGGCTTTGCCACAATCGGCCGCGGCGCCCCGTCGCAATCGCAAATCACGCCGCGACGCGACTGGACCGCCGTACTCCGAAGCGGATAATGCTACCGACCTCCAGGGCGACGGCAGTCAGATGGGTTGCCTGGTCAGAATTCCACGGATGGGTCGATCGAATGGCACTGGCTGGCACCTTCGGACAGAGGGTCAAGCGGCAGTTGAGCCTGGCGGATGCACCGCCTTCGCTGATCACGCGGTCGCGGCGAGGCGTCGACGTTGCGGTCACCGAAACCCTGAACAGTGAGCCGGTAGAGGGTCTTTCCGGCTCGCTTGCCGACGACGCCTATCTCGTCAGCCTGAAGCTGCAGGATTATCCTGACTGCGAGCTCTGGGAGCACGGCAAGTGCTTTACGAAGACGGATGTCAGAGCCGGCACGACATATCTGTACGATCTCCGGCACGATCCGCGCTTCGTCATCGACAAGCCGTTCCATTCCGTCCATTTCTATCTTCCCCGTCTGACGCTCGACGGAATCGCACGAGAAGCCCGCGTGCCGCCCATTGGCGACCTCGCGTGCCGGTATGGTTTCGGCCATGACGACGAGATCATGCGCCATGTCGGCGCCCTGATGTTGGAAGGACTGCGTCGTCCGGCAGAGGCCAACCAGCTCTTCATCGACCACATGATGCTCGCGTTCACGGCCCACATTGCCCAGACCTATGGCGGATGGCAGCGCGTCGCGGATGCGGCCCGGGGCGGTCTTTCTCCGTGGCAGGTGAGGCGAGCCTGCGAAAGGCTCGACTCGGATCTTGGCGGGACGTTTTCACTGCAACAGATCGCGGCCGAGTTTGATCTCTCGGTTAGCCATTTTTCCCGGGCGTTTCGAATCTCGACCGGCCTTCCGCCTCACCAGTGGTTGCTCCGCCAGCGTGTAAAGGCGGCAAAGCAGTTGATGACCCTGCGCGACCTGCCGCTGTCCGAGATTGCGATCTCGGTCGGGTTCGCCAATCAAAGCCACTTCACGAAGGTATTCTCGGCACAGGTGGGCGTCAGCCCGGCGGCGTGGCGCCGCGAAGCGCTTGGCATCAGGGACAGCGAGACGTGATCGTCCAATCAGCGGCGCTGCGCCACTGAATTGGCGTAGGCGTCGCGACGCGCCGCGAAGATCTCATCCGGCGGATAACCGATGCCCTCCGCAAGATTCGCCGGATCGAAGCCGGAGGTATCGCACGTCTCGTCCGCTTCGATCGCGGTGATCACGATCGTTCCGAGCCGTACGGCTTCCCGGCTGTCCTCATCCGGCCACCGGATCGTGACATCCTGCGTCGGGTCGTCGGGACGACCGAGCAGCGCCATCAGGCTGAACCGGATATCGCGCGTCGCGATCCTTCCTTTGAGATCGTCGTGCAGGACGTCGGCCGAGATCGTCCTGCCCTTGCCCTCGATCGTCGCAAGTTCGCCACCGACCGGGACGACCTTGAATTTGATGAACTGCGTCTCGCCCCTCGAATTCGTTGCGGGGAAGGCATGGACGGCCCAGTAGGTTGTCCCGGCAAAACTCGGGGGAGGCGGATGCGCGGCGATGTAGTTCGCCTGACGCAGCGTTTCGGGATTGGCGGTGGAGAACGCCTTGATCTTCTCCAGGTCCGGCCTGCCGTCGCGTCCGGGCATGCGCGAGGTGAGGAATGCCAGCATTTGATCGAGCGTCCTCGCGTAATGAACCGGAGCGCTCTGTGTGAGGATGTCGGAGCGATGCTCGTCGTTGCCGAGCCTGAAGCTGAAGCCGCGCAGCGTGAGATCCCTGGTCTCGGATTCGCGGGGACCACCGTCCACCGAGAAGCGCGCCAGCACGCGCGATGGTGTTGTGAAGCTCCGCGACTTCGTGACCTCGTCGGCCCGATCCGAAGGGATGTAGGTCCCCCGGACGCAGCGGCCTTTGGCAAAGCTCGCGCGTGCCTTTGGTGGATTGCCCAGAACGGCCTTCTGAGCCTCGACAATGGAGGCGGGTGTGGCGGTGCCGCTCGGGAACAGGGACATGGCTTGGTCTTGGATTTGCTACCCTCAACCGTTAGCGGCGTGGATGCTTCCCCGCTCCAGAGCGATTGCTGTGGTTGCAGCGCGATTGCTGTCATCTTGCGCGGTCACCAGGGCACTGAACGCGGCGCCATCGGATCGTTGACGATAAAATACCTCAGCAAAATTAATAGCTTGAGGTGAGATCTTCCCACGGCCCATGATGGATCGGGGCAGGCGCTCAAAGGCGGCGTGTACATGGACAGCAAAGTCCATTGAAAGCGCGGCTGGCCGTTCTTCAGAGTGATCCGTCATCCGCTGAAGCGTGGGCAACCTCGGAGGGGGCAGTGCCAACCGTCCTGCACCAACGAGACGTGCCTCGGACTGCAATCCGAGCCTGAGCGGGCGCCGACGATTGACAGCTAATTATTACATGTCTAAAAATATGCAAATTCATATAATTCGTGAGATGCCTGAATGGACACGCATCCGCTCAAGCTCAAGGTCAGATCGTATGCCGCGGAGACGCCGTTCATACGGAGCCTTGTGTTTGGCGTGGAGGACGGCGTCGCGCCGCGATGGCAGGCGGGCGCCCATATCCGCGTGGCGCTCCCGAATGGAGGCGACCGGCCGTACTCGCTGATGGCGTTGCCGGGTCTCCCCGAGGGTACGCTGGCGCTCGGGGTGCTGCGCGAGGAGGCTTCGACCGGCGGCTCGCAGTTCATGCACGCGCTGAAGATCGGCGATGTCGTGAAGGCAACGGCGCCGGTCAACAATTTTTATCTGCATGAGGGAGCGGCGCCCGCGCTGCTGTTCGCCGGCGGCATCGGTGTCACGCCGATCCTGTCGATGGCGGCGAATCTCGCGGCCCGAGGAAGCCCGTATCGCTTGCACTATGCGGGCCGCACGCAAGGCCTGCTCGCGTTCCTGCCGCACCTGCAGGAGATTTGCGCCAACGGGCTAGCCATTCACTACGACAGCGACGAGTCCCGCCTGGACATCGCAGCGGCGCTCGGCGATGCCGCCGCAAACGCCCACATTTACGCCTGCGGTCCGGCTGGCATGATTGAAGCGGTGAAGGCGGCTGCGCTCGGCAGGGGCATTCCGGCCGACCGCATCCACTACGAGCTCTTCAAGGCCGAGCAATCGTCCTCGCCCGACTTGCCGTTCGAGGTCGAGCTCAAATCGACCGGGCGGGTCGTCAGCGTCGCGGCCGGTCAGACCATCATCCAGGCGCTGGAAGCCGCGGGGCTCGACGTGCTCTACGACTGCCAGCGCGGCGATTGCGGCATCTGCCAGTGCGGCGTGATCGAAGGGGTGCCCGACCATCGCGACGTCATCCTCAGCGACGACGAGAGGGCGTCCAACAAGGTCATGCAGATCTGCGTGTCACGCGCGAAGTCGGAACGTCTGGTGCTGGATCTCTAGGGGAGGCGAGGGACGTCATGACGAAATACGGACAGAATGCCGACGCGATCGCGGCGCTGGTGCGCGAGGCCGAGGTGCACCGCGACGTCTATGTCGACCCCGAGATCTTCGAGCTCGAGATGGAGCACCTGTTTCCGAACAGCTGGATCTATGTCGGGCATGCAAGCCAGTTGGGAAAGCCCGGCGATTTCATCACCGCCAATATCGGCCGTCAGCCGGTGCTGGCGAGCCGCCACACCGACGGCTCCATCCACGTCTTTTACAACCGCTGTCCGCACAAGGGCGTGAAGATCGCCTCCGAGCCCTGCGGCAACACCGGAAAGTTCTTCCGCTGCCCCTATCACGCCTGGTCGTTCAAGACCGACGGCTCGCTGCTCGCGATCCCCTTGAAGAAGGGCTACGAGGGCACCGGCTTTGGCGACACGCAAGCGAATGAGGGACTGTCGAAGGTCAGTAACGTCGTGATCTATCGCGATTTCATCTTCGCCCGCCTGAGCGACGACGGCGTGTCCTTCGAGGATTATTTCGGCGAGAGCCTTTCGACCATCGACAACATGGTCGACCGCTCGCCGGAGGGGAAGCTCGCAGTCCAGGCGACGCCGATCCGCTACATGCACACCTGCAATTGGAAGATGCTGGTCGAGAACCAGACCGACACCTGCCATCCGATGGTGGCGCATGAAAGCTCGGCCGGTACCGCAGTCAAGGTCTGGAAGCGCGAGCAGGGCGATTCCACGGAGACACCGATGGCGGTGCAGCTCTATGGTCCCTTCATGAGCCCGTACGAGTTCTACGAGCAGAGCGGCATCAGGATCTGGCCGAACGGCCATGGCCATACCGGCGTCGCCAACTCCATCCATTCCAACTATTCGGACATCGAAGGCTATCTCGGCCAGATGGTCGCGGCCTATGGCGAGGAGCGGGCGCACGAGATCCTCGGCGAGGTCAGGCACAACACCGTGTATTTCCCGAACATCATGGTCAAGGGCGCCGTGCAGATCCTGCGCAATTTCATCCCGATCGCGGTCGACAAGACGCTGGTCGAGAGCTGGGTCTACCGCCTTGTCGGCGCGCCGGACAAGCTCTACGAGCGGGCGCTGATGTACAACCGCTTCATCAACGCGCCGACCTCGATCGTCGGACACGATGATCTCGAAATGTACGAGCGGGCGCAGGAAGGACTGAAGTCGAACGGCAACCAATGGGTCAATCTGCGGCGCCTCTATGAGAGCCATGAAGAGCAGGACGTCACGGCCGTGATCAACGGCACGTCGGAGCGACAGATGCGAAACCAGTTCCATGCCTGGTCGAAATTCATGACCATGGACATGGACAAGCGTGTCGAGGCCGCGGAATGATCGACGAGAAGGCCATCACGGACTTCATCTATCTGGAAGCCGAGCTGCTCGACACGATGCAATGGCAGGCCTGGCTCGATCTGTTTCACCCCGAAGGGCGCTACTGGATGCCGCTCGAATGGCAGCAGCAGGATCCGGTGCTGCAACCCTCGTTGATGTACGAGGATCTGCTGCTCCTGAAGGTGCGGGTCGAGCGGCTCGCCGGCGAGCGGACCTTCAGCCAGAAGCCGAAGAGCCGTTGCCATCATCTTCTCCAGGCACCGCGGATCGTGGCGTGCGACCCGGCTGCGGGCGTCTACAAGGCGCGGACGTCCTATATCTATACCGAGACCCGCGGTGATCTGCTGGAGCGCTATTCGGGATGGGCGTCGCACGAATTCGTAGAGGTCGGCGATGCCCTGAAGATCAAGCTCAAGCGGGTCGATCTCGTCAATTTCGACGCGCCGTTCGGCAACATCCAGCTTTTCATGTGAGTACGCCTTGACCGCTGCGACCACAGTCTACGCCCGCTTTCGCGAGACCGCCCTTCGCCGGGAGGAGGCAGGCTTCCTCAACGTGCTGCCGGAGACCGCCGATATCTATGGCATCGCGGCAGGCGAGATTTCCTACCGCGCCATGCTCGACCGGGTCGAGCGCTGGCGCTCGACTTTTGTAAGCCGGGGCTATGGCGAAGGCCACCGGGTCGGGCTGCTGCTCCAGAACCGGCCGGTGTTCGTCGAGCTGTGGTTCGCGCTGAACGGGCTCGGCGTCTCCGTCGTGCCGATCAATCCCGATTTGCGGATCAGCGAGCTCGAATACATCATTGCGCATTCCGAGATGAATGCGGCGTTCGTCCTCGCCGAGCGGCGCGACGAGGTCGAGACCGCGGCGCGCCAGGCCGGCCGGCCGATCCCGGTCGTGACTGATCAGGACGACGTTCCCGTACCCTTCGGAGGTGCGCGGCCTTCGACCGCCGGAAGCGAGGCGAGCGAATGCGCGCTGCTTTATACGTCTGGAACCACGGGACAGCCCAAGGGCTGCGTGCTCACCAACACATATTTCCTGCATTCCGGAAACTGGTATCGCGATGTCGGCGGGCTGATCGATCTCAAGCCCGACTGTGAGCGCATGATCACGCCGCTGCCGCTGTTTCACATGAACGCGATGGCGGTGTCGCTGATGGCGATGCTGTCGGTCGGCGGCAGCCTCACCATGCTCGATCGCTTCCATCCGCGTACCTGGTGGGCTTCCGTCCGCGACAGCCGCGCGACCTGTCTGCATTATCTCGGCGTGATGCCCTCGATGCTGATGAGCGCGCCGCAATCGGAGCAGGACCGCGCCCACACCGTGCGCTTCGGCTTCGGCGCCGGCGTCGACAAGCTCCTGCATGCGCCGTTCGAGGAGCGCTTCGGGTTTCCGCTGCTGGAGGCTTGGGCGATGACCGAGACGGGAAGTGGCGGCGTCATCGCCGCCAATGTCGAGCCGCGCAAGATCGGCACCAGCTGTTTCGGACGCCCGGCCGCCGAGGTCGACGTTCGTATCGTCGACGACAGCGGCGATGACGCGCCGGTCGGGACGCCGGGCGAGCTCCTGGTGCGGCGGGCAGGTGCGGACCCGCGTTACGGTTTCTTCCGCGAATACCTGAAGAACGAGGCCGCCACCGCCGAGGCGTGGGACGGTGGGTGGCTGCACACTGGCGATATCGTGTCGCGCGATGCGGACGGCGACCTCCATTTCGTCGACCGCAAGAAGAACGTGATCCGCCGTTCCGGCGAGAACATTGCCGCGGTCGAGATCGAGTCCGTCCTCAACCGCCATCCCGCAATCAGGCAGGCCGCGGTTGCCGCGACGCCCGATCAGGTGCGCGGCGACGAGGTTGCGGCGGTCGTCATCGCCGAGGCGGCCGGTGCGGACCGCGCGCTCGCCGAGGAGATCGTGCGCTGGAGCCTGGAGCAGATGGCCTATTACAAGGCGCCGGGCTGGATCTGTTTTGTCGACAGCCTTCCGTTGACCGCGACCGAGAAGATCCAGCGCGGCGGCCTGAAGGATTTCGTCGCCAGGCTGATGTCTGACGGTGCGTTCTTCGATCTGCGCGACCTCAAGCGGCGGCAGGTTTGATCATGAGCGAGATCCGCACCACCCTCATCACCGGCGGCAATTCGGGGATCGGCGAGGCGCTGGCGAAGAAGCTCGTCGAGAGCGGGCAGCGCGTGGTCTCGGTCGGGCTGGAGAAGCCGGACTGGACGCATGATCTGCTCGCAACCTATCGCGCTGATCTCTCCAATATCGAGGAGACGCGCGCGATCGCACAGGAGATCTGCCGCGATCACGCCGTCGATCGCCTCGTGCACAATGCCGGCGTGATCCTGCCGAACCTGCTGCCCGATGCGAAGCCGGAAGACATTTTGATGCTGGCGCAGCTGCACCTGGGCGCGCCGATGCTGCTGACCCAAGCGGCGCTGGAGGGGATGCGTGCGCGCCGCTTCGGCCGCATCGTGTTCGTCAGCTCGCGGGCCGCGATGGGCGCAGCGACGCGGTCGGCCTATTCGGCGACCAAGGCCGGCGTGCACGGCCTGGCGCGCACCTGGGCGCTGGAGCTCGCCGCGAGCGGCATCACCGTGAATGTCATCGCACCAGGGCCGATCCTGACCGACAATTTCTGGGGCATCATTCCCAAAGGCTCCGAGCAGCAGGAGCGGATGGCGCGCAACGTTCCGGTCGGACGGCTCGGCTCACGCGATGATGTCGCGCACGCGATCAGTTTCTTCCTCGACGAACGCTCGGACTTCGTCACTGGCCAGGTGCTCTATGTCTGCGGCGGCACCAGCCTCGTCGGCCTTGGCCCGTAGAGCATGATCCGGACCCGGAGGGCCGCGTTAGCGCAAAGTGTGAAGCGGTTTTCAGAAAAGATCATGCTCCAATAAACAAGATCAGATCTGGTTTTGGCGGATGTTCTCGACCATCTTGGCCAGCACGCGCGCGCAGACCTCGATGTCGTCGGGCTCGATGCCTTCGATCAGCTTGTCGTAGTTGCTCGCCATGATTGGCCAGATCTTGCGCAGCAGCGCCTCGCCGTCCGGGGTCAGACCCACGACGCGGCGGCGCTGGTCTTCCTCTGCGATCTCGCGCTTGACGAGGCCCGATGACACCATGGACTCGACCATGCGGCTCGCCGTCGACTGCTCGGTTACCGCGAGAACGGCGACCTCGTTGACGGTGAGGGTCTTGTAGATGAACAGGACCGACAGCGTCCGGAACACGACATTGTTGATGCCGTGGTCGCTCAGGTCGCGGTTCTGATCGAGATTCCAGCGATTGGCGAGCCGGTTGAACAGATACGGGATGTAGGTTTGCAGCTGGTCCCTCGTCCTCGGTGGACCCGACTTCCATCTGCTCTTGGATTCTCTGGCCATTATCTCTTGCGACTTTGCTTCTTGCTCTCGGTATGAAGTTTTGAAGAAAGGGATTTCAGTACGGACAGCACACCGTCCAGCTCCCGGGCCGAAACATTCTCGAGCCGTTTGCCGAGATGCTTCTTGTGGACGTCGGCTGCCTTCCTGAACAGCGCCTCGCCCTTCGGCGTCAGGCGCACGATGAAGGACCGCCGGTCCTCGCTCGACATTTCCCTGCTGATGAGGTCGTCGGCGAGAAGACGCTGCACCAGCCCCGAGACGTTGCCGCCGGTGACTTTCAGATTTTGCGACAGCTGCCCGAGCGCGAGGCCATCCCGGTAGCGATCGAGCTGGGCCAGCACGTCGAATTTTGCGAGCGACAGGCCGAACTCGGAGTTCAGCATCGAATTCAGCGACGCGAACAGCTCGCCATGCAGCGACAGCAATTGGAGCCAGAGCCGGGTTTCGATCTGCCCAGGGACGGGAACAATGTTCTCTTTGAGTGCTGCCGGCATTGCATGACCATCGAGTACAAGATGTCTCGTCGATTGGAGGGATTATCGCGGGTCTTTCGCTCCGATTAACAATTTGAGAATCGTAGTCAAGTCGCCTGATCCTGACGTCTTGTGGGTCGAACGGCAATCCAATCCCGCGTCCCCCTCCGATGGAATCATGCAAAAGTCTTGATGGTCTCGATCACGCCGTCGAGCTCCTTGCCGGCGCTGTCCTTCAGCGCTGCCTCGCGCAGGCGGCGCGCCCAATCGGCGGCATCCTCGCGTCGTTCGACCAGCTTGATCGCCGCCAGCGTCTTGTCGAATTTCGACAGCCCGCGGCTGTGGGTATCGGAATAGCCTTTCACGAGGCGTCGGCATTGCAGGATCTCGACACCGAGCTGGTAGTTGGTGGCGACCGCGTCGGTTGCGGCCTTGAGCCATCCGTCCCGATGCGCGGTCTCGACCGCGTGACGCAGCGAGCGGCGTCGCAGGCCGCGTAGTCCGGCCACGACGTAGAGCGTCAGGAACCAGGGTAACGAGTAAGTCCGCACCCGGCGTCCCCGGTTGACGCGGCGATCGAGCCAGCCGAGGAGGCGCGGCCGCGCGCCGAGCCAGCGGCTGAAGCCCGCGGGCAGCACGCCCATGACCTCCTCCATGCGCGGATGCATGAATTCGGTGGTCTGGAGCACCTGTCCCTGCGACATCTCGAGCTCGCTCTCGATGCGCGCGCGGCGACCGGCGCGCGTCTTCAGGTCGGCCACGCGGATGACGTCGTCATAGGTCATGGCGTTGGCGAGGTACTTTGCTGCGGTTTCCGTGAAGGCATAGGCGCGCGCACCACCGCCGGCGTTTCGATCGGCGGTGTGCAACGTCTTGAGAATGTCGAGATACTCGGCGCCATAGGCGACGTCCTGGAAGTCGACCACCTTCCTCAGGCCGGCGCGGGCCATGGTGAGCGCAGGCTCGGGCAGCTCCTGCTTCAGTCTTGCGATGAGCCCGGCAAGATCTGGATCGGGCGTTGCGGGAGAGGGGACGTGATCGGCCTGCTTTGATGGCGCTGCGACCTCGGGTGAGCCGGTCTTGACCCGGTCGAACGCGGCTTCAAACGTCTCCACGCTGGCCTTGGCGCCTTTCCCACCTGCGCGGATCACGTCGAGATAGCTGTCGCGGCTGAACGGCAGCACAGCGGCCGCCGCGAGCGCACCGAACATCGCGGCCGAGATGACGCTTCCATGCACGATCGCCAGCGCGTTCAGATCGAAGATGATCTCGGTCTTGGCGGCAACCCCGATGGCGCCGGTGACAGCGCCGCCGTCGGCGATGCCGTTGCCCGGTGCGATCTTCTCGCCGATCGCAAACGACCGGTGGTTGGATGCGATCAACGTGGTGCGATCCGGCGTCACGAGGCCGCGCAGGATCGACCGGCCGGCCTCCATGAACTCCGCCGCCATCACCACGTCGACGTCGCCGGGCGTCGGCATCAACGACAGGATCGGCTTGCGGCCGTCGAGCGGCGGCATCGCCTCGATATAGTAGATCGTGGCGCCGGTGCGCTGGGCGACGCCGGGCACCGAGGTCGACTGCGCGACCCAGCCATGGTTCTCGGCCAACTGAACGATCCAGTCGGTCAGCACGCCGCCACCCTGGCCACCCATCGCGACGATCGCGATGGAGATCGGCCGCTCGGTTGCCTCGCCGGCGGCGGGGAGGGCCAGCCGGACCGTCTCGTCTCTCATGCCAACGCCTCGAGTGCCGGACGCCGGCGATCACGCCGCCGTTGCAACCAGCCGATCACGGCCATCGCGACCCTGGATTTGAACCTGTCCCAGCCGGTCGGATTGTGAATGACGTCCGCGCGATAGAACGAGGGGCAGAGCACGGCGGCCTCGGATACCTCGCCGCAATTGCCGCAGCCGACGCAGGAATTGTCGATCGCCGCAACGGGATCGTCGCGCAGGGGATCGTCCAGCTGCTTCACCGAAAGCGACGGGCAGCCCGAGAGCCGGATGCAGGCATGGTCGCCGGTGCACACGTCCTCGTCGACACCGAAGCGTTCCTTGACGATGCGCACTCCGTCCTTGATGGCCTTGTTGATCTGCGGCTTCACGCGGCGCTGCTTGTTCAGCATGCATTCGGACGACGCGACGATGACCTTGGGGCCTTCCTCCTTGGTCGTCAGCGCTTCCTTCAGCGTGTCGCGCATCTTGCCGACATCATAGGTGCGGTCGAGCTGGCGCACCCACTGGCCGCCGATGCCCTTCACGGCCTTGACGATCGAATTGTTGGTGTCGCGCCGCTTGTTGGTCGCGCGCGACGACAGGATGTCCTGACCGCCGGTCGCCGAGGTGTAGAAATTGTCGACGATGACGAAAACGCCGTCGTGCTTGTTGAACACGGCATTGCCGATGCCGCTGGTCAGTCCGTTGTGCCAGAAGCCGCCGTCGCCCATCACCGCGATCGAGCGTTTGTCGGCCTTGACGTTGAAGGCCGAGGTCGAGGCCGGGCCAAGGCCGAAGCCCATGGTGGTCGCGCCGATATTGAAGGGCGGCAGGATCGAAAACAGATGGCAGCCGATGTCGGCCGAGACATGATGCTGGCCAAGCTCTTCCTCGACGAGCTTCATGGCGGCGAAGATCGGCCGCTCCGGGCAGCCGGTGCAGAGCCCGGGCGGGCGCGCCGGCACGACCTGCTTCAGCTTCTCGACCGCGGGGTGATTGAGCACGGGAACGGCGTCCGGCGCCGGCGGCCGGTTGCCGAGCAGCCGCGGCTCGGTCTTCTCCAGGAAGTCCCTGACGCCGCCGAGCAGAACCTGCGCGGTGTAATCGCCACCCATCGGCAGCACGTCCTTGCCATGGATGCGCGCCTGGATGTCCCTTCGGCGGAGCACGGTGTTGATCGCCTGCTCCAGATATTCCGGCTGGCCTTCCTCGACGATCAGGACGGCGTCCTTGTCGACGCAGAACTCCGCGACCTCGGTGTCGATCACGGGGTAGGTGACGTTCATGACGTAGAGCGGAACCTGCGTGTTGCCGTAGGCATCCGACAGCCCGAGATATTGCAGCGCGCGGATCACGTTGTTGTACATGCCGCCCTGCATGATGATGCCGACCTTGCCCTGCTTCGGCCCCATCCATTCATTCAGCTTGTTGTCCCGGATGAAGCCGATCGCAGCGGGCATCCGCGTCTTGATCTTCTCCTGCTCGTGCTCATAGGCCGCCGGCGGCAGCACGATGCGGTTGACGTCGCGCCTGGGGTTGTTGAGCGCGTCCTTGATGGTGTGGGCCGGCTTGACGTTGTCCTTGCAGGCGAAGCTGCCGTGCATGTGACAGGCGCGGACGCGAACCTCGAGCATCACGGGCGTGTTCGAGAATTCGGAGAGCTCAAAACCCTTCTCGATCAGATTGACGATGCATTCATGATCGGGACGGGGATCGAGCAGCCACATCTGCGATTTCATCGCGAAGGCGTGGGTGCGCTCCTGCATGATGGAGGAGCCTTCGCCATAGTCCTCGCCGACGATGATCATGGTGCCGCCGGTGACGCCGCCCGAGGCGAGGTTGGCGAGCGCATCGGAGGCGACGTTGGTGCCGACCGTCGACTTCCACGCCACCGCGCCGCGCAGGGGATACATCACCGAGGCCGACAGCATCGCCGCCGCAGCCGCTTCGTTGGCGGAGCTCTGGAACACGACGCCGAGATCGTCGAGCACGTCCTTGGCGTCGGCGAGCACGTCCATCAGGTGCGAGATCGGCGAGCCCTGGTAGCCGCCGACATAGGCGACGCCGGATTGCAGCAGCGCCTTGGTGATGGCGAGGATGCCTTCGCCGCGGAACGTATCGCCATCGCCGAGCCGGAGATCCTCGACTTCGCGAGCAAAAGACCGTTCAGCCATTGCACCCTCCAGAAATATGCGATAGCATACGTTTACATGTGAAGTAAGTCAACGCCGCGCCATGCTATCACGCTTGCGGACCTCTGCTCCGACAAGGCGGTCATGAGCCAGCGACAGGGTAGGGCCAATGCTGAAGCTGCCTCGCTTTAGAGCCGCCGCCGTCCAGGCTTCACCTGTCTATCTCAACCCGGGCGCGACAGCCGACACGGCGGCTTCACTGGTCCGTGAAGCCGCAGCCAATGCACGACATCATCAGGCGCTACAACCGGTTCGACATCTTCGATCTGCGGGTCAATCGCCGTCGGCCGGCGCCGCTTGGCAAATCGGAACGAGAGTTCGGGACGCGTCGCGTCAACGGTGCCAAAGGGCAGGACTTGGAGGATAGGATGCGCGAAAACATCGTCGGTCGGGCCAATGTCGAGGACACCCCCGAGCTCAAGGCCTATTACAAGGACCTCGAAAAGTACGAAGCCGGCGCGCTGTGGACGGTCGCCAACAAGATCGAGCCGTGGGCGCCGCAATCGGCCTCCGTTCCCGTGCTCTGGCGCTACAGCGATCTGCGCGAGCACGTGCTGCGCTCGGTCGAGCTGGTCTCGCCGGAGAAGGCGGGGCGGCGGGTCATCTATCTCAACAATCCCGGCCGCCGCGACGTGTCGGCCGCGGTCGGCTGGCTCTATTCGGGATTGCAGGTGATGCATCCCGGCGAGGTCGCAACAGCGCACGCGCACTCGGCTTCAGCCCTGCGCTTCATCATGGAAGGTTCGGGTGCCTACACCATCGTCGATGGGCACAAGATGACGCTGGGGGCGCGGGATTTCGTGCTCACGCCGAACGGAACCTGGCACGAGCATGGCGTCGAAGCCAACGGCTCGGTGTGCATCTGGCAGGACGGCCTGGACATCCCGCTCGTCAACGCGCTGGAGGCGAATTTTTTCGCGATCCATCCCAAGGTGCAGCAGGAAGAGTCCGGCTATCCCGTGGACGACATGACCAAGACCTGGGGCAATCCCGGGCTTCGGCCGGCGGATTCGAAATGGTCGAAGGACTATTCCCCGATGTTCAAGTACGAGTGGGAGCCGACCTACGAGTCCTTGCGCAAATATGCCGCCGCGACCGACGGTTCGCCCTATGACGGGATTCTCATGAACTACGTCAATCCGATCTCCGGCGGACACGTGATGCAGACGATCGGCGCGAGCATGCAGCTGCTGCGGCCGGGCGAGAAGACGAAGTCGCACCGGCACACCGGCAGCTTCATCTACCAGGTCGCCAAGGGGCGCGGGTATTCGATCATCGCCGGCCAGCGGTTCGAGTGGCAGGAGCGCGACATCTTCTGCGTTCCCTCCTGGGCCTGGCATGAGCACGGCAATGCCTCCGGCAGCGAAGACGCCTGCCTGTTCTGCTTCAACGATCTGCCCGTCATCGAGAGCTTCGGCTTCTACCGGGAAGAGGCCTATGGCGACAACGCCGGCCATCAGCCAGTTGCCGCCTGACGTCCCTGCACAGAATTCAACCGAAAGAGCCGGATAAAGCTTCATGCGCCTTGTTACCTACACATTGGGCTCCAGCGGTGCCCGCCTCGGGGTCCTCGTTGACGGATTGGTTGTGGACGTCGAGCACCTCGGTGCGTCGCATGGCTTTGCATGGCCGAGCGACATGCTGTCGTTCATCGACAACAGCGTGACGCTGCTGCCGGCGCTGAAGGAGCGTCTGGACGATGCCGGTGGACGCTTGCCGGCCGGCTCCGCCGTTCCGATCGAGGACGTGAAGCTACAGGCGCCCATCCCGCGTCCGCGAAAGAACATTTTTGGCATCGGCCTGAACTACCGCGCGCATGTGGCGGAGTCCGCCAAGAGCCTGGACACGGACAAGGATCTGCCGAAGCAGCCAGTCGTCTTCTCCAAGCCGCCGACGTCGGTGATCGGCCCCGGCGGCGCGATCCAGCACAATGCGAAGATGACGCAGCAGCTCGACTGGGAAGTCGAGCTCGCCGTCATTATCGGCAAGACCGCAACCCGGATCGCGACCGACAAGGCGATGGACCACGTCTTCGGCTATTCGGTGATGATCGACATTTCCGCGCGCGACAATCGCCGCGCCGGCCAATGGATCTTCTCCAAGGGCATGGACACCTACGCGCCGTTCGGCCCCTGCATCGTGACCGCGGACGAGATTCCCGACCCGCATGACCTCCGGCTGTGGCTGACCAAGAACGGGGTCATGAAGCAGGACTCCAATACCAAATACATGATTTTCGACATTCCGGTCCTGATATCGGACATTTCGTCGGGGATGACGCTTGAGCCGGGCGACATCATTGCGACCGGAACACCGGAAGGCGTCGGCGCAGGCAGGACGCCCCAGGAATGGCTGTGGCCGGGCGACGTGGTGGAAGCGGGGGTCGACGGCGTCGGTGTCATCAGGCATCCGGTCGTTGCGATCTGATGACGTCGTTCTTGTTCGATCGCGAGCTGAGATTCGGAGACTGCGATCCCTCGGGGATCGCGTACTTCCCGTCCTACCTGAACATCCTCAACGGCGTCGTCGAAGACTTCTGGGCGAGAATTGGATTTCCATGGCCGGAGCTGATCACGGTCCGGAAAATCGGGACGCCCACGGTGCATCTGTCCTGCGACTTTTCCCGGCCGTCGATGTTCGGCGATCTCTTGACGTTCGGATTGCGCATTAGCCGGGTCGGCGGATCGTCGCTCCATTTGGAGCATGTCGTCTCCGGCGCGAACGGCATGCGCTGGCGCGCCCGCCAGATCCTGGCCGCGACGTCGCTGGTGGATCACCATGCGATCCCGTGGCCGGATGACATTCGCGCCGCGCTGATGGCGCATGTGAGCGCGGGCGAGGGCGCTGAGGCAACGCCCGCATGATCTCGCTGTTCATGACATTCGCCGATCCGGCAGGCGAACGGCGCATTCATCCTGACGAAGTTGACGCCGTGGCGGAGCTGGTCGGATCGATCCCTGATATGACCGAGGGCTTGCTGTTCACGCCGCTCGAACAGTCGGTCGGTCATCCCTACAAGGCCGATGGCTCCGGCCCGGTGTTTGCGCTTCAACTACGATTTCCGGACCTGCTCGCCTGCGAGGCGGCAACGGACCGCGGTGGCATCCTTGCCGGTCTCGCGACGGGGGCCGGGCTAGCGAGCCTCACCGGCTTGGACGTCACGCACCAGGTCATGCTGACGCGCGCGTTTCCCGTCGACGTCGCCGCGCATCCGGCAGGCACGACCACTCCGTGCAGCTACCTCGTGCACTATCCCGGCCCGGCGGAGGACATGAACGCCTGGAACCTGCACTATCTGGAGCACCATCCATCGATCATGCGAACCTTCCCCGATGTTCGCCAGATCGAGATCTACACCCGGATCGATTGGGTCGACCGGCTGCCGTCGCAGCGCGTCGAGCACATGCAGCGCAACAAGCTGGTGTTCGACAGCCCGCAAGCCCTCGCGCACGCGCTCGGCTCCGACGTGATCAAGCGCATGCGCGCAGACTTCGTCCAGTTCCCGCCATTCGCAGGCGGCAACAAGCATTTTCCGATGCTGACGCGGGTGGTGCGGCCGAAGCGCTAGAGCCGAGAGCGTGAAAACGATGGCGTGAGCCGTGAATTGAGATGGATCGCAGATGTCCGCTTTGGCCGTCAGATCACGCCGGACTCGCTATGCCGGTAGCCTTTGTAAACACCCCAAGGTTGCGACGAAATTACCCAGCAATCTTAACGCCTGCTCGTGTGAATTCTGCTATCATCGCAACGTGGGGCGACTCTGATGCGGGGATTGTCATGCCTCCAGGGAGGGACCGACCATGACTACGATAGCGAAACCATTTGCTCTCGTCGCCCTGGTTGCGACCATGAGTGTCGGAGCACTTGCGCTCAGTATCGCCTCTGCCTCAGCGCAATCGCCTGCAGCATACAAGAACTACTGCATCACCAGGATCAAGTGTAACAACGGCTTTCTATGGAAGTGCAACCGTTGTGACGGCCGCTATTCATGGCGGCAGGGGTGCCGTCCCACCTTTAAGGCGTGCTGACACTGACGTAGTTCGTAGGATGGGCAGAGCGAAGCGAAACCCATCAAACCTGATCCTCGCAACGGCATCGAGCTAAAGAATGACACGGGCGCTGCATCGGCGTGCCGGGGGCGATGGGTTTCGCAAGAGCTCTACCCATCTTACATCTTGGCGCAAGCGACGCCGGTTTCGGCACGGCCTCTATTCGACACGATGGGGCGCGATTCCGAGTCTTGCCATCGCCTCCCGCTCAGCGCCACGCGAGCCCTTAGGATTGCAGCCGACACCAACAGAGGCATAGCGACCGTGGTCACCGAGCGGGTTTGCCGGCATCGACGGTTGACGTCCGCTTTGGGGTCGATGCTGACAACAGCCGCGGCCCGCCTTGTCGGCGATGAGCCCATTTGCAGATTTTCGGCGTCGTGGGCGAAGGCGATCCCTGCGAACTATGGGGACGGCAAATCGAGGCCGTTGGGTAGCCTGATCCAAAGAACGGTTTGCTCGTCTGGGGAATGACGAGACAGATGGCCCTTTCCGTGTGTGTCCTCCACCAACACGAACTCGCCCGCAGAGACGTGCCGCACCTCGCCGTCGCTCGTCTCGTATTCGACCGCGCCAGTCAGTCTCACAGTCAATACCCGCGCGGGAACGGTGTGCCAATCGACCTGTCGCATACCGTCAGGAATTTGAGTAACCTCCATGCTTGACGCGGGATAGCGCTGGGACACCTGAAACGGCTTGGCACCGGGAGCGACGGTCAGCTTTGCCGTCATGGGGATTTCCACCTCACCGAAGTGAGATTCACCGTCCGGGGTTGCGTATATCCGAAGACACTTCATCGGCTGTCACCTTTTGGCTCGCCAGCAAGAACAAGACCACCCTACCATGACCGCGGCGAGGGTGATCACGGCTCTGATGGGATGGTCCGCTACGGGCGACGGCCTGCTTCGGGCCAAAAGTCGCCATCCACGCCAAATGCGGTTTGTCCTTATCGGGCCCCGGGGCGGGGTCCGAGGCGTATCGCGTCGTATCAGCGCCGACATCCTGATGCTAGATTTCACAACGGCGGGGAGCACCTGCTTTCTGCTTCAGACCGAACAGGAGGACGATATGCCTGATAGCGTCTACAAGGTCATTGAACTGATCGGTACCAGCAGTGACTCATGGGAGAAGGCGGCCGCCAATGCGGTCGGGCAAGCTGCAAAAACTCTCCGGGATCTTCGCATTGCAGAGGTCGTCAAGCTCGATATGCAACTGGATGAGAAGGGAAACGTAGAGTCCTATCGCGCCAAGCTCAACGTCTCGTTCAAGTTCGAGGGGTCCTGAGCCTCGGCACCTCGCCCCCGCTTGCGGGGCGAGGTTGGCTCGCTGGAGAAAGGCGCACGGCCATTCGGGAAGCAGCGCCCTGGTCCGACCGGGAGCCGGTATACTTTGATGCGTGGGACGGGAACTGCAACGCGTGGTGGCCTCATGTACATCGTCATTCGCAAGTACACCAGGGTTCGTTCGGTCGCGGACGCTGCTCGCCGCGCCAAGAGCGGCGTCGGTCAGATCCTGAAGCAATCGCCCGGATTCAGATCTTACTACGTGCTGGATGGGGGCGACGGCGTTGGTGTCGCCGTGATGATATTCGAGGACCGCGAAAGCGCCAATGCAGCGAACGCCAGGATAATGGAGTTTATTCAAGCAAGTCTGCATGACCTCGATCTCGGGGATCCCGAAATCACTGCCGGCGAAGTGTTGGTAAATATAGAACCTGATGCGTCCTCGGCATGAAGTACTCGTAAACGCCGCCAGTTGCGTGGGGGCGGACCCTGCCGCTGCCGTCGATCTGATCGCCGTCGCGCAGGGGCGATCGCGCCCTGGACATCCGGATGTCGTCGGTCAGGAATATTCGACTGCTCATGCTTTTCGAGGAGTAACAACATGAGGCAACACGATTTCGAAGCATCTTTCATCTCGGCGACCGTCTGGACGCCGCTCGTCACTATGGACGCCGCGATGCCGCCCCGAGATCCTGATGAAGATGAGGAGGACGAAGAGGACGACGAGGACGACGAAGATGAGGATGAAGCCGACGAGCCGGCAGTCGTCCGCGAGCCGGATGAAGACTAGCACTACTTTGGCAGAATGTGTTTTCGCCGCTGTTTTTCAAGGATTTGCTTTCGGCAATATGGGCACTGCTGGGGCGGCGGCCGAAGGATGAGATC